>JAISSN010000121.1 GCA_031273105.1 Holophagales bacterium | reverse complement strand
CGGCTCCTGCCCGTAGCCGAAGCTATGTGCGCCCTTGCCATATACGACGCCTGGCTTGCGCAAAAGGAACTCGCGCCGGATACGGTTTCCGATATTGAGGGCTATGACTGGGATTTAATGGATAGAATTGCGTCTGAAAACAGGCTACAATAAACACGCGGCGCAAAGCTCACCCGGCTTTCCCTCCGGCTTTCCCGCAGCGCCTAACCCTCTTTTGGATGATGAAGATTCCCATGCTGCTCATACTTTCCCTCCTTGCTTCCCTCGCCGCCCCTGCCGCAATGTCCCAGCAGACTGAGACCCCGATGATCCTTGGACCTGGGGTTTATTTAAAGGACGAACTGCCCGAAAACGCCAGGGGCGTTTGGCTTGGCCTGATTCAAGAACAGGAGGACGTTTGGAAGCTGGAGCAGGTTTCCGTGGAAACCCGCCCCGTGTTTCTGGAAGGCGACAAACCAGACGCGCCTGGGGGCGTCAGGGTATTCGCTTCTGAAAACAAGCGGGCGATGCTATTTATGAGAGGACTGTCACTGCCAGCCTCCAACACTCAGGTTGCCAAAGCCTGGTATCAGCCCGCAAAGACTCCTGGAGAGCAAGTGATTACCGGAACTTTGGGTAAAGGAGCATTTAAAGTCCAGGGAGAGGCGACGCCAGGCTCTGATAAGGTAACGGTCCTTTTTTCATGGGAAAACCGCGCCCAGGCTTTATGCACACTTTCAGACGACGAAGATTCCTCCTGGGACATTCTGTGGGCCGGAGACTTAGACGGCGACGACGTACCTGACTTCATTTTTGCTATTGCGGAACACGATAAGGGTACTCAGCAACTGCTGTTGTCCGGCAGGGCGCGGCCGGGCCAGATAGTTGGCTTAGTCGCCTCACACAGATACACATTCAGCGACTGATTTTTTCTTGCAAAAGCGAAAATAAAACGAATAATAGAAGTATGACTACTTCTCTATTCCCAACAGACCAGGCGCCCAGGCGTTTCCACGGCTTTGACGTATTGCCCGAAGAGGCAAGAAGCATACTTCGCCCTCAGAAAGACGAGCGGTACGGCTTTGGCTTTTCGCTAAACCCATACAGAGGCTGTACCCATTCGTGCAAGTACTGCTTTGTCCGAGAATATCCAAATCTGACGCACAGCCTTGACGAATGGGGCAGTTGGTGTACGCCTAAGCTGAATGCGCCGGATCTGCTTTGGGCGCAGAGGCGCCGCCTTTACGAACAGTCTGTCTTTATGGCCTCTGCCACAGACCCCTACCAACCGCTGGAGAGCGAATATCGTTTGACCAGGCGCTGTTTGAGGATATTACTGGAGTGTTCCGCCCGCATGATAATCGTTCATACCCGCAGCCCGCTGGTGTTGCAGGACATTGACATTTTGAAAGAATTTGGGCCGCGCCTCCGGGTTGGAATTTCCATACCAACGGATGACGACACTATCCGCCAGGCGATAGAGCCGCGAGCCTGCGCTATTCCCGTCAGGTGGACGACTGCGGAGCGCCTTGCCGGAGCAGGAATACACGTGTGTGTTTCCGCTACGCCCATGTTTCCAATGCAAAATCCAGCCGCGTACGTACGCAGATGCGTGGATTGCGGCGCCAGGAGCGCCTGGGCGGGGCATCTCAGGCTAATCAAAGACGACCCGTTTCGCTCTATACTGATAAAACACGGCTGGACGCACATCCTGAGAGACGACTTTGGCGCCGATCTACTGGCAGGATTAAACCGTGCTTTTCCAGAGCGCATCTGTAAAACTCCCGTGGTAAAAACCAGGAAAATTCAGGAGAAATTGCGTCCGGGGGCTGTCGGATTTCAGCCGTCTCTATTTTGATTATATACTGCTCTGTGTGAACTCCACCTCGCCGTTGATATTTCGGGCAAGCACGGCTCAAAGGGCCGTCGCCGCTACCTTGTCGCTTGGCTGCATGTTGGCGGCAGGGCGGGGCGCGTCGCTGGCTATTCAAAGCTTGCCAAAAATTTGGTATCAGTTGAAACTGGCTCAAAGCCAGGGCGATGAGCCGACCGCGCTCATCTGGTTGAGCCTGGCTTTAGCCTGCGCGGCTCTGCTCATAGCCGGGGCCGCGCTGCTACTGGCTATTCTCACGCTGGTGATCATCGAAGGCACACAAGTCCTGGTTGACGAGATTGGCATAACGGTTTTGTGTACCCTGTTGCCGGGACCGATGGGAAGGCGGCTTGGGGCGGGCTACATCCCCTGGAAGAATGTCGCCGTGATTGAGCGGCGCAAGATGTGTTTTGTGGTACAGGGGAATGTAGCGCCAGACAAGCCAAAAAGCAAAGAAACGGTTAGGTTTTTGTTGGTGGATGAGCTGGATCGCCTTATATTTCTCATCATAGAGCGCAGCCCAAACCTGAAACTAAATTCTTAGTAATTTCACATATTCATCGGGGAGCTTTTTCAGGTTATTCTAATGTTTCCAACAGGGAGTTGACATGAAAACACTCAATACCGCCGCCGTTATCATCTTAGCCGGAGCGGGCTGCACGGCCCAGGCGCAGACCTACGCCCAGCAGTTTCAGGCAGTCAAGCCTGAGCTTGATAAGCTGATGGCTTCCATGCAGTACGAGGAAGTCATTAAAAAGATACAGGCCCTCATACCCGCCGAGATTCCCGCTTTTGCAAGCGACCCCGCCAATCCTCAGGTTGCGTTGAACAGCTACACTGAGACGGCTACCATACAGGACTTCTACGACATTCTGTATCGCGCCCGTCTTATGTCCGGCGATACGGAGGGCGCTATTGCCACTATTAAGAAGGCCGAAGAAATTGCTAAACAAAACGCAGTTGACACTGAAGCAGCTCTGTCTCCGGTGATAGAAACCTGGTCTAACGCCATTCAGGAAAGTATCAAGAACTTAGAGGAGGCCGCTCCCGTCAGAGAACAGCTTGAGGCAAGAAAAAACAAGCTTGAAGCAAAGAAATCCAAGAACAAGAAGGACAGGACAGAACTGGAGGAAATCCAGGAAGATATGGCAGGGCTCCAAAATAGTATTGCGGTTTGGGAAAACAATCTAAAAATGGCCCCGGACGTTATTTCCCACTTAAACAGATACATTGATGGCTCAAAAAGAGACGCCGGAAAATTTGCTCAGGATATTAAGGACATGGAAACAGACCTTGATCTGGAGAGAGCGGAGATAGAAAAACTTGGTAATGATAAAGCCAAATATGTTGACGCGGTATTAAACACCAAAGACAACTTCGCCAACAGAGCGCAAAAGGATGTTGTCAGGATTTTAAATCGCCTTTTGTTCCTTGCTCCTAATAATTCAGGCGTTCAAAAACAACTTGATACAGCCCTAAAGGCCGAGTAGCCCAAAATGCGTGGTTTGTTAATCGCTATAGCCACAGCGGCTATGGCATTGTTGCCCAATAATCCCTTAACCGCCCAGGGTTCTATGTCAACCCAATGGAGAAACCTCAGCGCGTCCTGGGAAACGAGTCTTGAGGCCGGCGATGGTAAAAAGGTGAGGCAAGAGGCGGAAGACATACTAAAAAGGTATGACCAGCAAATCAGCTCGTCAAATTACAATGAGTTGCACGCAAAAGTAGCGATTCTGGGTATTGCCGCGAGGGGCGCCGTCCTGGACGGGGATTGGCCCGGCGCTGTGTCGTTGCTGCTTCAGGCATCTACAACTGCCCAGCAAAACCATGCCTACACAAGCGAAACGCTGGGGAGCCTGCGCGCTCAGCATGAAGCAAAGATAAGCGAGTGGAAGGAGTCAATCAAACCACAGGACGAACAGCTTCGGTGGCTCAAGAGCCTGGACGGGCTTCGCAGTGATCAGATCAAGCAGTATGGAGAAATTGAGACTTTTCTGGCGGAGCACAACAACGCCATTGCAAATAGCGAGCAGGCGATCAAAGACATAGATGGCATTCTGTCGCTTTTAAGGCTCGAAGAAGAAACCTGCGCCAGGTCGCTGACCGAGTGGAACGGTTTTTTAAGCAAAGAGCGCTTGGATATTCAGGGTCTTGGCTCACAGAAAAGATACGTGACTGAAAAACTTGCCCAGGTCAAAGGCGACGCCAACCGACCCCGCTTTGAGCGCATTGCTTATGCCAGGCGCTTATTAAGGCTGGATCCAACAAATGGGGATTGCCAGGGCTTTTTAAATTCAGTGCTGGGCATTAAAGCGCCTCAGTCGCCCCGGCCCCCAGCGACAAAAAAAAAGCGATAAACGAACGCGAGTTATGCCGTGTTCGATGAGCCGCCCTGAATAACAGCAAAATGATTCGAGGCGGCGCAAATGATATTTCTACCGTTCGGAATAACTATGCCTCTTTCCCCCATGATTTGCCTTGGCGTTGACCCTGGCTCCTTGGCTTGCGGGTGGGCTGTTGTGTCGCGCCTTGGTTCCAGGTTGGAATTGCTGGAGGCGGGAGTCATACGCAATCCAAAGGGCCAGGAGTTCTATCAAAGAGTATTGTTGATACACCAGCGTTTGGGAGAAGCCATAACCAGACACCGACCCCAGTTCGTTGCTGTAGAAAGTCCCTTTTTTGAAAAAAACGCCGCCACCGCCCTGAAGCTGGGTCAGATTCGAGGGGGAATACTGCTCACGGCAGCCTTGCACGGCCTGCCCGTGGGCGATTACAACCCAATGCAAGTAAAAAAAGCCGTTAGCGGCTATGGCTGGGCGGTAAAAGAACAAGTGGGCAAGATGGTAATGACCCTGCTGAGCCTGAAAGAGCCGTTGCCTACAGACGCGGCGGACGCAGCCGCCGTCGCAATCGGACATTTGCTCGCAACCAGAGCGGAAAAAACCATTTCCGCTTCAAAATCGCGTTCCGCAATCTTTAAATAGAAAGCAGGCTTCCGTGCGGCGCGAATTTATATTACGAATTTAATGGGCCTTGCGCCAACACGGCAATCCACTCGCCTTCAGAGATCAATTTTATTGGCTTTAGGTCGCTAAGAGTCAGGCTCAACAGGGCCTCGTCCTGCCTTTCAGTCAAAATGCCGCTGGCTATCAGACAGCCGCCCGGCGCAAGCCTTTGAAGCATCAGGGGCAGAAGTTCCTGTATTGTCTCCAGCAGAATGTTTGCCAGCAGCAGGTTATATTTTCTGTTCAAATGACTATCTTTCAATGTTCCAATGAGGGGCGTAAACGGGACAGGTTGCTTTGCCGTGGCTGAGTTCAACTGCATGAACTCCTCCATGGCAGGGCCGCAGTCGGGATCAACGTCAAGAGCCGTTACGTCCTTCGCGCCCAGCAAGTGGGCCGTGAAGGCCAAAATTCCCGTGCCCGCGCCTATGTCCAAAACGGGGTCTTTCACAGTTTTTTCCTGGGCCAGATATTCCAACAGCCCCATGCAGAGGCGCGTGGTTTCGTGGCCTCCCGTGCCAAAAGCCAGGCCGGGGTTTACAACCAGTGGAATACGGCCTGCCGGGACCGGGGTCTCATCCCACACTGGCCGAACATATAGGCTATGGCCAACCTCGAATGAGCCGAAGCCCATCCGGCTCTTTGTCAGCCAGTCTTCATCGGCAAAGCGTTCAGCGTTTATCACCGAAACGCCTTCAAAACCCGCAAGGCCCGCCGGGCCAGGGGGCGCGGTATTCGGCGGAAAGTAGGCGTAAAACCGCCGCGGCGGGTCGGCGTCCCGATACACTGCGGACGCGCCATGCTCAAGTAGCCAGTCCGAAACCGCTTCCTCCTGATCCAGAGGCAATTCCATCTGCCATCGCGTGTGCATAGGGGCTTTTAAGGTATTCATGGTTTCCGCTCAAGCATAGCAAGGTTCAGCCATAAAAACAGCGATCAGCCTATACTTTGTTCCTCAAAGCCTCTCATTCCATTTCTACTTCAAAATTGCGCTACAGCAATTTTGAAGTGGTCGGCTGCGGCGAGAGCGCGGTCTCGCCCTGTTGCGGATACGCGGCACCGTAAGCGTTCCATGCATCTCGTAATGCTGCGCATTTCGGCGTGACATCCGTGTCGCGCATTCCAATTCTAAATTGAAATTAAAGTGATTTCTATTTAGAATTGGAATAACACCCTCTTTCAGAGGTATTGCAGGCGGCTCAATTTAATAAAGTTTAAGTCATGGACGCGCCAATCTCAGTCAAACGCTTTCTTGAGCAAATCAAGGTTCATGTGGAGCCGCGCTTTGCCAGTGTGTGTCTATTGGGAGAGGTATCTAACGCCAGGTCGTCGGGGCGGCATTGGTACTTCACACTGAAAGAAGAAGGAGCGGCCCTTGCCTGCGCGGTTTGGATGAGCCGCCAGAAGCAGTTGGCCCACGCGCCAGAGGACGGCGATCGGGTTGTCGTCACAGGGAGTCTGAATTTATATGTCTCCGGCGGGAGTCTTACGCTGGCCGTCACACAATGCGAATTGGCCGGGCAAGGCGACTTGCGGCAAAGGCTGCGCGAGCTTGAGGCCGCACTCAGGGCCGAGGGAGTATTTGACAGACCAAAGCAATCGCTCCCCCGCACGCCCAAAAAAATAGCGGTGATAGCCGCGCTGGGCGGCGCTGCGCTGCAGGATATTCTCGAAGTAACGCGCAAACGCGCCCCAGGCGTTGACATAATGGTTTTTCCGGCGGCGGCCCAGGGCGACTCCTGCGTCATGGAAAACCTGATGGCGCTACAGGAGGCCCAGGATGAGTACTGGGGATGCGATCTGGTTTTAATGGTACGGGGCGGCGGAAGCCTGGAAGACCTGTGGGGTTACAACAATTCGGGTTTGGTACGCGCCGTATCGGCGTGTCGCCTGCCAATAATTACAGGCGTGGGACACGAAACAGACGTGACGCTGGTTGACCTGGCTTCGGACAGACGCGCCGCCACGCCAAGCCAGGCTGCGGAGCTGGCCACGCCCGACCTCGGCTTACTGCGTTCGGAAATCGCCCGCAAAGCTGAACTTCTAAACAGGCACATTGACTGGCGGTTACACGGCATTGAAACAACGCTGAACCTTTTGACTGACCAGGGCCTGGCGCGCGTCAACCCCCTTGAGCGTCAAATTAAAAACCTGGGCCGTCTGGCGTTGCGCCTTGAGCGCGCCGCGCCATCCAGGCGGTTGGACAGCGCAAACGCGCGGCTGGATTTGCTCCGTCAACGATTGGAGTTCGCCGGAATCAGAGCGGCCAGGTCAGGAGACGCAACCAGGATCAATGGGTACATCGGGCGGTTGCACTCAGCCGCAGAGCGCGTGTTGGAACATCGCGCCCGCCGCCTGGGCGTCGCCGCGGCGCGCATCAGGGGACTGAACCCTGAAACCCCGCTGGAAAGGGGGTTCGTGCTGGCGCTCGACCAGGAAAACCGCCAAATTAAATCATCCCTTGAAATAAAAACCAACGCCAAATTGAGCTTGCGGTGGAGGGATGGAGAGAGGCGCGTGATCGCCGAATAATTCCGGTTCAAAACCGCTTTTTGCGGTTTTGAACCGGAAACGCTGTATTTCAGCAAAATCCCTTTTCTCTCATCCAGTCGTCGTTGTAAATGGTGCTCAGGTATCTGCTTGCGCTGTCGGGAAAGAGCGTCACCAGGTGCGATCGGGGCGGCATTTTACCGGCAACTTGCAGCGCCGCGTACATCGCCGCCCCGCTTGAGCCGCCTGCCAAAAGACCCTCGCGTCGGGCCAGTTCCCTCGCGGTCAGAAAAGCCGTGCGGTCAGAGACCTGTATCATGTCGTCTATTATAGAAAAATCAGCGGTTCCTATTAAAAACTCATCTCCGAGACCCTCCAGCAGGTAAGGGCCGGACCTGCCTATTTTGCCTGTCCTGAAATACTCGGTAAAAATTGACCCTTCAACATCAACGGCTATTACGCGAATTGCAGGGTTTTGTTCCTTCAGGTAGCGCCCTACTCCGGCTATAGTTCCGCCGGTGCCCATTCCGGCGACAAAGACGTCAACCTTGCCCTCCATCTGTTCCCATATCTCGGGGCCGGTAAAGCGATAGTGGGCTTCATTGTTTTCGCGGTTGTTGTGCTGATCGGGAAAATAGCAATCGGGCAATTCACCAGCCAGACGCGGCGTTATGTTGTTGTAGCTGTCAGGATGTTCCGGCGGAAGGCTGGCGTCAACCCTGTGTACGTCAACGCCGAGCGCCTCTAATTGGTCTAACTTTTCTTTGCTGGTGCGGTCTCTGACGACTGCCTTGAGGCGGTACCCCTTTTGGATTGCCGCAAGAGCCAAGCCCATGGCCGTATTGCCGCTTGAGTTTTCTATTATCAGGCCCCCGGGCTTCAGGCGCCCGTCCAGTTCAGCCTGCTCTACCAAATACCTTGCGATGCGATCCTTGCTGCTCCCCATCGGGTTGAGGAAATCCAGCTTAGCATAAATTTTGGCCTTTATTTCACTGGTTATCCTATTGAGCCTTACCATCGGAGTGTGGCCGATGGCGTCGAGGATGCTTTCAAAACGGCGGGGGTGTGTCATGGGTACGCTCCACATATATTTTGCTTCAAGAGCCAGCTACACAAAACTCAGATTTAAGAAAAATAAAAACACCAGTGACGCAACTGTCCGATAGCCGGCATCCAATAAAATGAAAACGACTTGGTATAAACTGCTCTGTGTGTTTTGATCTGGATTTCACAGACCTGTCTCCCTATAGGAACCTTAAAGAAAAGTCTGCTCGGCAATCAGACGCCGCACCTTATTTTATTTGCGAGGGCAGGTTACTTGTTGAGGAAGCCATCCGGGCGGCCTTGATGGGGCAACTGCGATTAATCTCTCTCCTGTGCAATTCCAGGCAATCTGAAGAATGGAAGTCCAAAATACCGCATCAGGCCAGGCTGTTTACACTTGTCGCCGACGAATTAAACTCGTTGCTGGGCTTTGACTTTCATCGGGGAGTCCTCTGCTGCTGCGCCGCGCCGGAAGCGCCGCCTGAGGCGCTGTTGCAGCAAGCCTCACGCCTTTTGATACTGCCCCGCATAGACAATGTTGACAACCTGGGCCAGCTCATTCGTACGGCGGCGGCATTGGGAATGGACGCGATAGTGACAGGGCAGGCCCCAAACCCATTCGCCAGGCGCTGTGTACGGGTTTCCATGGGCGCTGTTTGGAAGATACCCATATTCAAACGCGATAATCCCGAATACTTATTAGATATGTGGCTTCAGCGCACTCCAAATATAAAATCCGAAATAGTCGGTACGGCAAGCGGGCTAAACGCGGAATCCGCCTGGGATTGGACGCCCGCTCCAGGAACGGCCCTGGTTTTAGGACAGGAGTCCAGCGGCCTGGGTGAATCATGGCAGGCCAGGTGCGCAAGGCACATACGCATCCCCCTGGCCAGACAGATAGACAGCCTCAATGTTGCGGCGGCGGGGGCAATAATTATGGCGCGGCTATGTAGTGTAATTCAACCTCAAGGAAGTTGAACCATGACTGCTCCCTAAAAAAACAACGTGCAATGATGTGGCTTTTATGATAACTTGGAAGGTCATAGAGTGGTTCAGCTTTGAGAATTTGAGCCGTTCTGCGCCTGGATTTGCTTGCGAATCCCGGCCGCGCGCCTGGGTTTGTCGGCATGATTTTCAAGAGATAAAATGAGGCCGCCCCCGGAACAACTGTCTGCGTAAGGATTGCGGAACGCAATTTTGGCGCAGAGATGAAACAACAAGATTTCACTTTATGGCAGATTCCTATTTTCAGCTTCTCTCCCGGTGTTCAGACGACCAGCTAAAGCGCATTTGCGAGCTGCGCAGGCTGCCTTTGCCCAATGGCTGCGATGATTCGGACAATGGCAGGCATCGTCTGCTAAAAACCATGGTCTTTCACCTGGAATCAAACAAACAGCTTATCAACGCCATAGCCAATTTGCCTTCTAACGCGCTGCGCGCCCTAAAGGCCCTGAGTGAAAAAACTGAAAAAAACCTGTCGCCGGATGAAGGTTTGATTCAGGAGCTCTTTGACCTCGGCCTCGCGCTGCCAGGCGCCAACGGCTCTAATAATTGGGTTGTGCCTGAGCGCGTGGGCGACGCCCTGGAAGACTTCGATGACGGGGCGCTCTGTTTTCAGGCCGAAGACGAGGTGGCCTTGCGGCCCGTAGCGCAATTTGGCTTTTCACTGGCGCTGACCTCTGTCCTGTTGCGCTGCGTAAATGGGATAAGGGTATTAAAGGGCGGCCTTCCGGCCAAAAAAGAGCTGGCTCAACTTTTGAACCAAAACGCCTTTTTGACAAATGAAAAGGACGCCACGCTTATCTTTGCCCTCCTGCACAGGATGGGATTGCTCTGGAGCCGCGAGGGATACGTTGACAGCTTGATTCCGGCTGTCATAGCCCATCCTCCGCGATGGGTAGCGGAGAGGGCCTTTGCCAAACTCCTGGAAGACGATCTCAGACAGTGGAAGATGCCCCCTGCGGAAGACAGGCGCTTTCTGCTGCTGCATCTGCTGGAGCGCAGGAGTCAAATACTGGAAATCAAGCCATTCCTTGATTTTTTACAGACACTACAGCCGCTGGATGAACAGCGGATTAAGGCCTCCTTTTTGCCCTTTCTCATTCGGATGGGCCTGGTTGCGACGGACGCCGGGGCTGAACATTTTACACTCACAGACCATGGGCTTGCCTTAGCGCAGGAATATCTGGCAAGAGACCCGCTTGGGACGACGGGCCATTGGGCGCCGATGGATCACATCGCCCCCTTAATAACCCAGCCAACCCTGGAACTGCTAACGTGCGCGTTGCAAAACCCGCATCGTCTATTGAGGCTTGCCCAACTGGCCGACGTTGAAACCATTGACGCCATGGTCAGCTTTCGCTTTGCCGCAAACACACTGGTGAAGGCCTTAGACTCAGGGGTATCCCTGGAAGAAGCCCGCGCCTATCTCAAAGGGTCGGAAGAAACCGAGCTTCCCCAGCCCCTTTACAGCCTTTTGCAGGATATCGGGGAGCGCATGGGCGAGGTCGAGGTCGAAAGGGGCGTCCGTCTGGTGCGCACCCGCGCGGCCAGCCTGGCAAACGAACTCCGCGTGCGTCCGGAATTGGCTTCCCTGGCCCTTGAGCCTATCAGCGACACCGTAATGCAGGTTAAAGGGGACGCCAACGCCTATGTCCTGTTAAAACAGGCAGGGTTTATTCCGAAGCCCGTCAGTTTTTTGCCTGTGAGTATTGATAATAATGAAAACCTTTACCTTTGGGCGATGGCCTGCCTGGCGCTGGTTGACGAAAAGGGCATGAACAGTTATCTGGAACCGGTTCGCCAGATGATACACAACGCCCTGCAGCGTATCCAAGCCGACGACCCCGCGCTCTTTCACGAAATCAAGCGCCGCGTGCCGATGCTGCACCCCGAAGGCGACCCCAAACAGGCCCTTGAAGAAACCCAGCGCATATTGGAATACGCCAGTGAGCAAAACCTCACGGCCGAAATAATCTACATGCCATTAGCGGCCCACCGCGCCCAGCCCCGCAGGGTAACGCCCAGGTCAATAGAGGGCGAGCACCTTAACGCCTACTGCCACCTTCACCAGGAAGAAATGAGCTTCCGCTTGGCAAGAATACTGGGTGTGAGGCTGCTTAGCGAAAAAGGGCAGACAATTTCCTAAATTCCGCAGACAGGAGTTTTTATGGCTGAATTTTTGATTGGCGATGCGAAGGATTGTTTAAGAACTATCGCTGATGGCTCAATTGACTTCGTTTTAACATCTCCGCCTTATGACGATTTACGCAACTATGAAGGGTTTAATTTTGATTTCCAAGAAATAGCTTGGCAACTTCATAGGGTTTTGAAGTTAGGTGCTACTATTGTTTGGGTTGTCGGGGATGCTGTGGTCAATGGCAGCGAAACTCTGACCAGCTTTAAGCAAGCGCTCTACTTTCAAGAAATTGGATTCAATGTCCATGATACTATGATCTATCAAAAAAATAATTTTAGCAATCCAAGCCGAAACCGCTATCATCAAATTTTTGAATATATGTTTGTGTTATCAAAAGGTAAACCAAAAACCTTTAATCCTTTAAAAGATCGAAAAAATGTTTATGTTGGCTTTTCAACCTTGGGTGTGAATACAACAAGAAAACAGGATGGCTCTTTTACAAAACAGAGACAACGCACTATTGAAGAATATGGTATGCGCTACAATATTTGGAAAGGTAATACGAGTGGACAAGAAAATATGTGCAAGCATATTGACCATCCGGCAACTTTTCCGCTGTGGCTGGCTAGAGATCATATGATGTCCTGGACAAATGAAGGTGATTTAGTAATGGATCCGTTCGTTGGCAGTGGCACTACTGGAGTTGCCTGTGCGGAACTCAATCGTGATTTTATTGGAATTGACATAGAACCTAAATATGTTGCGCTTGCTAAGGAAAGGTATGTGCGAACAAGATATTTAGACACTAGACTTATTGTCTAGAATGAATAAGTCCAACAAAGACAAACATTACAAACATGCAGTCCAGCTTGGAACGTTTGCGGCGCCATATCCGCAACTTCCCGTTTTGCTCCCCGCCTTGTGGATGCGACGCATATGTCGCATCGCTATACTCTCTATAAGAGGCTCTTCATGAATATTCCTAAGTCATGTCTGATCTCATTGCTGTCTGCCGCCGTGTGCGGATTCAGCGGTAGCGGCGGCGGTTCGTCTTCATCGGCGGGCGCTTCACCGGTTATGGTTCGTACGGTTGAAACCGCCGCAGCGCAAACCGGCGTTACTGAAACGGTTATGCCCTCCAAAAATGCTGAAACGGCTCAAAGCAGGACAAGAGAGCAGGCAAACCCAACCATGACCATAACGCTTGATATCGAAGGCGAAATCGGTTTCCATATCGCGGGTCAGCTGGATGTAACCATAGACTGGGGGGACGGCTCGCCTGTCGAAACGCGTGAGCTTGAAGGCGCCGGCAGCGGCGATTTCAACGATAATCAATACTACAGGCATGTATATTCCGATGCGTCCTCCCGCACCATCACCATAACAGGCGTGAAGATCTCGTATCTAGATTGCGGCTTATCACAGAAACCATTAAAAAGCCTCGACGTAAGCAAAAATCCGGAGCTTGATACGCTGCTTTGCTACCATTCTGATTTAACCAGCCTGGACGTAAGTAAAAACCCAAGGCTTATTGAGCTGCATTGCAGCAATAATCAATTAACCAGCCTGAACCTGAGTAAAAACCCAAACCTTGCCAGATTGAATGTCAGCAGTAATCAATTAACAGCTTTGGACTTAAGCAAGAACTCATCACTTACTACGCTGCGGTGCGACTTTAATCAGCTAAAAAGTTTGGACGTAAGCAGAAGCCGATTTCTTCGTGATCTGGAGGCCAGCAATAATCAATTAAAAAGTTTGGACGTAAGCAGAAACGAATACCTTGAAGAGTTATCCGTCGCGAATAATCAATTGGCCAAACTGAATGTAAACAAAATTGGAGAGATCAGAGCGTTATACCTTCAAAACAACCTTCTGCCGGCTTCCGCGCTGAATGCGCTTTTTGGGGAGATGAAAGCCAAATCCATCGCTGGAACCGATAAATACATAAGGATAACCGGTAATCCCGGAACCTACGATTGCCGTATAAGCATTGCCCAGGGCAAAGGATGGAAAGTGATAGATTTTGGCGGCAATATCGTCCCTGACAACGGGACATTGACAGCGCCGCCCATAATGACCCTGACGCTGGTACCGGAGGCGAGTGAGGAGGGGTTGCGGATTGACCTTGTAGGCTCTGGGAAGGTGAGCATAGACTGGGGCGACGGCGCGCCTCCCGAAACGCGTGATCTTTCGGAAACCAACCCCCTGTACGATGGCTGGAGCGAAGGGCACTTTTACAGGCATGTATATTCCGGCCTATCCCCCCGCACCATCTCCATAACAGGGGTGGTCACCTTTATGGTCTTGAGCAACAGGGGATTAACGGCTTTAGACGTCAGCAAAAACTTATTTCTTGAAAACCTGTGGTGCGACAATAACCAACTAAAAATTTTAGACGTAAGTAAAAATACAGACCTTGCAGGTTTGACTTGCGGCAATAATCAATTAACCAGCCTGGACGTAAGTAAAAACACAAAACTCGAGGTTTTAGCTTGTAAAGATAATCAACTAACGGGTTTAACTATCAACAAAAATCTTGAAAGCCTTCGCTATGTGTCGTTGATAAATAACCGCCTGTCGGCGCCCGTATTAAACACAATTTTTGAATCGCTGCACAGTGAAGTCGTTTACTATGAATATGAAGGCGAAAGGGGGGAGTCTGAAAAGGTTATATACATTGAGGGTAACCCGGGAGCGGACGACTGCGATCTCGGCATTGCCCGAAAGAAGGGCTGGAATGTATATGGCGGCCCGAGTGGATACGCGGGAACGCTGGAAGATATGATTATAAAAACGATAAAAGCCTACCAAAACCAGGACGAAGAAACATTAAACGACCTCTTGCTGAAAGATTTTGGAATCGCGTTTTTGTATAGGCCGGGAGTATTTGATCTTATGTCTGTTTCTGACAGAATATCCTTTGACAAGCCCGTACCAGAATATCTGTCCTATGGTATTGGCCTTGAAGCTGACTATGACTACAAGGTCAAGTTTGAGAAACTGCCCGATTTTGACTGCGGCGACGAAGGAGAGATTACCTGGAATAAACCCAACGGCATTTATTGCGATGCGGCAAACACAACCAAAATACTTTCATCCAGAGCAAAAAGGCTGAACGAACTTGAAATAGATAACATGACCTGGACGGAAGAGGAGATTAAAAGATTTGAAGAGATTGAAAACAAAAGTCATCAAGTAATTGTGATGGGCGAAGGCGTTTTTAATTTCTATGTAACTTTTATAGAAGGTAAATGGTACTTGATTGTAATTGACCGGTTTGAGTATTGTTCGGGTTCCTGAACAAGATCAGTGGAAGAGGAGATTAAAAAATTATATTTGTGGTGTCAATCTAACCAAACAAGTAACTTACGTAATTTCAATACCTTAGACACAGGTAAAAATTGACATACTCCCAAATATGCCCCCAGCTATCCGATCCCGGATAGTTTTCGGGTTCAGTGACTCCCCCTGTAGGTGGACCAAATATAGCAATTCCCTTATTCATTAGCAATATATCCACAGTGTTTAACCCAGCCTGATACATCCGATACTGAAATTTTGTCCAGGGCTGTCTTCATACCAGCTACCAGTTCATCATACGTCTTTGCCTTTATCCTTC
>JAISSN010000107.1 GCA_031273105.1 Holophagales bacterium | reverse complement strand
GCCCGCTCAAGTATGCCGAGGGAATAAGCTATGGTCAGGCCGTAGTTGGTTATGGGCACTCCGGCTTCACGGCATCTGTGTATCCGGCTAAGCATTTCGCGCCGGTTGCCCGTGCAGTTTCCGCAATGGACAACCAGTTTGAAGGGCGAGAGGTCGTCTGGAAAATCCCTTCCGCGGGTATGGGAAAAATTCAATGTCGCGCCAACAAACTTGTTGAGCCAGTTGGGAATCTTCACTCTGCCAATATCGTCTTCTGTCGGGTGGTGGCTGCACGTCTCGGCTATCAGGACACTGTCGCCCTCTCTTAATTTTGAGATAACGGCTGTTCCACTGGCCATTTCCGTGAGATCGCCCTGGAATCTGGCCATCAGGATGCTAAAAGAAGTCATGGGGACTGATTCAGGCACTTCACGCGCTACCAAGTCGAAGACCTGGCTGTCGGTTATCGCAATGGACGGGAGGTGGTTGAGCGACTTAAGGGCGGAGGCTATTCCGTCCTGCTGACAGACCATCGGTATGGCGCCCCCTTCCAGCAAGTCCCGGATGGTCATCACTTGGGGTAATATCAGCCTGCCCTTTGGGGCCTGTTTATCTATCGGGGTGACGAGCAAGGCCACGTCAAAGGGTTGAACCAGGTCTGAAACCAATCGCCTGCTCTCAAAGTGATCGGCTGGCGACAGACGCAGCATGGCCTCCCTGACGTCAGCTATGCCTTGCCCCGTAACGGCTGAACAGGCGACGGCGGTATGACCCTTGTGTTCAACGCGAGCGGGGTTGTAATTTGATGGATGTTGAAGGTCGGCTTTATTTACAACCACCAGAACAGGCGCGCCGCGCTTATCAAGTTCTTCCAGCAGACCGTCTTCAAAGGGACCCCAGGAAAAAGGCTCTGTCACCAGTACGCCCAGATCAACCCTGTCCAAAATAGATTCACTGCGCTGCTTTCGCAGTTTCCCCAAGGCTCCCTCGTCGTCTATTCCGGCGGTGTCAATGAACAACACCGGCCCCAGCGGAAGCAGCTCCATGGGTTTTTCAATGGGATCCGTCGTAGTGCCGGCCTGCTCGCTCACTATTGAGACATTTTGGCGCGTTATTGCATTGAGCAGCGATGACTTGCCTACATTCCGACGGCCAAAGAAGCCAATCTGGAGACGAAGAGATTTAGGCGTGGACTGCATGTTGCCGACTATGAGTTACGAAGTAAGGAGCGTTGAGGCAATACTCTTTTTCTAGTTTAACCGTTCTGTAACATTTTTATCCGGCGAAACCCGCATAACTGCCCGCCCGCTGGCGACGCCGAAGTAAATATAACTTGATTGGCGATACATAAACCTTTTACACTTATCTATCTAATTATAACGCTTGTTGGCAAGGAGGCCGAATGAACTCTGGTTTTGCGCTTACATATTTTTTACTATTGGCGCCTTTTTTGGTTTCCGGGCCACAGGACGCGCAAAAGAAAGACCCGCCGCCAGGCAATGTTCAGGACGCGCCAAAGAAGGACCCGCCGCCGAGCAAGGCCAAGGAAGCCGTAATTGAAGCCTTCAAGCATCCCCAGTCAACAAAGGAGGAAAAGACAATCACGGCTGGCTCGGCAGCCCGTAAAACAGACAGCGCCGTCAAAAGCAGCGGCGGTCACGTTGACAACGCGGCGCGTCCGGGGGGGGTCATACCGTCTGGCGTCGGTGGCGGAGCTTCGTCCCCGGGGGGCAAATCCGACGAGACGTCAACCGCCCCAGCCAAGCCAGCCGCGCCACCCCCCGCGCCTGCCCCTGCGCCTGCTGTCAGCGACGTTGATATACAGGCCTCTATCCTATTCTCAGCCAATGCGCTGTACCAGCAGGAACTGGCGCGCCGTCGGCAAATAATATCTGTGGAGGATATAGACACGCCCGAAGCCGCCCTGGCTGAACTGGAAGTTGGAAACGACCGCTTTGTGGATTGCCGTCGCGTCAGAACCCTCATGTCCGCTCAAGACGCCGAATTGCGCGAGAGTTTGGCAAAAAAGCAATCCCCCTTTGCCGTTATCGTCACCTGCTCTGACAGCAGGGCTATGGATAACCTTATATTCGACCAGGAATTAGGCAGGCTTTTCACAATTCGCGTGGCCGGAAATACCTTGGGCGAACTGGGCATCGCAAGCATTGAATACGGAGTCGAGCATTTAGGCTCTAAAGTTGTAATCATCATGGGCCACACGAGATGCGGCGCCGTTGGCGCCGTGGCGGACGCCAGGGGCGTGCCGCTTCCCGGCAACATGTACATTTTTCAGGATTACATGTCAGGCCTGCTGGATGCTATCGTAAGAGACCCAAACGAGACTGACATAGAGTACAAAGGCCGCTTAGAGCTGGAGAACGCCAGGCGTCAGGCTCAGGTCGTCTATGACAGCAGCGAAATAGTCCAGGAATTCGTTGACCACGAAAAAATTCTGCTCTTGCCGGCAATATATGACTTGCACACCGGTAAGGTGACTTTCTACAAGGCGATAGAACCCAGGCGCCACGACGCCGAGGCCCATGAATACGAGGGCGGGGAGCATGAAGAAGAAGACGAGGTCTTTGAAGAGGATGATGTATTACTGCAATTTTCATTGTAACGCTTGTCAATGATGCGCAAAGAACGCCTGCAAACATCAGGCGGGTCGCAGGGCGCGCCTTTTCCATGACCACCGACCCAGGTCAATTGAAAAATATAACTATAGCATTTCCGGTTCAAAACCGCGTTTCGCAACCAAGGATGTTGGCGATGCCGTATTCGCGGTTTTGAACCGGAAAGTAGCGCAGTGCGCCTGAAATTGCCTTTTTCCCACTAGAGATAATTGAATAGTGTAACACGCTAATATTTAGGGGAAGCGCTATATTTTGTCATTTTTGAGAGATTGACTGTACACTGATTATTCATAACATGCCTTTTGGCAAGGAGAAAGCATGAATTCAGTTTTGACGTTAGCTTGTTTGGTTTTGGCGGGGGGCAGCGCGTCCGGCGCCGATACGATGCCGGCGGCTCCTGTTGTTGCGCCTGCCCTGGCCGCATCGTTGCCGGAAGATATAACCACTCCCGAAGCCGCCCTGGCGGAACTGAAAGCGGGGAACGACCGCTTTGTCGGGGGGGAAATAACAGAAGAGGTTAAAGAAGGAAAAAAATTAGTAAGAAGAGAAAGAATAGTGGGGAAAAGGGCAAGAACCCTCTCAACCCAGCAAGACCCTGAACTGCGCGAGAGACTGGCGGAAGGACAGTCTCCATTTGCCGCCATCGTCACCTGTTCTGACAGCCGCGCCATGGACAACCTCATCTTTGACCAGGAATTGGGCAGGCTTTTTACAATCAGGGTGGCGGGCAATACGCCTGGCACGATTGGCCTGGCAAGCATCGAATACGCTGTGAAACACTTAGGGTCTAAGATAGTGGTCATCATGGGCCACTCAAGATGCGGCGCTGTAGGCGCAGTGGCTGACTCCAGGGGCAAGCCCCTTCACGGCCACATGCACGCTTTCCAGGAACACATGGCCGGTCTGCTGGATGCGGTGGTCAGGGATCCAAACGAGACAGACATAGAGTACAAAGGCCGTCTGGAGAAGGAAAACGCCATACGCCAGGCCCAGGCGGTTTATGATAGAAGTGAAATCATACGCGAATTTGTTGACAATGGAAAAACGATGGTAGTACCGGCTAAATATGATTTGCGCACCGGCAAGGTGACTTTCTTTGACGCCATAGAGGGTAACCCCAACGCAGGCCATGAACACTGAGAAGGAGGCGGCTCTTCCCGCGGTATCTATTCCACCCGCGACCGATGAACAACTGGCGCGAATGTTTTCGCGGGATGAAGCTATGAAGCAATGGCAAAAACAGAAACAAACGAGCTAATTGCAAAACCTCCAGCTTTGCCGGAAACGCGGACGCCAGACCCGCATTTTTCAGGAATTGCGCACTGGCTTGCGATGTTTCCAGAAGGTTTTGCAATTATCTCAAACCGCTAACATTTTTATCCGCGCTTATAAACATGGATACCGATACCTTTCGCCGCCTTGGCTATGAGTTGGTTGACTGGATAGCAAATTATCGGGAGCGTTTAGAGACGCTCCCGGTTATGAGTCAGGTTGCGCCTGGAGATATAAGGGCGCTGATGCCAAAAGAGCCGCCCCAGCACGGCGCGGGGCTGGATGGGATTTGCGGCGCCATTGACAGCGTTGTATTGCCCGGCATAACCCACTGGAACCACCCCGGCTTTTTTGCTTACTTTCCCTCTAATACAGACCTCAGCTCAGTATTGGCCGACCTTTTAACCGCCGGTCTGGGCGCTCAGGGCATGAGCTGGCAGACCAGCCCGGCGACGACCGAGATAGAAGAAGTCGTGATGGACTGGCTGCGGCAGATGCTGGGTCTTTCCACGTCTTTTACGGGCGTGATACACGATACGGCCAGCACTGCTACATTTTGCGCCCTGCTCTGCGCCCGGGAGCTCGCGAGCGATTTTAGTCAAAACACAGGCGGCTTGCAGTCTGAGGCCGCGCCCCTGACTGTCTATGCGTCAGACCAAGCCCATAGCTCCATACCCAAGGCGGCGCTGTTGGCCGGGTTTGGGCGCGAAAACCTGCGCCTGCTGCCTACGGATAATAAACACGCGCTGTCAATGGATATATTGGAAGCGGCGATAGCGGCTGATGTTCAGGAGGGCAAAAAACCCTGCGCCCTGGTGGCCGCCATTGGCACTACAGCCACGACGGCCCTTGACCCCCTGAAGGCGATGGCGGCGCTGGCGGCCAGGTATGGTATGTGGCTGCACGTTGACGCCGCGCTGGCCGGAACGGCGATGGTATGTCCCGAATACAGATGGATGTGGGAGGGCGTTGAAAGCGCCGACAGCATAGTAATGAACCCTCATAAATGGATGGGTGCGGGCTTTGACTTGACGGCCTACTTTGTAAAAGACCCCCAGCACCTGATCCGCGTCATGGGTACTAACCCTAGCTATCTACGGACGGCCAGAGACGCCGAAGTCAATAACTTCAGGGACTGGGGTATCCCCCTCGGAAGGCGCTTCCGCTCGCTGAAACTCTGGTTTCTGCTTCAGGAATACGGCGTTGAGGGCATACAGGCCAGAGTCAGGAGAGACATATCCATGGCAAGCTGGCTGGCGGCCCAGGCGGACACAGCCCCAAACTGGCGCCGCATGGCCCCAGCCCCCCTTCAAACCGTTTGCCTGCAAAGCGTTCCGCCGCACTTAGAGGGCGACGAATTCGCCCTGGCCGCCCACAACCAGGCAATCGTTGACGCAATCAACGCCTCCGGCCAGCACTATCTGACGACGTCTGTCCTCAAAGACCAAAAAATCATCCGCGTATCCATCGGCGCCCAGGCGACGGACTTGAGGCGCGTGGAGAAACTGTGGGAAGCGTTGCAGACCTGCGCGATTAAAACACCTGGCTGTTGACGGGTTGCAGTAATTATTTTCTGTCAACAGGTTATACCCCATGGCCAAAAAACGTCAATGATTGGGGTTTTGCAAGTGGCTCAATGCAATTGAAAAGCGGAACAGTGGTTGCTACCTGCAACTGATTTTCAGGGGTTGAATTTTTGCGGCTGCGCGGGTTTCCGCTAACTCGTTCATGGCCTGGGATAGACGCTGAAAGTCAAAGGCGGTATTGACGCACATACCATGAGGTAAATCCAAGGGGATGGCGTAAGAGGGCACTTCGGGGAGTTTGAGCAAACCCTTTACAAGTCTATCGGGACAGGCGACGGCGATGATGATATCCGGGCGGAATTTACGCGCTTCGCTGTAGGCAGTGCGGCTACGGGGCGAAACCCTCATGTCCCAGTTGTAGTTCATGGCTGCCTGGGCGGCGGCGTCAACAACGCATTGGCCGCAACCGAAACATGACGAAATGTTTTCCACAACCAACGCCTGGCAGCCGACTAGTTGGACGCAGTGGGGCAGCAGCACTATGGCTTTGCCGACCCTCTTTGTTTTAAAAGTTTTTGACACGCGTCTATTGTTCCAGGCGCAAAAGGAGCGCAGCCAGCGATCTTCCAGGTTTATGAACCTAAAAAATGGTCGCAAAAACATGAGCCAATAGCCATCCCAGCGCGTGATGGCGCGGCGTTTGGCCACGTATGGCGCGCCAGCGTAAAAGGTTGTCCCGACCTCGGCCAAAAGCGCCACGGCGACAATCAAGGCCCAGCCCGCCGAGGGGGGGTGAATCAATATGGCCGTCAGAGACAGGGTAACGCAGATCAGCGGGATGCCTCGGCGGAAAAACAGGAATAGCGTTGGAGTTGAACTCATGGTTGGGTTTTGAGCGCTTAACCAATTTAAGCATTTAGTGACTTTCAGTAGTTTCATTATAGCAGAGCCAATTACAATGCCAAGCTCTATATCTAGGCGACATCTACTGTTTCAGAATCGGGATTACATTTTTCTGAATCAAAATTGCGTTCTTTGATTTTGCTTCAGAAACGGAATATGTATTATAATTACGTAAAAAATACTATATAATAGAATATACGCTATTGAAAAAAAGAAAAAAAAAAAAATAGACTTATAAAATGACGCGGCGGGCGCTATTGCCCGTCGGCTGCCTGAACTTTCAGCAGAGAGGAACAAAGGGGAATGAGAAGAATCAGACGCGCGGCAAGCGTCCCAGGCGTTTTTGGCGCTGGCCTCTGTTCTGGCCCTGACTTGCTCCAAAAAGCCCGGCGCCGCCCTTTCCAAAACCATTTTCGGAGGAATTTACAATGAGAGCAAACAAGCTCTTTTCAAACCTGACGGCAATTCTGGCGTCAATTCCGACAGTAGGGCGTTTGCTGCTGACGTTGCTCCTGGCGTTTTGTCCAATGCCGGCTTTGGCGCAACCTGTCGCGCAGGGAAAAAAAGATCAGGGTTTGAAAACCCAGGACGTGTATGTAGCGGCACGTTCGTTCTGGAAAAAAGGCGCCCTGCAACACCTTGGTAATGGATTCGCTAATTCCGTTTTTGTGGCGGGCAACGACGTGTATGTAGCGGGGCATGAACCCAACGCGCAAGGAAAGGATGTTGCCACGCTCTGGAAAAACGGCAAAGCACAACGCCTTGGCGATGAAGGTTCATGGGCTAATTCCGTTTTTGTGGCGGGCAAAGACGTGTATGTGGCGGGGAATAAAACAGACGCCAAAGGGGATTCCGTTACCATACTCTGGAAGAATGGCGTGACCCAGTACATAAATAATTTTTTCGCTAATTCCATTTTTGTGGCGGGCAAAGACGTGTATGTGGCGGGAGCTCTAAGTGGACGTGCCTTGCTCTGGAAAAATGGCGTTGTTCAATCCCTAAGTGTTGAAGGTATTGAAGATTATAATTATTTGGATAGGAAAGCGCGTGCTAGTTCCGTTTTCGTGTCAGGCAATGACGTGTATGTGGCGGGTACAGTGTTTTTAATGGGGGGTGGAGGGACATTGTTTGCAACACTCTGGAAAAACGGCGTAGCTCAACGCCTTTATGGCGATGAAAAAAATAATACAACCGAGGCTTATTCCGTTTATGTATCGGGTAATGACGTATATGTAGTGGGCGTTGAACTAGATCAAGGGAGGATTGCAACACTCTGGAAAAATGGTGTACCACAACGCCTTGGAAGTAATGGCGATTATTACATAGGGGCTTCTGTTTTTGCATTAGGCGATGACGTGTATGTAGCGGGATGCAGATATGATTGGGTGACAAAAAAACACGTTGTCACGCTCTGGGAAAATGGTGTGCCCCAACTCTTAAGCGATGATATGCCCGCCGATTATCATATTTCCTCCGTTTCCGTCTTTGTGAAGTAGCCATAATCACCGCCAACTAACCATCTGGAGAACAGAACATGAGAAAAGTCACATTTTACACAACTATCGCCCTGGCGGCGCTGATTGCCGCGTTTATGGGTTGCGGGAAAAAAGATTCAGATGTTAAATCGGGCGTGTTTGTGGCGGGTACTGAAAACGGCTTTGCCACGCTTTGGGTGAACGGGGTTGCCCAGCGCCTTGGGAACGGAATTAGCCCCTCTGCGGCTAATTCCGTTTTTGTGTATGGCAACGACGTGTACGTAGCGGGGCATGAAAAAAAAGTTGCAACGCTCTGGAAAAATGGGATGCCGCAGCGCATAAAGGGCGAAAACTCAACATCATCAAGCGCCGCCTCCGTCTTTGTGTCGGAGGGCGATGTGTATGTAGCGGGGCATGAACAAGATAACAATAATGACAACCATGCCATCCTATGGAAAAATGGCGTGACGCAGCGCCTGAGCGGTGAAGGCTCGTCAAGAGCCGATTCAGTTTTTGTATCGGGTAATGACGTCTATGTAACGGGCGAATCCCCCAGCAATGAGTATGATCATTGTGCCAAACTCTGGAAAAACGGCGTAGAACAACGCCTTGGCTACTACATCTCCTATGATGGAAGGAAAAATTTTGTTGATGGATATCAAGCAGCTTCCGTTTTTGTATCGGGCAGCGACGTGTATGTAGCGGGAGGTGAGGGAGTCCCCTCACTCTGGAAAAACGGCGTGAAACAAGACCTTAAAATATATTTTGGCAAAGAGAAAGTAGCGGCTTCCGTTTTCGTATCGGGCGGCGATGTGTATGTAGCGGGCTGCGACGTGTGGTCTGGTTGGGTTGATCCCGTATCGGGCGAGGGCTGGCGCAACGCGACGGAACTACTGAGTGTGTCTAGGTTAGGCAAGAATAGCGAGAATAGCGTTTATATAGAAGGAACATTCGCCACGCTCTGGAAAAATGGCGTCCCCCAGCTCCTGGTGGGTAATACGAAGACGGATAATACGAATACGGATGGGAATAGGAGCTGGCGTGATGAGGCTTCCAATGCGGCTGGCGTTTTTGTGTCGGGCGACGATGTTTATGTAGCGGGGTATGAAAAAAACGCGCAAGGAAAGAGTATCGCCGCGCTCTGGAAAAATGGCGTAGCCCAAAGCCTGAGCGATGGAAGTAACGATGCTGTAGCCAATTCCGTCTTTGTAAAGTAGCCGTATGACCACAGCTAGAGCCTATGGAGAGCCGAGCATGAAGAAATCCCTCATTTACGCCGCTATCGCCTTGACGACGCTGGTTGTCGGGTTTATGGACTGCGGGAAAAAAGAACAAGGCGCAGAAGATAAAAAAGATAAAGACGTATATGTGGCGGGTTCAGAAAATGAAGTCGTCACGCTCTGGAAAAACGGCGAGGCGCAACGCCTTGGCAACCAAAGCCAAAGAGGTCGCCAAAGAGATAAAGGGCGCGCGTATTCCGTTTATGTGTCGGGCGATGATATTTATGTGGCGGGGTGTGCATATATCAGCGGAAAGAGCTATGTCACGCTCTGGAAAAATGGCAAGCCCCAACTTGCGGAGGACAAATCCTTCTCCGGCCAGAAGCGCGTGGGAGTAGCCACACTCTGGAAAAACGGCGTGGCCCAGCGATTAAGCAATACAAGCGGCACGCAGGCTAATTGCGTTTATGTATCTGGTAACGACGTGTATGTGGCGGGTTACGAACGCAGTCGGCAAGGGGCTAATATCGCAATACTCTGGAAAAACGGAATGCCGCAACGCCTGAGTAATGAAAATAGCCACGCCCAGGCTAATGCTGTTTATGTATCGGGCGAAAACGTGTATGTGGCGGGGTTTGAACGCAATTTGCAAGGAGTTAACGTAGCCACGCTCTGGAAAAATGGCGATCCCCAACGCCTGAGCGATGGAAGCGGCAACGGGAGTGGTAATGGGCAGGCTAATTGCGTTTATGTATCGGGCGATGATATTTATGTGGCGGGGTGGGAATATATCAGCGGACAAAGCTATGCCACGCTCTGGAAAAATGGCAAAGCGCAACGCCTTAGCGATGGGAATAACAGCACGCAGGCCGACTGCGTTTATGTATCGGGCGAAAACGTGTATGTAGCGGGGCATGGGGGTGATTTTGCCGCGCTCTGGAAAAACGGCGTGGTTCAGCGCCTTAGCGATGGGAGTAATGAAGCAAGAGCCTACTCCGTTTTTGTATCAGGCAGGGACGTGTATGCAGCGGGGGTTGAAAGAAGCAACTCGCTGAATAGAAATGCCGCCATACTCTGGAAAAACGGCGTGCCGTCGCGCCTGGGCAGTGATGTAACTGACGCTCTGCGCGCGTCTGTTTTTGTGAAGTAACCATGCGAGCTAATTGCAAAACCTCCGAATTTGCCAGGAACGCGGGCGCCAAACCCTCATTTTTCAGTGACTGCCACGCTGGCTTGCGATGTTTCCAGAGGTTTTGCAATTACTTCATGCAAGCACTTTTAACCGACCATGTGGAGAAACGACCATGAAGAAATGTCTTATTTACATCGCTATAGCCTTGACGACGCTGATTGCCGGGTTTATGGGCTGCGGGAAAAAAGATCAGGATGTTAAAGAGCAGCAAGAGTTGAAAAGCGTGAAAAATCAACAAGAGGTAAAATGTCAGGACGTGTATGTAGCGGGGGTTGAAGAAGGAATTCCCACACTCTGGAAAAATGGCGTAGCCCAACGCTTGAGCGATAGAGATTGGGAGTATGGGGGGTGGGATAATCTTTCCATTTTCGTATCGGGCGATGACGTGTATGTGGCGGGGAGGCTTCTAGATGAGCACGGGGGTATTCAGCGCGCCACACTCTGGAAAAATGGCGTGGATCAACAACTACAACTACAACTTGGAGACTCTCACGGGATCAGTTCCGTTTTCGTGTCGGACGGTAATGTGTATGTGGCAGGAAAGAGATGGGGGGGATGGGGGGACGACGACGGGAATACGTGCTTTGTCACGCTCTTGGAAAATGGCGTTCCCCAACGCCTTGGCGATGAGCAGGCTAATTCTGTTTTTGTATCGGGTAATGACGTCTATGTGGTGGGGAATGTCACGCTCTGGAAAAATGGCGCAGCCCAACGCCTAAGCGATGACGGGCAAGCTCATTCCGTTTATGTATCGGGTAATGACGTCTATGTGGCAGGGCGGGAAGGCCCATGGGATAGTGCTGTCGCCACTGTCTGGAAAAACGGCGTCCCCCGACGCCTTGGCAATGGGGAGGCTCGTTCCGTTTTTGTATCGGGTAAGGATGTCTATGTGGCAGGGGATCAAAATAATGCCGCCACGCTCTGGAAAAACGGCGTACCCCAGCGCCTGAGCTATGATAACAAAAATCCATTCGCAAAGGCTCATTCCGTTTATGTATCGGGTAATGACGTCTATGTGGCAGGGTGTACAGGGAGGTGGAAGCATGGGAGGTATGATGATGCCATACTCTGGAAAAACGGCATTCCCCAGCGCCTGAGTAGTGATGTAACCATTGCGGAAGCTATGTCCGTCTTTGTGAAGTAGCCCTATAAACCGCCAGCCAGCCATACGGAAAACCAACCATGAAAAAAACCCTCAACCACTCAGATTCACCAGAAACCTTCTTTCACCCACTTCACCCCTTTCACGGCTACATTGCGTAGCCAGGAGGATTTATGAACGTCTTTCGCAAAATCAAAGTCTTTATCTTGTGCCTTACGGCCCTTATTTGCGTCGCTCTGGCCGCTCAGGAGAGGCGGCCCGTGGCTGTACTGGAGCCATTCACCAAGGGGCCTGTTACATCGCTGAATAAAAACACCGTCAGGGGCGCGATAAACAGCTTTCTGGTTAAGACGGGCGCCTATAAAGTGGTTGACAGGGCGCGCACGGAGCAGATTTTACAGGAACAGCGCTTTCAGAGAAGCCAGTTGGGCGACTCAAGCAAGGCGAGGAGCTTAGGCAAATTATTAGGCGCGGATTTGATTTGCATCAGTGAATTGATTAAAGAAGAAGGCTACTTCAACGCCGAGCTGTCAATCATTGACGTTGAAATTGGCGAGGTGACCAACGCGGCCTACAAACTGATAGCAAAAGACGACCCGATAGCCATAGACGGCGCTATTAGGGAAGCCATGGCGGAGCTATTGGGAATAAAGATAGAAACGCCCAAACAAGAACCAGCGCATAAACCTGTGGAATCTAAGCCAAAGGAAAGCGGAGGTTTCGTGCAGCCCTTGCAGAGCGTGGCTGGTTTTACGCCGATTGCTGGCAAGGCGCTGGTGATTATTTATTGGAGAGATCAGGATGAATTGCTCTCTGCATATGGCTTCAGAACGTCCTTTAATATTCATAAAATAAGAGTATGGATTAATGACAGATCCGCCGGAAAACTGACTACTGATACTATCCGTGATCGCAAGTATGCTACCAATAAAAATTACATACAAGCCGAATTGCCCGCAGGCAATTCTAAAATTGTATTTGACTTTAGTGAAAAACTGAGGGACCTACAAGGATATAATTTAGATATAAAGGACGGCTCCTATCCAATGAATTTTGAAGCGGGAGGGGTTTATTTTGTTCGCGTGGAGCTTGCGGGGCGCGAGCAATTCAGGTCTGAGGTTAAACTAATGTCGCCGTCAGACGCCAAAAGAGAAATTACTGACCGCGACAAGATAGAGTATAAAGAATGAAATAATTGCAATTACCTCTGCGCTCTTCAATCTTTGACCTTAGAAACGGAACAATTTTTTTCCCTGGAGGACAAACATGCAAAAAACATTATTCAAGGCGTCACGCGCTCTGATATTGAGTATCGGAGTCATAGCCATTGGCTGTGGTTTTGGAAACAGCCCGTCAAAAGTAGCCAGGCGCTTCTTAGATGTGGTGGAAAAAGGCGATTATAAGGCTTTCTACACGGTGATGACGCCCGAAACGGCAACGGCGGCCCTTAGAGGCGGGGAAATGGCAAAGACGGCAATAACGGTTAAAGGGGGCGTGGTCTCTACAAGAGAAGAAAATGGAACTAAAACAGACGGCTTTGGATACCCCATCGCCGACGAGGAGAACATGATTGTTCATGTGACTTTTAAGGATGGTTCTGAAGGTAAACTAAGTCTGAGAAAAATTGATGGAAAGTGGAAGGTCCACGAACCATACTACTAAAGTATAATCAACCAGCTTGAAAACAGGTAAAGCATCTGTTTTCAAGCCGATTGAAAAGTTTGGACACGGTTTTAAGTCAAGTTTCATCTCTCTTAATTTCGGCAATAACGCCGGCCTCTTTCAAGAACAGGAGACATCATGTCAGAAACAGAAACGCCCCGAGATTCACAACGAGATAAAAAGTCTAAAGTTGTGGCTGCAATATTTGCCTTTTTCCTTGGATGTTACGGCATTCACCACTTTTATTTGGGCAGCGTTAAAAAGGGAGTTGTTTATCTATGTATCTCTCTTTTATACTTGACGGTTTGTTTGATTTTAACGTTTTTTCTGGGACTTGGTTGTATATTGCTCCCCCTCTTACCGCTATGGAGTTTGATTGAATTCATCATCGGATTAACGACTTCCGATTCAAACTTTGACGCTAAATATAATTAAGGGAGCTAATTGCAAAACCTCCGAATTTGCCAGGAACGCGGGCGCCAGACCCCCTTTTTTCAGCGACTGCCTCGCTGGTTTGCGATGTTTCCAGAGGTTTTGCAATTACCTCGCTTGATACACTTCCATCACACCCCTTTCTGCAAAAAACACATCACCGTTCAAACAAATCTCCGGTTGATTTTAACAGAAAATTTCGCTGCGGGAAAAACACAATATCTATGACATTGCGCTCCAAACCACATAGCACGTTCAACTTTGAAAATAGCTAAACTGAATATATGGGGAGGCTTACCATGCCGATTCTTGACATGACATTGGCCAGGGATGGAAAGGTATATTTCTGGACATCGTCCGTGGGGCGCAAGCTCCTGATGGCCATTACTGGTTTTGCCTTTGTCGCTTTCGTCACGATTCACGCCCTTGGCAACCTGACGGCTTATATGGGCGGCAGCGCCATGAACGCCTACGCCGCCTTTTTGCAAGGCATGGCCCACGGCGGCGGCATATGGGTTTTCCGCTTTGTCATGCTGGCAATTTTCCTTATCCACGCAACAACGGCTATTTCACTGACGTTGGACAACTGGGCGGCGCGCCCTAAGGGGTATCGTGAAAAAAAACCGCAAGCGGCCAACTGGGCAAGCCGCTCCATGCGCTACACGGCCATTATACTAGCCGCCTTTATTATCTGTCACCTGTTGCACCTGACCGTTGGCTGGCGCGTTATCGCCCCCGGCTTCGCCCATGGCGACGCTTACGGCAACTTTGTGAGGGGCTTTCAAAGCTGGCCAATCAGTATGTTTTATATCATCGCCAATCTCTGTCTGGGCCTGCACATTTGGCACGGCATCTGGAGCTTTAGCCAGACGCTGGGCTGGGCGCATCCGCGATATGACGCCCTGCGGCGCTTTCTGGCCGCCGTCTGGAGCCTGCTTGTTATCTGCGTCAATATTTCATACCCGATAGCTGTTTTGTCCGGCTTGTTAAAGTGATCCGGGGGCAAAAATGGAACTCAAGTCTAATATCCCCGACGGCCCCATTGAAAAAAAATGGGATAAGCATAAATTCGACATGCGCCTCGTCAACCCCGCCAACAAGCGCAAATACAAAGTTATAGTCGTTGGGACGGGTCTTGCGGGGGCGTCCGCTAGCGCGTCACTGGCCGAACTGGGCTATCAGGTTGAATGTTTTTGCTACCAGGACAGCCCCCGCCGCGCCCACAGCATAGCCGCCCAGGGCGGCGTCAACGCCGCCAAAAACTACCACAACGATGGAGACAGCATATTCCGCCTATTTTACGATACAATAAAGGGCGGCGACTTCCGCGCCAGGGAAGCCAACGTCTATCGCCTGGCCCAGGTTTCAAACGACATCATAGACCAATGCGTTGCCCAAGGCGTACCCTTTGCCCGGGAATACGGCGGTCTGCTGGACAACCGCAGCTTCGGCGGCGCCCAGGTCAGCCGCACCTTTTACGCCAGAGGACAAACCGGACAGCAATTATTGCTCGGCGCTTATCAGGCCATGATGCGACAAGTGGGCCTGAAAGCCATAAAGATGTATCCGCGCCATGAGATGCAGGAGTTGATTATCATTGATGGCGCGGCCAGGGGCGTTGTCGTAAGGGACATGGTAACGGGCGAAATATCGGTCCGCATGGCTGACGCCATATTGCTTGCCACAGGCGGATACGGAAACGTGATGTACCTTGCCACCTACGCCAAGGGCTGCAACGGAACGGCTATCTGGCGAGCGTATAAAAAAGGCGCGGCCTTCGCCAACCCATGTTTTACGCAAATTCACCCGACGTGCATTCCCGTCACAGGAGATCATCAGTCTAAGTTGACGCTGATGTCCGAATCACTCCGCAACGATGGGCGCATCTGGGTTCCGCTCCAAGGTAAAGACCGCGCTAAACCCCCGGGCGATATACCCGAAGACGCCCGTGATTATTATCTTGAGCGCAAGTATCCCTCCTTTGGCAATCTGGCCCCCAGGGACATCAGCAGCCGCGCCGCCAAGCAGGTATGCGATGAAGGGCGCGGCGTCGGGAGCGCCGGCCTGGGCGTCTATCTGGACTTCGCCGACGCCGTCAATCGTCTGGGCAAAGACAAGGTTGACGAAAAATACGGCAACCTGTTTGAGATGTACGAGCGCATAACGGGGGAAGACCCATACAAAACCCCGATGCGCATATTCCCCGCCACCCACTACACGATGGGCGGCATTTGGGTTGATTATAACCTGATGAGCGCCATCCCCGGCCTATTTGTCTTGGGCGAGGCCAACTTCAGCGACCACGGGGCAAACCGCCTGGGGGCCTCCGCTCTCATGCAGGGCCTGGCCGATGGCTACTTTGTGGCCCCCTGCACCGTCGGCAATTACCTGGCTGGCCTCAAACCCAACTCGACGCCGCCCACGGATTGCCCGGAGGCAAAAGACGCCATAGCGTCAACCCAAAATCACATTAAGGCTTTGATGAGTATCAACGGCAAGGAGACTCCAACGGAATTTCATCGCGCTCTGGGAAAAATCATGTGGGAGTACTGCGGCATGGCGCGAAATGAAGCCATGCTCAAAAAGGCGTTGGCGCTAATACCTGAACTCCGGGAGCGTTTTTGGAAAAACCTGCGTATCACAGGAAGCGGGGATGAAGTAAATCAAACGCTGGAACAGGCCGGACGCGTGGCCGATTTTTTGGAACTCGGCGAATTGATGTGCCTGGACGCCTTAGAGCGCCGCGAAAGCTGCGGCGGGCACTTCAGGGAAGAATGGCAAACCGGTGAAGGCGAAGCCCAGCGGGACGACGATAACTTTTGCCACGTAGCGGCCTGGGAGTATAAGGGCTTGAACAATCGCCCCATGCGCCACGCTGAGCCATTAAACTTTGAATACGCCCATCTGGCTGCGCGCAGTTATAAATAATTTTTCCCTCCCGAAAAAAATGACGCGGATTGCGGTTCATAGTATTATGTTTTCTTATCTATACTTGGAAAGGAGAATCCAATGCCGAAACTGCTATCAATTCTCATTACATTGTTTGCCGTTGCTATACTTGCTTGCCACAGTGACGACAGCGGCAATAGCGGCGGCAAACCACCTGAGCCACCAGTAAAAAATTACACCGTCTATACAACTGGTACTGTTTCTACAATTAGTGACAACGGCCCTAATAAAACCTCTTTATGGGAAAATGGCGCGCTTAAAACAATAAGTAGGGGAATTGATGACGGAAAACCCAGCGAAGGAACAACGAGAGGCAACCAGGTTTTTGTATCTGATACTGGCGACATATATGTGGCTGGTTATAATGCCGCAGATAGTGTGGATTACTGGTTTCAACATTCCGCAACCTATTGGAAAAACGGAGAAGAAATAACGCTCACGGAACCTGGAATATACGCAGAGGCTGAATCAATTTTTGTTGTGGGCGATAATGTGTACGTTGCAGGAAATACTTTTCGTACCCCTTCTTTTGTTCCCGCATACCCTGTAGCTACGCTTTGGAAAAATGGCGAGCCAACATATTTTTCTGACCCGGATGACTGGAATATAGTTTCACGGGCATATTCGGTATGTGTATCAGGAGATGACGTGTATGTCGCCGGTTACCTGACGTCTGAATATATGCAAATATACCACGCCACAATTTGGAAAAACGGTGAAACCCAACTAATTGGCGACAAAATTGAATCTTCTCTTGTATATTCGATCTTGGTTTCGAGTGGAAACGTATATGCGGCGGGGCTTCAGTATCGTTTAGACCATTCTGGCGTATCGCTTCCTCATGCCACAATTTGGAAAAATGGCGAGCCGCAGTACTTGCCTGAGAAAAGGTCTGATCGCCCCGACACAGAAGATTGGTTCAACCCGGCAATATCAATGGCCAAGTCTGTTTTTGTGTCAGGTAATGACGTTTATGTGGCAGGATGGGGGTCGCTCTTTGCTCCCGGCTCCACAGGGTCTGGAACACACCGCGCATTGCTTTGGAAAAATGGTGAACAGAGTGTAATCAGTGACGGAAAAAATGGTACTTCCACAGAAGCATTTTCGGTTTTCGTAGTGAACGACGATGTCTTTGTGGCTGGGCGGCAAGAAAAATCGATAGACGGCGATAATATGGCCAGGCTTTGGAAGAATGGCGTCCCTCAGAGTTTGAATACAAGCGGATATCCATGTTCCAACGCTATGTCAGTGTTTGTTGTGGAGTTGCCGCCTCCGGCGCCTTAGCCAACGCCAAGGAACGATTAAACAGGGGAAAGTTTTGCGTATCTTCTCTTCTGCAAGCGGAGGATTGATTGAAAATAAAAACGCGGCGATTTGCGCCGCCTCTGGCGTGGGCATTGTCCGTATGGTACGGGCCGCTTATCAATTGTTGCGCGACAAGTCGCACAGCGCAACGCATATGTTGCATTTGCTTAAAGGAAAAAAGCTGTTAATTCCAAGAGTGCCTAAATGTCTGAACACACTAAAAACCTCACGTTAAAAATCTGGCGGCAAAAGAGCGCCCGGGACGAGGGCCATTTTGAAACATATCAGGCGAATAACATCAGCCCTGAGATGAGCTTTCTCGAAATGCTGGACGTTATCAACGAAGAACTCATTCACAAGGGCGTTGAACCAATCACGATGGATCACGACTGCCGGGAAGGCATTTGCGGCGCTTGCGGCCTGGTCATAAATGGCCGCCCCCACGGCCCCAGGGAGCGCACTACCACTTGTCAACTGCACATGCGCAGCTTCAGGGACGGCGACACCATTACCATTGAGCCTTTTCGCGCTAAAGCCTTCCCCGTCATAAAGGATTTAATGATTGACCGCGGCTCCATGGAGCGCATAATTGCCGCCGGAGGCTTTATCACGGCCCCAACGGGATCGCCCCGGGACGCCAACGCCCTGCCCGTCCCCAAGACCTGCGCCGATCTGGCCATGGACGCGGCGTCCTGCATAGGCTGCGGCGCTTGTGTGGCCGCCTGCCCTAACGCTTCGGCAATGCTGTTTTTATCCGCCAAGGTAAGCCAGCTTGGACTGCTCCCCCAGGGCCAGCCGGAGCGTTTAACCAGGGTGCGGGACATGATAGCCCAAATGGACGCCGAACAATTTGGCGCCTGCACAAATTTTGCCGAGTGCGAAGCCGTGTGCCCCAAGGGCGTAAAGCTGGAACACATAGCAAGGATGAACAGGGATTTTATTAAGTCTGCTATACTTTACAGACCCCCGCAGGCGTCAGCGGGCGGGGCGTGAAGATTGATTACGCAATGTTTCAAAATGTTATCTTGGCGAGAATTACGAAGCCGCTTCTCTGGAATTGGCATACATCCTGGCATCTCTACCTCCTATGCCATCACTATACACATACACTATGTTGATTGCAACTTGGTATAACAACAAAACTGCAAAACTATTTGTCTGGAGAAAGCGGGAAGTTAAAGGCGCTCAATTGAAAAATAATCTACGTAACTTATGCAACTAGACACTAGCCGCCCCAGGCCCTGCAAAGCACCAGCGTCAGGTTGGTCAAGGGCGCGGCGCTCTGGCTCAGCGCCCCGCCTTTAATATCCGAATCTGCGTCAACTATCAGGGCCGCCAGCTTTTTAAGGCCCTCTGGTCGTATCCGCTCGAGTACCTTTGAGTACCTATCCAGCAGGAATGTCTGCTTTGGCGTCAGGCCAAGGGCGGAGGCCAGTTCCTGTGTAGAGTTAACTCCCTGCTTCCTGGCTTCATGCAAGCGGCAAAGGCGCTCCACTTCCCTGCGGGCCTGGGCCAAAAGCATCAACGGCGCGCTGTCGGGTTCATCCTCAATGGCAACCCTCAGGGTTTTTATCGCTTCGCCAATTTGCCCACTCTGCCAGGCCTGGCTCCAGGCAAAGGCGTTTTGTTCGCCCATCCTGAATGTTGATTGGTCTATCATAGCGTGCGTCACGCGACCTTCGGCTATAAGTTCCAGGACTTCCAGCGCCCTCGTGAGTACCCCTGGATTACCGCCCAGGCGCCCGGCGAGGTTATGGGCAACACCAGCATCCAGCTTCAACTTAAATTCCCTTGCCTTTGATTCCAAAAATTCAACCGCCGCTTTGCTGTCCAGGTCGCCTACCTTTAGCGCCCTGCCCTCTTTGTTCCAGTCGCTGAATGGCTTTGCGCCCAGGATTTTACCTGGCGCGGCGGAAAGCGCGTTTCTTGCTACCAACAGGAGACGCGTGCCTTCCAGGGGCTTACTCAAAAAAGTCTTAACGGCTGGCGGCAACTCTTTCGCTCGCTCAAGTAAATTATCAGCCTGAGGAACTATGACAACCCTGTCCGCCCCAAAGGGGGCGGCCTCAAGCAACGCGCTCTGTACCACAGGCCACTGGCAGCCTTCAGGGCAAACTATCAAGGAAAAATCTTCCCATTCGGGATCAACGTGCCGCGCCTTCCATTCGGAAATTGCTCGCATACGCCCTTCGGCGTCATCCCCGTGAAGGAGGGCGTACCTGGCGTCGAGAAAGGCTTTCGGGATATCCATCAATCATGCCCTTCAAGCAGTTGCGTAAGGAAGCTAACGGCAAAATCGTCGGCCAGACTCTCGATGATTTGAAGCTCCCTGCTGTCAAAGCTGGCAAAGTTTTGATCCACCTGATATTGATTTCTGAAGGTCAGGTGCGGCTTGTCGGCTACCAGCGCCCCTGTTTTTCCGTCCAACAACTGCAAACTGGCCATGATTATTATTTCAATCCTGCTGGCGGATCCTGCTGCGCCCTGCGCTTGCCCTGCCCTCAGGTTCAAACCCAGCGGACGCGCTTCATAGGATACGATTGCCCCCTGGAGTATCCAGCGCGAGCCGGATCCATAGGCTGTGAGCTTCCACGGGGATGAGGTAATGATGCGGTTTTCAACCGCTTTCTTAAAAATATCTTCTAATCCGCCCTGCTTGGTGTTGTTGTAAATTGTCCCCAGGCTTATGGTTTCGCCGTTGACAGCCCACGGCACGCTCTTTGGGGCGTGGTCCAGGCGATGGTACCCGCACCCGGCCAAAAAACACAGAAAAATTATGAAATGCGTTTTCTTCATACAGAATTATATACGCCTACATAGGGAAGGTTTCTGTAAAGCCCGTTCATGTCCATGCCATAGCCCACCACGAATTGATCGCTTATCGTAAAGCCCACATAGTCGGCATGTACGTCAACCAGGCGGCGGGAAGGCTTGTCAAGCAGCGTGCAAACGCGCACGCTTGCGGGGGATTGATAGCGCATGTGCGTTATGACCCTGGCCAGCGTTTGCCCCGTGTCAACAATATCTTCGATGATCAGGACGTTTTTGCCAAAAATTGGAGCGTCAATGTTTTGAACTATTTTTACGTTCCCGCTGCTCACCTGCTCAGAGCCATAGCTTGTGACCCCCATAAACCGTATCTGAAAATCCAAATCAATGGCTCTGGTCAAATCCGCAAAAAACGCATAGGCGCCCCTGAGCAGGCCAATGGCGACCATCTCTCTCTCCAGATAATCGTCCCTGATCTGCCTCCCCAACTCTTGAACCCTTTGGGAAATTTCTTCCGCAGAAATCAGAACCTGGACATTTTGCCGAATCATGGTCATACATTTAACCTCAGTTACAAAATAATATTCAACAACATAATGGCATTGGGGGTCTAGTGAGTAATGCAGAATTGCTTACCTGATTTTGCTTGATTATCCTGGGACGCTGCATCATTATGATTGCTACGGTGACACATAAACCCCTCACATTGGCCGCAGCGGCCGATTCTCCCTACCACTCGCCGGAAGTCAGCGCATGGGTACGCGCTGCCCAGGAAGGCGATCAGGTTGCGTTTACGCGCCTGATGGAACTTTTTCAACGGGACGTGTACGGCAAGGCATTTTCAATACTTCGCAACCATCAGGACGCGGACGATGTCGTGCAGGAAACATTTTTGCGCGTCTATCGCGCCCTGCCCGGGTTCAGGTGGGAATCCAGCTTCAGAACCTGGCTCATAACCATCGCCACCAGACAATCATTGAATTTTTTGGACAGAAACCGCCTGAACCATGAAAGCATTGAAGATAGCGCCCTGCCAGCCACTCATCCCGCTCTGCGCATTGAAGACAATCAAATGACGGCTTTTCTGGATAATGAATCCAGAAGGCTCATGCGCGAAGCCTTACCAATGCTCCCTAAAAGGCAAAAGGAGGCTTTAATGCTCCGCATCAGGCAAGACCTCAAATATGATGAAATCGCCACTAAAATGGACACTTCTGTCGGCAGCGTCAAGGCCCACATATTTCACGCCATAAAAAACCTTTCGCGTCATGTTAAAGGAGGTAAATCATGAAACAAGTAGCTGACGATAATGAACTTCCTGCTAACTGCCAAAACGCGTTGAGGGCCATAGAAGTTGCCCCCTTAAACCTCCCGCATGACGCGCTAGAGCATATTTCAACGTGTCCCTCATGTTCTGAAGCGCGCGTAATGTGGCTGGCCCAGGATGATTTTGACAACCCCATAGCCCCAATGGGCTACTTTGACAGCCTGCCAACAAGGCTTTTAAAGAAACTACCGATTCCGTCGGCGAGATTCCGCTTCAGAGCGCCACTGCTTATTTCCGCGGCCTCAATGACGCTCATAGCCAGCGCGGCGGGCTACTGGTTTGGACGACAGAGCCAAATCACTCCAGTGATTATGGAAGCCGTGATACCACCAGGGGACATGCAGGACTTCTTACAAGACCCCACGTCTTTCTCAAGCATTGAACTATTTTCTCAAGTCCAGTACTTAACCCGGGAAGAAACCAACGCGCTTATGAGAGATCTGAGAAAACCGGAAGTAAGCGTACAGCCCGCAAAAATTGAAGAGGATTAACATGCCTGAAAAACCTGTCCTCCTTCGCCTTCTACCAGCATTAACAATATCCTGCGCTATTTCATTCGCCCAGGCCGAAGACAAACCGCCCCGCGACATAGCTCAACAAAATGAAAATATAGAAAACTACCTCAAGAGCCTTAAAGAAGCCAGGATGGAGCAAATAAAACTGCGCCTGAGCGTCCTCGAAGACAGGGCCGAGGCCATAGCCGCCAGGTGGGCCGACCTTGAAGCCCCGCTAAGGCGCTTGCACACTGAAACAATGACCGTGTGGCGTCAAATGCAGTTTGTTATCCAGGAAGCCTCGCCCGAAAAGGAAAAGTCACGAAAAATAAAGCCCCTGTACGACCATTACAAATCGTTGCGCAAGGAGCTTTCTGAGGCCAGGCAGCGTCTCTATCAAGAACTGCCCGGAATGGGCGACTCGCCAATCCAGCAGGCCAGAATACTTTTCCTCATGGAAGAAATGGAGCGCAAGGAACGCGACGGCCTGAGAACCCGCTTACAAAGGCGCAAGCGGGAAAAAAACGAATGAATCGAATCCGCGCATGAAAAGCGCATGTGCGGATTCACTTGTATCTGGGCGTTGATGAGAATGTTAAACTATTACCCTAAAGGAGGTTTTATGAACCTGATCGCATTGACCACTGCTTCGCTGTTGCTATTGCCCTGCACGGCTTTTGGGCAGACGCCCCATAAAAAAACGGACGCCCGGTCACAAGCCAACCAGCAAGCCGCAACAGCCAAAGTGAAAGACAACCCCCTGCTGGGCGTTTGGGAAGTAGTCATAAACGGCCAGGTGATCATGTCTTATGAATTTGCACCAGACGGCAAACGCATACAGGTAATTGGCGGCGCCCACAAAACAGAAGCCAGGTACAAGCAGGATGGAAACAAAATCACGATAGTTGACGGTACGCGGACTGAAGTTTACACGTTTGAAATCAACGAAGACAAATTGACGCTGAAAGCGGTTGACAGCAGAAAGATGGAAGAGCTTACCAGGAAATCCACAGAGCCTGTAGGGTGAGACCTGAACGAGTGAATCTACACATGAAAAGCGCATGTGCGGATTCACTCGTCAATCAAATACATCAACGCCTATCGTCTGTATTTATTCAGCTATATCATAAAAACCCATCTTTAGGCGCCTTGATTTTTGTTGACACGGAGACAAACGGTTTCGCGTATGACGCGGATATTATTGAATTGGGCGCTATATCTGTTGAAACGGCAAGCAGTACATCAATTAAAGTCGGCCTTTTTTCAAAACTTATATATCCGCGCAATGATGTGTATATATCGCCGTGGGCCGTTGCGCTGCACGGTATCACGAAATATATGCTAAGAAAATACGGCAAGCCGCCGCAGGAAACGCTGGAACAATTTATCGAGTGGGTAAAATCTAAGTCGCCGACATATCTTGTCGCACACAATGCAGGATTTGATGAAGGCATGCTGTACAACAGTTTTTTGAAATACAGAATCAACGGCGAACTACCGGAGTTTTTATGCACAATGAAAATGGCAAGAAAACTAAAAAAGGGGAAATGTTTGCCCATAGAAAACGCAAAACTGGCGACAGTCGCCGATTATTTTAACTGCCCCCAAATGCCGAAGCACAGAAGCATCGCTGACGCCGAAGCCTGCGCCTATATTTTTGCCAAGATGAGCCTGATGTAAAACCTGAAAATCATTCAACCATGTGCGCGAAGTAATTGCAAAACTTCCAGCTTTGTCGGAAACGCGAACGCCAGACCCGCATTTTCAGGAATTGCGCATTGGCGTACGACGTTTCCAGGAGGTTTCGCAATTAGCTCGTATGAATGGGCAATCTGATATGCGATAATGTTCAACTGATTGGGCGTGAGGTGATGGATGCCGCGAATCAATGGTGATTTTGACGTGCCGGACGGGGATAAGTGCGCCGGCGGCGGATCCCAATGTGACAATTACGAAGAGACTTCCGCCGCCTGTTACGTTTTTGGCCAAAAGATAAGCGATTGTAACAAATGCGCTGAATGCAAGGCAGCCTGCGCCGGAGGTTAGAGCCTGTTCAACCTCTGATTCCAATTCTAAATAGACATTGCTTTGATTTCTATTTAGAATTGGAATACGCGACACGGATGTCGCGCCGAAATGCGTAGCATTTCGAGAGGCAAGGAAGGAACGCTTACGACGCCGTATCCGTAGCAAGGCGAGACCACGCTCTCGCCGTTGCCGACTACTTCAAAATTGCAGGACGCAATTTTGAAGTAGAATTGGAATGAAAACCAAACCGCTCAGGTATGGGCTGGGCGTCAGGGCGCTCCGTTCCACATTTTCTATTCCCCATAATGATTCGGATCAAACATCCCAAAATCTTGCTCCTGGGGCGGCGCGTCGTCTTTTTTGGGCGCGCCCCACATGCGTTGTTCCTCAGAGTTGAGCTTGGCTCTTGCCCTTGCCTTCGCTTCCGCCGCCATGGCCACGGCGTCTGGGCTTGATTCGTACAATGGCGCTGTGCTGGGCCGGAAAGCAAGGGTACGCATGCGTCTTGTGCCAGACCCGGCTCGCAGCCCCGTATCCATGTCAATGTCAACCCATTCCATGCCAGGCGGCGGTTTAAAATCTTCTCTGGGCGTGGTCTTGAGTATTTTTCCCATGAAGCCCTTCCAAATGGGAAGCGCGATTCTGCCGCCGGTGGCGCCGCGGCGTATGGTTTTTTTTGTATCCAGGCCAACCCACACGCCGCATGTCACCCTGGTGGAAAACCCCATGAACCAGGCGTCGGTGTAATCATCGGTAGTGCCTGTCTTACCGGCAACGGGCCAATTCAGCAATGCAGAAGTTCCATTGGCTGTACCCGACGACGTGACGCCCTGGAGCATCTGGATCAACTGGAAACTTGCGATTGGGTCAACGGATGGCTGGCTATTCCTTGGCTCTGTGCTTCTTTCTTCCATTAACTGTCCGTTGCGGTCAACAACTTTTTTTATGAGAAACGGCTCTGGACACTTATAGCCGCCTGACGCGATTGTAGCGTAACCTCTGGTCATTTCCTGCAGCGTCAGGTCTGTCGCTCCAAGGGCCAGGCTTGGGTAAGGCGGTATATAACTTTCAATTCCGCAGTTTTTAGCAAAATTTACGGCTGACTTGATGCTTGCCATTTCTAAAGCTTTAACCGCCGGAATATTCCTGGATTGAGAAAGCGCTTCCCAAAACGTTATCGGCCCCCAGAAGTCGCGTTCAATGTTTTTTGGCTGATAGTGCGTTCTCCCTATTTCAATTCTTCTGGGCGGGTCTTTTACAAGCTGAAATGATATAGGCGTGTCTTCCACCAGGGTTGCCGGCGTATATCCTTCAGACAGGGCCGCGCCATATACAAACGCCTTCATGGTAGAACCAACCTGGCGCACTGCCTGGGTAGCGCGGTTGAATTGGCTTCTTCTGAAATTGTATCCGCCGACCATAGCGCGGATTTCGCCCGTACGGTTATCAATAGCAAGCAAGGCGCCCTCAACTTCCGGAACTTGATCTAACTCCAGAAATTTTGGCGTACCGTCCGGGTTTACCTCTTTGATGGTGAAAAGCGGCGCCGCGCCGCTGGTCAATTCCTCCAGCGCTGGTCTGCCAGCCCAGGCAAAGGCGCTGGATGGAACCTCAATGATGGCCCTATCCATCCTGACTGTGGCGACGCCGTCGTCCCAGCCCATTATTATTCCCCTTGCGGTATCCCCAGGCTCGTATGACCGCTGCCAGGAAGGATCCTTAGCTGTGTGGGGGTTTTCATAATACCTGACGGCCTCTTTGCGAAAACCTCGCAGCCGATCTACTTCCCTCAAGCCTTTCTGGACGGCGTCTGTCGCGGCTTGCTGCCATATAGAATCAATGGTCGTGTGAATCACAAGTCCGCCTTCCATCAACATTTCGGCGCCGTACACCGGTTCCAGCATTTTACGCACTTCTTCTACGGCGTATGCCGCAATATCTTCTTCACCGGTATTTTCGCGGCCCAGACGTATTGGGCGCTCTTTGAGCAGTTCAGCATCCTGTTCCTTCAAATAGCCTTCGGCAGCCATGCGCGAAATTACATAATTGCGCCTGTTGCGGACGATTTCCCTCTCTGCCGGGTCAGTGCTGAACAATCTGTCGTGAGACTTGGACGGTCTCTGCACCATGGCGGCCAACAGAGCGGACTCTTCAATATTCAGGCTTGCGGCGCTTTTAAGAAAATAGTATTGGGAGGCCGCTTCAATGCCATAGTGCCTGGCGCCGAAGTTTACTTCATTGGCGTATTGTTCCATTATTTGTTGCTTGCTGAAGATTCTTTCCAGAGCGCGGGCAATAAAGATTTCCCGCAACTTGCGGGTGAGGCCGCCTTTAAGGAGGTTTCTCTCTCTCTTCTCCGTAACTGTTCTGACCAACTGCATAGTCAGCGTGGAAAAGCCGCTGCGGTCTTTGCCAAGGGACTTAACACCCCGATAGATCGCACCGAAAAAGCCGCGGGAGCTGACGCCGCCGTGAGTCCAAAAATCCGCGTCTTCGGCCGCTACGATAGCGCCCTGAAACGCCTTTGGAATATCGTCGTATGGAATCACCGTGCGCTTTTGATTAGCGAAAATACCAATGACATTGCCTTTATTGTCTAAAACCTTGGTATGGGCAGGAGGGACTCGGCGCGAGAACATTGTTAAATGTTGATCGGCCTCACGGCTGAAATTTATCCACACCACACCCGACGCAACAACACCCAGCACAACGCAGGCGGCTAATAGCCACCGAATGGCCTTGAGCCACCTTCCTTTTTTTCTTTTTGTCTGAGTTGTCCTCAAGTTCCTTAAAATTACCGTTTTTTCTGAGCTTATCGGCCTGGCCAAAGGCATCGTTATTTCTGATCTTACCGGCCTGGATACAGGCGTCGTTATCTCTGAATTTGCCGTTCTCCTTGGGCTTACGGGTCTGTTTGAACTTGCCATTCTATCCTGGCCTGGCGGCTTCCCTGAACCTGCCGGTCTCTTTGAGCTTACCGGTTGTTGTTTGGCAGGCGGCGCCTTGCGCCCTCCTTTAGCCGGTTTTGATGCTTTGCCCGATTGTCTTTTGACCATACGTTTCCAGGATCAACTCATACATTTCAAGTATAGATTATATCAGGCTGCGTTCAATCCCGATTGAACGCAGCCTGGCAATAGCTTCATAATGTTTGAATGCCTGATACCATTAACAATTCCACCAGTTTGATTTTGATAGCAAAATCGCGCAGCAATCTGATGCCGCGCGTCCTGGCGCAAGTCGTCCCTGAATTTATCAGACGGGATTGGACTATCCATGGAGACTCCTCCATCGGCGACGCCTGGAGCGCGGCCAATTTACCGCCGGACAAATTGAATACGTCAATACCAGACAGCGCCACGCTGGGCTTGGTGTTGGGCGGTGATGGGACCATGCTCAGGGCCGCTAGGCAAGTCGGCTTCTCCGGTACGCCGTTATTAGGCATAAATCTGGGTTTCCTCGGATTTCTGACAGCTCATCCGGCCGAACAAGCACTTGCGTCGGTTAAAAAGTATTTTGCGGACCAACTGTTGCACGACAAGCGTTGTACACTCCGCGCAAGCGTCTATAGCGGGGGCGAAGAGACAGCGTCTTATGAAGCGATGAATGACGCGGTTATTACAAAGGCCGCCCTATCAAGGATACTCAAGCTGGAACTCAGGATTGACGACAGGCTTGCCGCCAATCTCAGAGCGGATGGTTTGATTGTAGCTACTCCAACAGGTTCAACTGCCTACGCCCTTTCGGCAGGGGGACCAATCCTTTACCCTACGCTAAAAGCGT
>JAISSN010000062.1 GCA_031273105.1 Holophagales bacterium | reverse complement strand
AACAGTGAATAGTTAAAATAAAAATTTGAAGGGCGGCGTTTGACGTTGCAGCAGTGTTCACACGCAGCTCGTCTGAAACAGGGAGGACTCACATGGGCCGAATCGCATGTTTTCTGTTGCTGATCTCAGCATTGGCGTGTTCTGTGGAGCAACCCCAGAAAATAGTCAGCAAAGACCTCGGCTTTACAGCCGTATTTCCCGGGGCAACGACTACTGCTCGCCACCCCGAATCAACCCCGTTTGGCGAGATTGAATGGTTTACTACTTCTTACATTAACCGTTCCGGTCAAATTTGCAACGTGGAAGTGGGCACCTTGCCCCCTGGAAACCAGGGCGGCGCTGACCAGGAAGAAATACTCCAGACCTTAAGGCAATGGATTACTGAACGCTTCCCAGGATCAATCGTTGAACTGGGGGTTGACAGGGGTCCAGGGTTTGAGTACGCCACCGAAACAACTGCTTTTGAAACCAGAGGCACCATCATCCTCAGGCGCGGACGACTCCATCACGCCCGCGGAACGGCGCCAAAACCTACAGATACATGGAGCTTTCTGCGCCAGATACCCGGCTTCCCCAAAGCAACGCCAAAGCCCCCGGACCCTATGCCAAGAAATTTTGTGGGGAGCTTTCAGGTTGACCCATAAAAAATTGGCATGACATTAGCACTAGTCAGGCAGGAGATGCCCTATGGATCCTGCTTACTATGTTGCCGCCGGAAGCTTGAAGGCCCGCGCCTATCAGTTAGACACCGTGGCCAACAATCTTGCCAATACCCAAACGGTCGGGTACAAAACCGAAAGGGCCTTTTTTACAATATTCAATAAGGCCAAAGACCAGGGACGCGGCCTGCCGTTGTCGCCTTTCGTGAATGAAGGGACGATTTATCCCCAAAAGGATATTGCCTTTAACCAGGGGCCAACAAAGCTGACAGAGGGCAAGCTTGATTTTGCCATTGAGGGCAACGCTTTTTTCACGATTCAAACCCCGCAGGGCGACAGGCTCACGAGGGACGGCCGCTTTGTACTTGGAGCTAATGGACGCCTTGAAACCCTGGATGGCTTACCCGTACTAGGCAAAAATGGCGCTATAACGCTGACAGCCGACGGCGGGGCGCCGGCGGTTTCCTCGGATGGTTCCATATATCAGGGCAATAATTTCATTGACCAATTTGACCTCAAGGCGTTTGAAGACACCTCGCCGCTGACAAGGGCGGGGTGGGGGCGCTTTGAATCCGGCGAGGCCCGGGAGGCCCCGGTGAGAGGCCGCGTGATACAGGGTTATTTGGAGCAGAGCAGCGTTGACTTAGCCAGTTCAATGGTTGAGATGATACGCCTCAACCGCCTTTTTGAAATGAGCCAGAAGATAGCAAGCACACTAACCAACGATTTAGACGCCAGAAGCAACACCATCGGCGCCGGTCAGTAAAGGAGTTTCACCATGATGAGAGCAATGTGGTCCGCGGCAGCCGGGATGTCAGCCCAGGCCTATAACATGGACACCATTTCCAACAACCTGGCAAACGTCAATACATCCGGCTACAAAAAGGCGCGGGCTGAATTTCAGGACTTGCTTTATCAAACCGTTAATCTTGCGGGAACGGCAAGCTCCGCCAACACAACGCTTCCCACGGGCATTCAGTTGGGCCACGGCGCCAGGTTGCAGGCCGTTGTGCATCAGTTCACAACTGGCAACTTTCGCCATACAACAGGCCAGTTTGACCTGGCTATTGAAGGCCAGGGATTTTTTCAGGTTACCATGCCTGATGGCACCATTGGTTACACCAGGGACGGGTCCTTTAGTAAAAATCAGGACGGAACCATCGTCACGGCAGCTGGTTACCCCCTCCAGCCCGAAATCGTCATCCCGCAGGACGCTTTAAACATCACGGTTGCGAAGGACGGCACGGTGACGGTCACACAGCCAGGCCAGCCCCTTCCCCAGGAAATCGGGCAGATTACGCTTGTGAATTTTATCAACCCTGCAGGCCTTAACCACATCGGAAGCAATCTGGTTCTACAAACTCTGGCGTCGGGAGACCCCATAGAAGGCCCTCCGGGCACCGACGGCATGGGCAATATAGCTCAGGGCTTCCTTGAAATGTCTAACGTTGACATAGCGGACGAAATGGTCAACATGATCGTGGGCCAAAGGGCTTACGAGGCCAACTCCAAAACCATTCGAACCATTGACGACATGCTGACCGTCATCACTAATCTGAAGCGGTAGGCCGCCATGAGAACTTTTCTGATCTGTCTGATTAGCCTGTTACTGCCTGTCGCCTCGCTATGGGCGCGGAACGACGGCCATACGGAATTGTTAAGCGCCAAGGCTATCGCATTCGCCGAAAACGCCGCTGGGAATTTTCCCGGCCAATATGCAATTCAAGTAGCGCGCTCCCCCAAGCTGCCTCCTTTAAAACCAGGCAAGGTTACGTTTGACGCGGATCGCATGAGCAAACAAGAACCCCTTGGACGTTTCTTTGTCGTATTCCGCGTATATGTGGATGGGATTTTAGCGGCGACCACCCGCGTGGAAATGCAAGGTACCTGGTCAGGTTCGCTGTACCAGGCAAAAGCTGCGCTGCCAAGAAAGACCGTGATAACCGAGAGCGAACTGGAAGCCATAGCCTTTGAAGGCGTTCCCCCGGCAGGGGCGATGAAAGAATTGTCAAAGGACATAAGGCTGCGCCAGCCAATGCCCATCGGAAAAATTCTCACGCAGATGGATATAGAGCCAATCCCGCTAATCAACGCCGCGGACAGGGTGCGGGTGACGCTTAAAAACGGCGCCCTGAACATCACCAGCGAAGCAGTGGCAAAGTCCAACGGGTCAATAGGAGACCGTGTGCGCCTGGAGATGGACGGCTCCAAAAAACTGGTGCAAGCCGTCGTAACAGGCCCCTGCGAAGCCGTGATTGACGTGAGGGGCAGCAAAGGCTTGCAAAATTAATGGTAAAGCGTCATGGATAGAAAGGCTCCATGCCTGTGAACACAAATCCGCACGGCCATATCCGTTTGACGCTTCCAAAGTTTCAGGCCTGGCTTCAAAGTCTGAATGCCAAATTATTCCTTGTAATGGCGCTGCTCACCGGCCTTTTGACCATCGCCGTCGCCTTTCTGATTATCAGCGGCTTTAAGCGATCAGTAGAATCCTACACAAAAGACCTAGCGTTGGGGGCCGCCAGAGGCGTCGCGGAGGACATTTACAGGTCAGACCCTGAACTCAAGTACAGAAGGGAAACAGCAATAATACTAGGTACTTGGGTAAACCCCGAAAGCGTCTATCAAATTGACATTTTTACATCGGCGTGGATAGAAGGTTCGCCCTTTGTGGAAGTGTGGGCGACGTCAAAAGAGCGGCCCGAAGAAGTGCGCAAGGATGATGACGAAATATTGAAAATGATGGAGATCGCTGAAGAGAAGGCAGACCTCATAACACTGGACGGCAGCCGCGTTGCCTGGCGGGTGTACATGCCCATAAAGGGCGGCGGAGTCGGCAGAAACGCCAATGTGTTATTGAAAGTTTATTGTAATTTGGATCGCTGGAACGCGCTTTGGAAAAACACATACGCGCTTACCTTAAAGGCGCTCCCGATAGCAATCCTCATTGAATTTACGCTTTTGTGGGCGCTTACATCCGCCTTCGTGCGCCGCCCGACGCAAAAAATCCTGGCGGCGATGAAATCACTGGGCGAAGGCAATGTTTCAAGCAGGGCCGACCTGGACGGGCGAGACGAGCTTAGTCAAATCGCGCGCCATTTTGACGTCATGGCCGATGAACTTCAGAAGATGAGCCTGGAGCGGGAGGCTCTTTTGAGAGAGATACAAGGGTTTAACGAAACCCTGCAGGGGCGCGTTGACGCGGCGCTCGCTGAATTGCAGGCTAAAAACAGCGAATTGAAACTTTTAATGGAGCGCATTTCCCTGCTGCGCGAAGACCTTAGCCAACAGGAGCGTCTGGCAGTGGCGGGCCAGCTCACGGCGGCTTTCGCCCACGAAGTCGGTACGCCTTTGAATCTGGTCAACAGCCATCTCCAACTGCTTATTGGCGAATCGGCCATAGACAGCCAGACGCGGGATCGCCTTGGCGCAATACAGGCGCAAATTGGCAGGGTTGGTCAAATTGTCAAAAAGTTGCTGGGCCACACCAGGCGCATTGAGCTAGTGCGCGAACCTGTGCGATTTGCGCCGCTGCTGGAAGAATTGAGGCAACTGTGGGCGCCAACCTTTAGCGCGCACGGCGTTCTTTTCCGCTCTGACATCCCGGACGCATGTGTATTACTGATTGACCGCAAGCAGATAGAACAGCTCCTTATAAACCTCGTAAATAACGCTTTAGACGCCATGCCCGATGGCGGAACCATAACATTTGAAGGAAAGGCGCCTGCATCGGACGCGCCGGAGCGGAGTTCGCGGACATTACTTCCTGCCAGCGCATGGGACTTTTCCCTGAGCGACACAGGAACCGGCATACCGACTGAAATCCAGGACAAAGTCTTCAGGCCTATGTTTACAACTAAACCGGAGGGCAAGGGTACGGGGCTTGGCTTGTCTATATGCAGGGAAATAGTCAGGGCGCACGGCGGGGAAATACGCATCCAAAGCACTATTGGTAAAGGCGCTACAATAAGCTTTACGCTTCCATCAAGTAACCAGGGAGAAATGCAATGAAATCCCACAGACACACGCTAACGCTGAACATCCCGTCCCGTCTGGGCTTTTTAAACATTACCACGCAGGTGCAAAAGGCCCTGTCGGAATCAGGCATCAGCGAAGGGCTTTGTCTGGTCAACGCAATGCACATTACCGCCAGCGTCTTTATTAATGACGACGAAAGGGGTCTGCACAGCGATTACGAAAGATGGCTTGAGCAACTGGCGCCCTTTAACTCCGGCAGCGACCCTGCCCGAGGCGGCTACCTGCACAACCGCACTGGCGAGGATAATGGCGACGCTCACCACAAGCGCCAGATAATGGGCAGAGAAGTCGT
>JAISSN010000156.1 GCA_031273105.1 Holophagales bacterium | reverse complement strand
CCCGGGTTAAAGTCAGACGCCAGGGCTACTTTGCATCCCACTTCTATCATGCGTCTGGCAGGCGCGAAGTCGCGCATCCCCAAGAAAAGAGTCGTCGCGGGCAGCAGTGTAGGCACAACGCCAGCGCCAGCCATGGCGGCCATGCCCTGGTCAGAGCAAAACATCAGATGATCCGCGCTGGCCGCGTCTAAATCGGCGGCCAACTCGGCCCCGCCTGTATGAATAAACTCATCGGCGTGGATTCTTGGCTTCAGGCCCAGCTTGCGGCCAGACTCCAACACCCGCCTTCCGTGGTTTGTAGTAAATACGCCCTTTTCCACAAAGACATCGCAAAATGACGCCACCCCTGGGTATCGCCTGACAAGCTCCGGCTGCCATTCCTCGCTCACCACCTTGATATATTCATCCGGTTTTCCGGCATACTCTGCGGGAATGTCGTGGGCGGGCATTATTGTTACGTCCATGCTCCAGCCGCGACCACGGAGTTCGGCGTACGCCCGCAAGAGGCGCGATTCGGCTTCCAGTTCCAGCCCGTACCCTGTTTTACATTCGACGTGTAGGACGCCTTTGGAGCGCATCTTCTGTAGCCTGGCTTCGCCAATGTTTACCAATTCTGAAACGGACGCCTGTCTCGTGGCTCTAACGGTTTCCCTGATGCCCCCCCCTTCGGCGGCGATCTGGGCGTAGGTTACGCCGTGCAGGCGGCGGTTAAACTCATGGCTACGGTCGCCGCCAAATATCAGGTGCGTGTGGGGGTCAACAAATCCCGGGCTGGCCCACATGCCCTTTCCGTCTATTTGCTCCGCGTCGGCGTATTCTATAGGAACATCGGAACTCCTGCCAATCCAGGCAATCCGCCCGTCCCTGAAAACAAGCGCCGGGTCTTCTATAGAATCAACCTTCCAGGTTTGGTTGGGGTCTGGCGTAATCAGGCCGCAAAGGTTGGTGAGTAGCTGTGTTTTGTTCATGTGGCTATTTTCTCACCAAGTTCGTGTTATGACCAACCGGATTAGAAATTATCAAGAGTACTATGTTCCGAGTCGGCGACATTCTGTGTCAAATCCAGTTAAACGAGCTAATTGCAAAACCTCCGAATTTGCCAGAAACGCGTGCGCCAGACTCCCATTTTCAGCGACTGCCACGCTGGCTTGCGACGTTTCCAGAGGTTTTGCAATTACCTCATTGCTCAGCATTTTCCGGCGTCTGTTCCGGCGCCGCGGGGGGCTGGTCGGGCGCAGACTCGGTTTGGGCGGATACTGGCACATTGGGCGCCGGACTCTTATCCAGCACGGATCGCCCGGCCTGTATGATGAGAACTTCAATAGCCAGGCAAGTCACCATGAAGCCGCCGGAGAGCCAGTACGTCAGCTTGGAGAGAATGGGCGCCGCGCCCCTGGCGCCAAAGGCGGAGTTGGCGCCTCCGCCGCCGAACACCGAACCCATGCCGCCGCCCTTTGCTCCTGGTTGAAGCAGGATTCCGCCAATCAGGAAAAGGCTGACCAGGACGTGTACGGTGTAGAGGAGGACGCTCATAAAAAACTCCGAACCCATTATTTTATCAGGATTTTTTTTATTGTCAATCAAAGTTGACAGAGGAACCCCTCCACCCGCCCCCAGTCCCTAGTCAGGGGGAACGGCGGCAGGGCGGCGCGTACTTGTGAGGCATATTGCTTACCTGATGGATCTTCGTGGGGGAGCATCAGGCGCGGGTCAAGTATGCAGACCACTCCCCTGTCTGTGCGCGACCGGATGAGCCGCCCAATGCCCTGTTTGAGCTTCAGCGTCATCTGGGGCACTTGTATGCCCATGAAGCCCAGGCCCTTTTTGATTGCGTCGGCTTCACGTATGCGCGCCTGGATCACCGGGTCGTCCGGCGGGGCAAAGGGCAGCGCGGTCACTATCACCAGGCTCAAAGCCTCACCGGGCAGGTCAACCCCCTGCCAGAATGAAGCCAGGCCAAGCAGTACAGCGTTTGGCGTCTTGCGGAAGCGGTTCAGGAGCATGGTCCTGGATAGGCCATCCCCCTGCACGAAAAAAGTAAGGGAGGGCAAGGCCGACTGAAGGCGCGTTTTAAAGGCCGCCAGCATCCTGCGGCTCGTGAACAACAATAGAGCCCGGCCCCTGGAGGCTGTGAGCAGGCGCGCCATCGCGCCCAGGGACGATTCAACCCAGGCTGCCTCGCCGACGCCATCGCGCCCCGCTCTTCTCTCTGGAATACCAGGCGGAACAAACAATAATCCCTGCTCCCCAAAGTCAAAGGGGCTTTCTACTAATCGGCCCCTCCCTGCTTCATCATCGCTCAGGCCCAGCCTCAGCTTGAGTCCGTTAAAGCCGCTGCCGTCCCTCAAGGTGGCCGAGGTCATCACCACCGTGTCGAAACCGCGCCGCAAGTGTTCGTGGAAAAAGGGCTTTACGTCAATCGGGCTGGCCTTGAACACTATTATCTGCGGCCCCTCTCTGGTCATCGTTGAAACCCAGCCGTCCAGCCGGGCAAATATCAACTCCATGCGGCTGAAGGCCAGGCGTATCCGCTCCGCCAGCTTTTGCCAAACGGCGTCTTCCTGGCTGTTTTCGCTGCGCCGTCCGGCAAGGCGCTTTACTTCTAAAAAAGCCGCCTGGCCTGCCTGCACCCACTCGCCCACCGCGTTCGCTAGCGGCCCTAACTCTAAGCGCGGATCGTCAAGGCCAATGGCGACGGATTCCATTGGAATCAGCGACAACAGGTTGTGCCAGGCTTCACTCCACGGGCTCAGACAATCCATTACAATAGCCCCGTCAGACTCTTTTGCCGCAGTTTCCTTCAGGTCATTAAAGAGCATGGTCATCGCCCTGGTTGACCACTGCTCGGCGCAGCTATCGGTCAATTGCTCTTCTATTCCGTGGGCTTCGTCCAGTATGAGTACCGGGGCGTCTGGAAGCGCCTGGCCGTAATCTAACTGCTTTAAAACGCGATCCGCAAGCAACAGGGCGTGGTTTACAACTACCAGGTCGGCGCTGGCTACCTCTTGACGCAGCCTGGTCAGAAAACAATCTTCAAAGCGGGAACACTGCTTGCCGATACACCGCTCAGTCCTGGCGTTCAGGCGATCCCACAATTCGGATTCTCCCTCGGCGTGGCGACCCAGCTCCTCCCTGTCGCCCGTGGCTGTTTCCTCAGTCCACTTGGGAAGCGCCAGCCACAGGCCGTGATCCGCCGCTTTCAACTCTGCGGGGGGCTGCGTCCTTGCATTTTCCCAGGCATTCAGGCAAATGTAGTTAGACCTGCCCTTGGCCAGGACGGCTTTTACCTCCTGACCAAGAATCCCCCTTGCTCTTGGCAGGTCGTCATCCATCAACTGGCGCTGAAGCTGCTTGGTGCGCGTAGCCACTATTACTGGGGTCTGGCGGGCGGCTATGGCGGGTATTAAATACCCCAGCGATTTACCGATGCCCGTTCCGGCTTCAATAGCCTGAATCAGACCGTCGGGCTTGCCGTCCGGCTCTCCCCCGGCTCTCCTCCAGGCGTCCATGACGCCTGCGGCCTCGTGGATAGCGTCCCATACCAATTCCGCCATCTCCCGCTGCCCGCGGCGCTCCTCCGCTCCGGGAAAACAAGAGAATATCCTCCCTGCGCCGGGAGCGAAGTATTGATCCATCGGGTGCGACATGGCTTCTTTCTGTTACCAGAGGTTCTTGCAAAACCTCTTGAATTTACAATTTACCATTCTTGTGCTCTTTGTCTGTTGACCGCTGATAAAGTTTAACTTTGGAGGTTTTTTGAACTGGCTTAGTCACGCGTGGGATTTCATACAGAGGTTGACCAACCCCCAGACGCTGAACCAGTTGGCCGGGAGCATGGGCGGGTGGCTGTACGCGTTGCTGTTTCTCATAATTTTTGTGGAAACGGGGCTTGTGATAATGCCATTTCTGCCGGGGGACAGCCTGCTGTTCGCCGTAGGGGCGCTTGGGGCGCTCGACGGCACGCCCATAAACCTGCCCCTCATGGGAATATTGTTGATTGTTGCCGCCGTATTGGGCGACGCGGTTAATTATTCAGTGGGTTTTCGCATAGGCCCGGCTGTATTCAGGAGAGACAACAGCAGATGGTTCAACAAAAAGCACCTGCTGGCCGCCCAGGCGTTTTACGAAAAGCACGGCGGCAAAACCATCATACTCGCCAGGTTTCTGCCATTCGTACGCACCTTCGCCCCATTCGTCGCCGGCGTGGGCCGCATGTCCTATCCGCGATTTGCCTTTTATAACATTACGGGGGCTGTGCTGTGGATATGCTCGTTCATGGGCGCTGGAAGGCTGTTCGGCGGGATACCATGGGTGCAAAAACACATTGAAACCCTGGTCATAGCCCTGATAATAATTCCCGGCCTCCCCGCGGTTTACAAGGTAATCCAAACCTGGCTTCAATCCCGCCGTGAACGCAAGGCCGGGAATACTGATTAAATACAACTTGATATAAAATACTCCGATGACTGTCAGGCAGGTAATCACATGGGGCGACCCGAGGCTCAAGAATAAAAACGTGGATGTTGGCGATTGGACGCCCGATCTGGATAAGTTGGTTGCCGACATGTTTGAGACGACGATCGCCCAGGAAGGCGCGGGACTGGCCGCTCCCCAGGTAGGCCTCAATATTAACCTGGCCGTGGTTGACGTAAATACCGGCGAAAAGATCGTGCTCATCAATCCGGAAATTCTCAGGGAAGAAGGCGAACAAATCGGAAACGAAGGCTGCCTCTCCATACCAGGCGTCCAGGAACCCCTGAAACGGCCGATGAAGGTGTGGGTAAAGAACAGAAAGCCAAACGGCGCCTGGGAAGAAGTCGAAGGCGAGGGATTGTTCGCCAGGGCGCTCTGCCATGAAATAGACCATTTAAAAGGCCGCCTGTTCGTGGAGTACTTTGGCCCCGTAAAGCGAAGCGTCATCCAGAGAAAGTATCAAAAACAGCGCCGTGATTAGCAGATGCCCCAACCAAGAGTAGCCTTTCTGGGTACACCCGCCTCCGCAGTACCGCCGTTGACGGCGCTGGCCGGACTGTGCGACGTCCATGTCGTATTCTGCAACCCCGACCGCCCCCAGGGACGGGGGCGCGTCGTTGAACCCCCTCCTGTAAAGCGCGTTGCTCTGAAACTGGGCCTGGAAATCCATCAACCCGAAAAATGGAACCTGGACGCCGCCAGGCTGCTTTGGGATTCTCTGAAGATTGATATGGCGCTGGTGGTGGCCTACGGTCACATCCTGCCCTCCTGGATGCTTGATAGTTGCAGGCTCGGGGTTTGGAACCTGCATTTTTCGCTGCTGCCCCGGTGGCGGGGGGCGGCCCCCGTGAATCACGCTATTCTTGCTGGGGACGCTGAAACCGGCGTCAGCCTGATGAAAATTACACCCGGCATGGATGCGGGGCCTCTGCTGGCCCAGCGCAAGCGGCCCATAACCATGGAATCCGTCGCGGACGCCTTGCTGGCCGAACTGGCGGAAGACGCCGCAAGTCTGCTCCAGAATAATATCGGGACAATTTTTAGCGGCGCGGCCAATGTCTGTCCCCAGGATGAAAAACTTGTCACACTGGCCCCAAAGCTCAAAAAGGAAATGGCCAGACTGGATTTGACCAAAGGGGCGCTGGAACTGCACAGACAAATCAGGGCCTTTCAACCATGGCCCGGGGCTGAGTTTCAACTGGATGGCACAGTTATTAAGGTACTGGAAGCCGGAAGTATTTTGACTTCCGACGAGCCGCCTGGAACGCTGACCTGGGACAAGGGCGGCGTACGGCTATCGGCAGGCTCTGGGAACGCCATAGAATTAATAACGCTGCAAAGGCCGGGCAAACCCGCCCAATTGGCGGGGCGAGTCATGCAGTTTTGGGGGGCAAAGGGCGTTATCGCGCTGTTATGAGGAGATTTAATGATGAACGCGGGCCGCCGCTACGTATTGGCAATCACCGGGGCTTCCGGCGCGCCGTTCGCTAAGGCGTTGCTGAGGCGTTTGACGCTGGAACCCAGGGTTGAACAGATAATGTTGCTTGCGTCGCGGACTGGCCGCAGGTGTTTCACGGATGAAACGGGAACCCAGCCGGAAGACATGGCAAGCCTTTCGGAAAAAATTATCCTGCTGGACGAAAATGACTTCGGCGCTGAAATTTCAAGCGGAAGCGCGCGTCACGGAGGCATGGTCGTAGTTCCCTGCTCCGTTGGTACGCTGGGGCGCATAGCGTCGGGCGCCAGCAACAACCTGATAGCCAGAGCGGCGGACGTCTGCATGAAAGAAAGACTGCCGCTGGTTCTCTGCGTCAGGGAAACGCCGCTGAACGGCATCCACATAGAAAACATGTCGCGCGCTCATAGATCGGGCGCGACGATCATGCCCTTAGCGCCTGCGTTTTACCACCATCCCAAGTGCATAGAAGACCTCTGCGACGCCTTCGCCACAAGGATACTGGACCAACTTGGCCTGTTTCAGGAAGACAACAGGAGATGGAAGGGATAGCTATTTTCGTTTCCAAATCAAAACTGTGTTCCGCGGCTTTGATTTGGAAAGTTGTGTTGGGAGCAAGGAACGCAATTTTGAGGCAGAAACGGAATCAGAAGCCATTTTGTACAGATCGGAAGGCGGAAGACCCAGGCGTTTCGCCAGGGGCTTCACTGCCTCGCGCAGCGTCATGCCCCCTTCCCTGGCCGCGTCCAGGAATCTGCCGGCCCAGTCTGGCAGAGAATCCGGCCCGCATTGTTCGTGGTAGCCCTGGCTATGACCGGCGTCATTGATTACGCGCTTGGCGTCCGCCCCGGCGATAACCAGCACCAGCTCGCCCTTTGGTTCCGTACCCAACAGAGCCAGAACCTGGCAGGGCGTTCCCCTGTACCAGGCTTCGTGGAGCTTTGTTAATTCGCGGCCCAGGGCCAATTCCCTTTCGGGCATTATTTCCGCTATATCCTTTAGCGCCTCTGTAATTCTGTGGGGCGTCTCAAAAACCACGCTGGTTTCCTCTCTGGCTGCCAGCTTGCGTATAAATGCACGCCGCGTTTCCTGCCTGGCGGGTATGTAACCCAAAAAGCTAAAGGCATGGGTTGGCAGTCCCGAACCCACCACAGCCAGCGTCACGACCGAAGGGCCGGGCAAGGCGGTCGCTTCCGCGCCCGACTCCCTCGCCAGGCGGACCAGTTCAAAGCCTGGGTCATTGATCCCTGGCATACCCGCGTCAGAGCAATAGCAAATTACTTTTCCTGACATCAGCGCGCTTGCAATGACGTGGGCTTCCTTTGCGCCAGCGTGGTCGTCAAAGCGCCGCATCGGTTTGTCAATATTCAGGCGTTTAAGCAACGCGCCCGTGCGCCTCGTGTCCTCGCAAGCAACCAAATCACAGGACGCAAGGGCGTCAACCGCTCTGGCTGTGATATCCCCCAGGTTGCCTAATGGCGTGGGTACAAGAATCAGGCGGCCTGCCATATTTTAAAGCAAATCGCGCTCAATGGATTTAAACCAGGACATTGACGTCCTCCCCCGATTCGTCAATCATTTCACCACTCTCCACTTGATACAACAAATGCAATGGGGCTTCACCGTAGCCGCTTTCGGTTAAAAACAGACCCCCTCACCCGCTCTACGGTATTTACGCCGCGGGACTGGCGGATTTTCCCCATTATTTCCACTAAATGCTCCCTGTCCCTCACGCGCATGCCTATGTGAAATACCGCGCCGCCTTCGTTGTTTGTGAACACGTTTAAGTGCTGGATGGAAATATCGGCTTGCTTAAGCTCGTTAGACACTTCAGCCACCATGCCAAGCTGATCGGCGGCGTCAACCCTGATTTCAACGTCAAAGGCGTCTCTGGCGCATTTCCCCCAGGCGACGCTGATGCGCCTCTCCGCTGGCATCACGCTGGAGTTTAAGCGTGGACAAACTGTCCTGTGAATGTTTATTCCACGTCCCCTGGCCGTGTAACCGACTATCTCATCACCGAGGATTGGCTTGCAACACTGGGCCATAATAAAGAATGCGCCAGTTGTTCCATCAATCTCAATTGTTTCCGGCAAATCAACATTCGCGGTTTTATCGCCCTGATTCCGGGCTTCGTTGGGCAAAATGGGTTCCAGCAAATGGCGTATTGAAACGCGGTTAAAACCCGCCGCGGCATAGAACGTTTCCCAATCATTCAGCTTCAATTCCTCCAGCCTTAGCCCAAGAATGCCTTTATTCTCCGGCGTCTCCAGGTTCAGGCCAAGGGTACTCGCCTCCCTGATCAGGCGCTCTTTACCTGCTTCAATGGCCATGTAACGCTCTTCCTCTCTGATGAATGATTGTATCTTCGATCTCGCCATGGCGCTCTTGACAAAAGTAAGCCATTCGCGCTCGGGCTTGCGGTCAGAGTCGGTCATGATTTCAACGCGATCGCCGCTTTTCAGCGCGTACCGCAATTGGACTAACCGGCCGTTTACCCTGGCGCCAGCGCAGTGGTGTCCAACCTCGGTATGAATGCTATAGGCAAAATCAACAGGCGTACTGCCTTCAGGCAAATTCATTAATTCACCCTTTGGCGTGAAAACCTGGATTTGGTTCGAAGTCAACTCTCTTTTCAAGTTTACGACCAAATCGCTATTATCCTGAACGTCCGTGTACATTTCCGCCATGCGTCGTAAAAACGCGACTTGGTTTAGTTCATGGCGGTTGACTATACGACCCTCTTTATAGGTCCAGCGGGAAACAATCCCGTATTCAGCGTACTCGTGCATCTCTTTTGTGCGGATGACAATTCCGAAGCTGTCTCCTGTCTGCATCAACGCTGACGTGTGAATGCTCTGGTAGTTATTGTCCTTTGGCAGGCTGATATGATCCTTAAAGCTCCCCGGAATTGGCTTATATAAGGCGTGTGCGATGCCCAGGGCCGCATAACAGGACGCCCTGTCGGGGCAAATGACGCGATACGTCAGCCAATCGGATATACGGTCCAATTCCATTTTCTGAGCGCCGATAATCCGCCAAATGCTATACAGGTTTTTAAGGCGCCCGAACACCATGGCTTTCACGCCATTCGCGGCAAGCAGGTTTTCCAGAGTCAACTGTATGTCTTTAGCGTACATAATATTATTTTGGACTTTTGTTTGAATAGCTTCGCTCAATGCCTCATAGTTTTCAGGTTCAAGCGTTTCAAAGGCAAGGTCTTCAAGTTCCATATACACACAGCCCATTCCAAGGCGATGAGCCAGCGGCGAGTATAATTCTATGGTTTCATGAGCAATGCGCCTGCGTTTTTCCTCACGCATGGCCCCAAGAGTTCTCATGTTGTGCAAGCGGTCAGCCAGCTTGACCAATAGTACACGTACATCCTTGCCCATAGCCACTATTAGTTTTTTGATGTTTTCCGCGCTGAGCCAGGCCCTGTCCTGAAACTCCAGCCTTGACAGTTTAGTTAAGCCTTCTATTATTTCCCCTACTTCAACGCCAAAGCGTTCGGCAACTTCTTCCTGGGCGATTGACGTGTCTTCAACAACGTCATGGAGCATACCGCATACAAGGCTGACAGTGTCCAGATTCCACTCGGCGAGGCTCTTTGCTACGGCCAGGGGGTGAAATAAATATGGCTCGCCGCTTTTTCTGTGCTGGGCGTCATGGGCGGAGCGGGCAAGATTAAAAGCCTCGTCCAGAATAACTCTGTCAGCGTCGGTATGGCGCTGTAAAAACACATCCAAAACCTGCTGGTAAGCCCCTTCAATGGACTGGCAATTATTTTCATCCTCAAAGGGATTTTTTATTTCGCTGCGCCATACAGGCAGGCTAAAATTATTTTCCTCCATGCATTGAGTTTGCGACAGACTTTAAAATTATGCCACTGAATAAATGGCAATAAACGATGAATAAAATGATACAAATTCCGCCCCTTTACCCCATCACCGACGCAAGTCTGGAATTGCCTCTGTCAGAGCAGGTCAGGCGCTTTGCGATTGCAAATTTTCCCATTATACAGTTTAGGGCTAAACTCATGCCCGTCAACGATCAATGGCGGGAGTTGCGCGAGACGCTGCTTCAGGCGTCAGAAAACGGCGGCTGGCCGTTGATCGTTATCAACGACAGGGCCGATCTTGCCTTACTCGCCGCCAACGAGGGCATTGCTCCGTGGGGCCTGCATCTGGGCCAGACAGATATTCCGGCTTCAATAGCCGCTCGTTTGCCGGGATTAAATAAACTCCATTTTGGCGCCAGTACCCACAACCCAAATGAGTGGTCGTCAATAGACCCGGCCTGTGATCACGCGGGCGTTGGTCCGCTGAGAGCCACTCAAACCAAACGGGATCACGATGAAATCATAGGCTTTGAAGGCCTGGCCATGGGGTGCGCCGCGTTGCGTTCTCAAAACATAGCCCCCATCGCCATTGGCGGCTTGACCATGGACGATGCGCTGCCATGCTTTCAGGCTGGCGCCGAGTCATTGGCGATGACGCGCGCCCTGTCGCAGCTGGCGCTGTCCGATGATCAATACCAATTGACTGAATATTTATGGCAGGCGCAAAAAATAAAGTGCGCTGAAAAGAAAATCCTGCGTAAAGACAGCGGCCTGGTAATAGTTGGCGGAAGCGGGGCCGGAAAGACAACCCTTGCCATGCGCCTCGCGCTGCGTTTAGGCATTGAGGCTATAGACCTGGACTCGCGCATATCCCAAAAGGCGGGCAAGCCTATTGCGGAAATATTTACCGAATACAACGGGGACGAGGCGCTATTCAGAACCCTTGAAGTCGAATGCCTGCCAGAATGCCTGGAGCGCCCGGCAGTACTGGCCCTGGGCGCTGGCGCGTGGCAGCAGGAAGCTATCAGAGGTCTGGTAAAAAAAACCGGCTGGGCAGCGTGCTGGCTCGCGGAAAACCCAAACACCGCATGGGAGAGGGTCAAAACAGACCCCGACAGGCCGCTTGCGCGCGACAGGGCTGAGTTTATGCAGAGATGGCGCTCCCGCATGGAAGAGTGGTCTGTACTGCCTTCACTGCTGCCGCTGGGGAGGAAACCCGACGAATTGGCTGATCTTGTCTTTAGAGCGATTCAACTTTGAGAGGCAACCATAGCGCTCCTCCTAAATGATGTTAGCGTTATGCAATGATCCTAGCACAAGCCAGGCCCGGATTTTTCAATCAATTTGAAAACAGGGCTTGCCCTGCTTTCAAATTGATTGATTATATTATTCATGAAAACACTTTCGCTCCGCGTTGACGTTGACACACTGGAAGGCAGTTTGAAGGGGATACCCCAGCTATTGCGGATGCTGGATCGCCATCAAATGCAGGCCAGTTTTTACTTTTCCCTGGGGCCGGACAATTCGGGCAAGGCCATCCGCCGGATTTTCAGGAAGGGCTTTCTCTCCAAGATGCGCCGCACGGGCGCGGGCAAGCTGTATGGCCTGAAAACCATGCTCTACGGCACGCTGTTGCCCGCCCCTGTCATTCACACAAGGGCCATGGCAGAAATGCGGGCCGTTAAGGCGGCGGGCCACGAAGTTGGGATACACGCCTGGGATCACGTCCAATACCATGATTTGTTAGACAAAAAGTCCCGCGAGTGGCTTTCAAGCTGGTTTGCCCGCGCCCACGACGCTTTTGAGACGGTTTTTTCGATTAGGGCGAGAGGCGCGGTCAGCCCGGCCTGGCGATGCAATGACAGCACCCTTGAAATCCAGGAGCAGTACCAGCTTGAATACGCCGGCGACTGCCGCGGCCTTGATGCCTTTTATCCAATAGTGAAGGCTAAAGCCCTGTCAACGCTGCAAGTGCCGACAACGCTTCCTACCATGGATGAGTTACTGGGCTGTAACGGAATGGGACCGGAAGACGTGAATCGCCGCATACTGAATTTAATCAGGGATGACGCCCTAAACGTCTATGCCCTGCACACGGAAGCAGAGGGAGGGGCCTTAAAAGACTCGTTCGCCGCCTTTCTTCAAAGCCTGATTGAAAACAAAATCCGCGTCAGAACCCTCGCCGACTGGGCGCCGGAGCTAGTGGCGGCCAACCCCCCCTCACGGATAATCACGCGCCGGGAAATCGAAGGCAGGGCGGGATGGGTGTCTGTGGCAAGTTGAGAGTTGACTGACGCTCCCCGAGCGGAACGCCGTCAATGTTCACTGATCCAATATAGCAGTTTTGGTTTTCGTAGTCCAAGTGCAAGGTGTTATTCCAATTCTAAATAGAAATTGCTTTAATTTCTATTTAGAATTGGAATGCGCGACACGGATGTCGCGCCAAAACGCGCAGCATTTCGAGAGGCAAGGCGAGACCACGCTCTCGCCGTAGCCGACCACTTCAAAATTGCAGGACGCAATTTTGAAGTAGAAATGGAATTAATGGTTGTAATAGAGATTACAGGTATCCTGGATTCCCGCGACACATAACGATGAATGTCAAGAAAGCTATGTTTCATAAGGATTTTTGGCAATTCAGGCGTCTCGTTATGTGTTGACTCGTAACGAGACACCTAATTCCAATTCTAAATAGATTATGTAATAATTATTTTCATCGGAGGGTAATTATGGCGCGTCTGCCGAGAGGTCACGAGGTTTTGGAAAAGGCT
>JAISSN010000148.1 GCA_031273105.1 Holophagales bacterium | reverse complement strand
AGCTGTAATAGATAAAGCCGTTGAAGGCTTACGTAGCCTGGAAGCCATGCCTCTTACTATCGCCAGCCTTACCAAAAGAGCTTGGATGTAAACCCTATTGATTGCAACTTGGTATCAATATAGCGTCAACAGACCCTGGTCAAGCCTTATCTTTTTCTGCCAGGCATGATCAGATGTGTTTCCTCGCTGCTCTCCAGCGCCCTCTCTATGGCGTCGAGCAAGGGATCGCTTTGCAGCCAGTACCAGCCTGGCAGAACTCTTTCCTGGGGCTTGTTAAAGGGAAATAGTGTCTGGCGCAGTCTTTCAATGTTTTTTCCAACACGTCTTTCGGCGGACTCTTTTGCGAGGCGGGCGTCGAGGCGCTTTAAGCGCGTTTGCAGCCTGCTTACTTCCGCTTGGTATCGCTTGCTGATAGTCGCGCTCCAACTCTCCTGCGGCCCCGGAAAAGGCATGGCGGATGGCTTTGGGATACTATTGGACGCAAACGCGTCCCATCGTCCCAGGCGCAGAGCCTCCAGTTCGGCGGTTGAAATATCAAAATGCCCGTCGGGAAGCACAAAGACGCTGGGCCTTGGCAGGATCATGGGGGGCGTCAGGGCAACGCGTTCCCATAGTCTCTCCGTAAGTCGCCAGTAAGCCCTTTCGCCCGGCCCCAAAATAACAACTTTGACGGGCAGCAACAGAGACTGCATCAAGGGACGCAGGGCGGCGCCGGGGCTGAGCCAGTGTCCTTCAGGACAGGGCTGGCCGCTCTCTAAGCGAGCGCGTTTGCCCGTCAGCGGGTCGAGGGAAAACCAGGCCGATTGCCGGCGCGGATCCAGTATTAATTCAAGCCCCTTTGATTCCATCATGCTTGCCTGTTCCCGCAAGTCATTTTCGAGGCCCAATGTCCGCCACCGCTCCAGTTCGGCTTGTATGCCCTTTCTGTCAATATCTTTGGTCGGGCTAAAAGGCTCTATTCCCCTGCGCCAGAGCGCGCCGCCCAACGCCATTACGTGGCCCCGCAGTGTTGGCTCGGCGGGCGTTGGCAGTTGGCCCCACAGGTTTTGGGCCTCAGCTTGGTGCATGTCTGTCCACTCCAGCCATCCCGCGGCTGTTCCCTGTGGAGCGGAAAACCGAAAGCGATGCCGTATTAGCCTGTCGCCTTGTAACGCTACTACGGACGCCACTTCAGCGCGGTCGTGGTCTTCATCAGCCAGCCAATAAACGGCTTGTAATCCGCGCTTTTTTGCCTCTGTCAGAGCGCGCAGGGCTTTCACCACAGAAAGGGCCGGAGACCAGCCCGCCCCGATCTGCTGCCCTGTGACTACCACTCCGTTGCAGTTTTCCATCGAAAACCAATTGTTCTAAATTGCCCTTTAGTTCGCAGCCTGCTTGCGTCCTTTGCGGCGTTTAATCAAAACCAGCGTGCTGCCTGATTCAGAGACGTCCATTTTCACTGAGTCCATCACCTGCTTCATGAGAAATACGCCCCGGCCGCTGGCCTTTAATACGTTTTCCGGCAGGCTTGGATCTGGAATAGATTCCATATCAACGCCTTTGCCTTGATCCGCTATTTGTATCTCGATCTGTTCAGCGCTCGGAACAAAACGCACCGATATGGTTTTGGAGTTATCCGAATTGTTTCCATGCCTCATGGCGTTGGCTATGCCTTCCTGGATGGCCAGCCAGATCCTCTCGCCGTCTTCCTGGGTGAAACACATGTGCTTGAGCAGTTCTCCTCCCACAACCTGGATGAGATCAATAAACCTGGGATCCGTGTTGCAAGTGAGAGTGACGGGAAGTAGGGGCGAGTGTTCTGCCATATCGAAAGCTCTCGTGTGTAAAAACTCCGTAAATACAAGTTAGCGGAAAAAAACAAAAAATTGGCGCAAAAGTGTTTCGGGCGGCGCTCAAGGCCCAAAGCCCTTTGGTTTCCATTCTAAACAAGACGCTTCTGTTTTTAGAAATTTAATTTGCCGGATAGGTGATGTTTGACGCCTGGATTGATACTATGAAATTAAAATGATTTCCGTAATCCCCACCCGCGTTGACCTGCCCCGTCCCATTGCGCCGCTGACGTATCTTGCTCCCGACGGCTTGGCGCGGGGGGTCAGGGTAGTGGTAAAGGTGAGGGGCGGCAAGACCTGGGGCGCGGTCCTTGGGCCGGACGAAAGTCCGCCCAGCGTAAAGCTCAGGCCGATAGAAGCGGTAATTGACCCCTTTCCCCTGCTGCCGCCAAACCTCTTAACCTTATTGGATTTCGCGTCAAGTTATTATGGCTGCGGCTTGGCCCATATCACGGCTCTGTGTATTCCCCAGGCGGTTCAGGTTGATTGGGGCCTGTTGCTGCCAGATGGACGCCGCTTGTCTGAACTGCGCGATTCCGGCGACTGGCGGGCGCTGAATGAAATCGGCATGGCCTGGCACAGGGGCGAAATTGACCTGCCAACCCTTTTGCACCGCCGCAATCTAAAGGGGGCCGGTCTGACAGAGGTAAGGCTCACGGGAGCGCCGCACCCGCGAAGGGTGACGCAAACCCAGGCCAGGGTAATAGAATGCCTTGAAGCCGCCGATGGTGTAAAACTTGAGAGCGAGATTCTCTGGGAAACAGCCGTGAGCGCCTCAGTATTGGCAGGTTTGGAACGACATGGCCTGATTGAGCGCACAAAGCGCCTGGACCTGCTGAGCCAGAAGCGAGAAGACTTACTCCACAGAACAGTGACGCTCAACGAAGAACAGCGCCATGCGGTCTCAGGCGTGGAACTGGGGCGCTTTGCGCCATATCTGCTCTATGGCGTTACAGGCTCAGGAAAAACTGAGGTCTTTCTGGAACTGGCCGAGTGCGTGGTGCACAATGGCAAGCGGGTGTTGTGGCTGGTGCCCGAGATAGGATTGACGCCGCGCTTGCTGGCGCGGCTGGAAACGCGCTTTCCCGGCAGCCTGGCCGTTGGTCACGCGGGACTGAACGCCACGGAAAAACAAGCCGACGTGGTGCGACTCCTGATGAATGACGCCCGTCTTTTTGTGGGCGTCCGCAACGCCGTGTTGGCGCCCTTAAGAAATATTGGCTTAATAATCGTGGACGAAGAGCAGGAGAGTTCATATAAATCTGAGGAACACCCCAGAATCAACGCCAGAGACTTAGCCATCAAACGCGCCCAGCTTGAAGATTGCCCCGTGGTGCTGGGCAGCGCGACGCCCAGCCTGGAGAGCTGGCACGCGGCGCAAACAAACCGCTATAAGCTGCTTCGTCTCACACAGCGCCCCCTGGGCGCTAATTTGCCGACGGTTCAGGTTGTTGACCTGAGGGAGTGCTATCGTAGCGAGCGCAAAAAGGTAATATTTTCGCCCATGTTGCTAAAGGCGATGAATGATGTGCTGGAGCGGGGCGAACAGTCAATGCTGCTGCTCAACAGGCGTGGCTTTGAGAATTTCTGGATTTGCATGGCCTGCGGAAAAACACTGGATTGTCCAAATTGCGACCTCAGCCTCACCTATCACAAGGGCGCGTGGCGTTTGCGCTGTCATTTGTGCGGGCATGAAAATGTTCCGCCGGAGGTATGCCCGCATTGCGGCGCGGAGCATTTGAGGGGCGTCGGCGAAGGGACGGAGCGAGTGGAAGACTCCCTGCAGACGCGTTTCCCCGCTGCCAGAATACTGCGGCTGGACAGGGACACCACCTCAAGGCGAGGCGCGCTTGAGGCGGGTCTGCTGGCTGCGGAGCATGGCGAGGTGGATATACTGGTAGGCACGCAAATGCTGGCAAAGGGCCACACATTTCCGAAATTGACGCTGGTGGGCATCCTAAATGCCGACCTGGGGTTGAGGGCGCCGGATTTTCGCAGCGCCGAGAGGACGTTTCACCTGCTTACACAAGTATCCGGCAGGGCAGGGCGAGTTGAAAAGCCTGGCCGCGTGATACTCCAGACGTACAGCCCGGATCATCCGGCCATCATTCACGCAGTGGCGCAAAACTTTGAGGGCTTTGCCGACAGTGAACTCCCTTATCGCCAGGCCCTTGGCTACCCGCCATATACGGCCATGGCCCTGTTCAGGTCTGAGGGCGATGACCCGGCAACAGCCCGCAAGCCTCTGGACGAACTGCGCCTGCGCTTCATGGCCTGCCACGGCCTTAAAATACTAGGCCCCCTGGATGCCCCGATACCAAGGGTCAAGAGCCGCTATTGGCAACAGTTGATCTTAAAATCCCAAAACCGGGCCGACCTGAGCCGCGCCCTTCAAGCGGTGCCTATAGACAGGGCCGGGACAGTGTACATGGACAGGGATCCTGTGAATTTTGGGGTGTGAGGAACATACTGGAATAATTGCGCCTCCTTGCTTTCCACAAATCAAAGTATGATGGAATATAAAAGACCAGGCTACAACAGGGCAATGAAAACCTGTGGAATAACTTTCTTGTCAATATAGGAGGGAAAAGTCAATGATTGAAAAAATGAAAATGGAAACATCTAATCTCACCGCCGCCAACATAGCCAAGCTCGCCGAACTGTTCCCAGGCGTTGTCGCCGATGGCAAGGTAAATGTTGATCTGTTGCGCTCATACGTGGGGGAAGAGATTTTCGGCGATGAAGCCTACGAATTCACATGGGTGGGCAAGCGCGCCGCCATTGCCGAGGCGGGGCGGCCTATCCGCAAGACATTGCGGCCATGC
>JAISSN010000122.1 GCA_031273105.1 Holophagales bacterium | reverse complement strand
ACGTCGTGTCCGGTAAAATTCCAAATGCCATCTGCCAATATGCCCCATCTGGTCACATCATTAGCTACATTGTCTTTTATCTTCGCGCCGAAAATCATGTAATCCACTGTTCCGCGAATCGCAAAATTATCGCTCAATGGCTTTTCTGCAAAGATACCCACGCCAGAACCTGTAGAGGCAATGTCTGAGAAAGCCCCGATGGGAACCATAAAGGACAACTGAGCGCCAAAACTGAAGTCTTTACTTTCTTGCGCTGCTAGGGGCGCCGCTATTATCATCCCGGCGATGAGCGCGGAGGGTAATAAGTTTTTCAAGACCACTCCATTCAAAAATTGGAACATTTTGATCATCCGGACAGAAATTTTTAGCTACGATTGGTCAGTCTGTGAAGGACTAACCGCTACAAATTATATACCCAAACGCTTTTGCGAGTGAACAGATTCTTCATCCTGTGGAACAGCATACAGCGGTATTTGATCCCGCACATACAGCAATTTCAAAAGCAGAAATTGCTGTAAACTTGCACTATGTTTGTCTCTGTTTTGTCCTTATTTTCTATTTGTTGTATTTCAGCCTTATCCGCGCCCCCGACGCCATTTCTGAAGGTTGGCGAGCCGTTGCCCCCTGTGCTGGATTTGAGGGACGCCGACCCAAAGGCCCTGATTCCTCAAAACGCGCTGAATGAGGCTGAGATAAAAGCCGTCCGCCAAGCCTGGGCGCCTGTAATCCGTCCTTATAGCGGTGCAACCGCAATTCGGGTCAGGCTGCCAAACGACGACGGGCGCGCGGCGTTGATATTGGCGGCCAATCAGGCGCTAAAGGCGCAAAATCCTTTGATCGAAATATACCTGGCCTATGATGAAAACGCGCCGTCTAACTGGGACGAGAGCTTTTGGGGCGGTCTGGACGGAGGCGTCATTGCCCCTGACGACTTGCCCGGCAAACTGGAAAACTGGATGGCCGTTCTTGTAAAGGCGCAGGAACAGCTTCCCGCCCGCCCCTGGACTATCTGGTGTCCTGGCGACCCCGGCGCGCAAGCGGCCCAGTTGCTCGGCGGCGGCGCGCGACTGGTGGTTCCCCCAGGAGGCCCGACCGCCGCTTTGGCCGACTCTATCCCCGTCGGGCTGGATGAAGCGCATGGCGGAAACGGAGTGTTGTCCGTCGGGGATCGCTCAGGACAACGAGTACTCCATTGGGAGTTTAAAGGTTCTGAATGGAAACCTTTTGTTCCTGAAAAAGAGCATGAAATCGTGGTTGTGGAAGACAGGGCGGACTACGATGTACACGCGCTCCTGGCCAGGGTAAGGGCCACGCAGCTCAGGGACATATCTGCCCTGATAACCCAGGAATCCCAATTAAACATCAACATACACGCTCAATCCAGCAGGGGCATGGGCGCTGATCTCGGCTATAAATTCGCATCATTTGAAATGGCGGGCGAGCCGGAAGAGTTCCTGCAAGAGGAGTTGCTGTTCAATGGCGTTAAGGCAAAGATACAGGGCGAGCTTCAACTGCCAATCATTGAAAGCAAGCGCAGCGTCAGTCCGCCTGTAGCCTTGAACCTGACAGAGCGGTACCGCTACAGCGACGGGGGGCCTGGGGCCGTTGGACAGAGATGGATACGCTTTGCGCCCGTGTCAGACGCCCCAACCCTCTTTACAGGTCAAATTCTTGTGGATGAAGCCGCCGGACGCATCCTGGAAGAGCGGAGCGAGAGAGCAAACTTACCCGGCATCGTCAAATCCGAAAGGCGAAGGCTCATCTATGGCGAACCTGCCCCCGGCTTTTGGCGCGTGATGAACATTCAGACATTTGAGCGCTGGGTACTCGCAGGGGGCGTCACTCAGGTTCAGAGGGACCTCGTCTATCAAAATTTTAAGATCAACCAGGGCGGCTTTTTACAAAACCGCCAGAAGGCCAGGGACTCAAAGGGGGCCATGCTGCGCCAGACTGAAGACGGCATGCGCTACCTGACCCGGGGCAAGGACGGGGTTCGTTACGTGGAGCAAAAACAGCGTTCGTCCGGCCGCGCCATAGGCGGCGGTATAATGATTGACCCGTCGCTGCAATACCCCGTCATACCGATGGCGGCGTTAGTCCTATTTGATTACGACGCCTTTGGAAAGGGCATACAATACAGCGCCATGCTGGCGGGCCTTTTTAACATGGCGACGCTCAACATCCCCCACCTTCCCGGCGGCTTTGATCTTGGTCTGAACGTTTCCGGCGGCTTTCTGGCCTCCACCGAGCGTCCCGTGGAAAATGGAGAATTGCAGGATAAAGACGGCGTGGCGCGCCAATCAGGGCAGATGAGGATCAGCCTCGGGCGTGATCTGGGCGCCGGTTTCCGGTTGAGGCTTCAGGGCCTGGGCATCTATAACCGCTTTTCTGACTCCAAAGAGGAAGACTATCGCACGCCTGGCTATATTATTCCCCCATCTGGTTTTACTTTGGGCTTCACCGGCGAATTGAGCTGGCTGTATAGAGGTTTCCAGCTTCGCGGTAATTATGGGGCGGGAAGCAGGCCCGACGGGCAATTTGGGCCGCCTAACGATATCCGGCCCATAGCCGACGGCGGCAAGTATAAACTATGGGGAGCGACAGCCGCCTATGACCTGCGCTTGAAATCCACTGCCAGGATTCATGGTGAAACAGGCATGGACGGCGGCAGCGGGTTTGACCGCTTTTTGTCCTTAGACATAGGCGGAATGGGCGGGAGCGTCAGGGTCTCCGGCATCCGCAGCAACGCCGTGGTCTCAGACAGAATCCAGTACGCCAGCCTGGGCTACGCTTTTCCAGCCTCGCCGCTGTTTCGTGTATCCTGCCGTCTCGACCACGCCCGCGCCCGCAATTTAGACGACCAAAAGTTTTATGGCTTCACCGGCCTGGGCGTCTCCGGGGACATCCCCGGTTTTTGGTGGTTCACCACTATAAGGGTGGATATTGGCGTTGGCCTGCACTCGGACATACCCGGCGTCAGGAGCGTCAATGGCTACATCGCGCTGTTAAGGGTGTTTTAAGTAAGCGTGGAGTGTGGAATAAAAATAGAATCAATCAGGGTATGACGCGGCTTGGTATATGACTTCGTCGTCATCGTCGTGATAAACTCTGATATTGGGGCTTGACTCCAGTAAAACCGCGTCTTCATACAGGTTGCGGAGCTTATGGGCGTATTTGTCAGACCTGGAAATTTTATGGTCGGCCTTAAAATCTATGCGCTCCCGCCGGAACACGCCCAACTGACCAGGTTCAACGTCCAGTATGGCCGCTAATACCTTTAGTGGGTTCAGCGCCTGTCCCTGGACAATCCTGGTGGAAAAACTGAGCGATGCGCCGTCCCAGCGGAGTTCTTGAACCAAATGCCTGACTTCCGCTGACTTGGCGCCTTTTTTACCGCCTGACTTACCGGTCTTGGTTATCTGAAAACTTTCGCTATCAGCAAAGGCGCCGATTTTCGGCTTTGCCGCGTGAAATAGTAAATCAGGGCAAAACCAGCGCCAATGAGCCGTTTCACATAGTTCGTCAACCGGCGACGCAAAGTGCGGAATTTGTTCAGCGCCCAGTATTTCCAAGCCCTCAGGACAACAGCTTTTTAATCGCGCTGTGACTACATCCATGGGATCGCTTAAGCCGGCGTCAAGCGTCACGTCGGCCCACTCCTGCATACCTTCTACGCCAGGAGGTAGCGGATAGGCCAGACGCGCTATCGGCCTTGGGCGCTTTTCGTTGCCCATTGCCAGAGGCATCCCCGCGTTACAAAAAACAGACGTCAATTTATTCAATAAAACTGGAGGATGACATTCGGCCATAGCCCCCAGGACGGCAAATCTCAACCTCAACGTGCAGTGGCGCAGGGTATCAGACATGCAATAAGAATACTATATTTTTTTTTGCGGCGTTTTATGGAAATCCGCAAAAAATGTTGAGAACCAGCGCTCCAACCGCCAGAAGCCTTTGAGTGACAAGTATGCTTCAGAATGCTGTACTTTGTGTGCAGGCGGAGGAATGAGCGGTTACTAAACCCAATCAGGGATTAGTAATTAAAGAATTATTATAAGCAATTCAATTTTGGGATGGAGCGTGAACGCGCTCATATCTTATTCCAATTCTAAATAGAAATTGCTTTAATTTCTATTTAGAATTGGAATGCGCGACACGGATGTCGCGCCGAAATGCGTAGCACTTCGAGAGGCAAGGCGAGACCACGCTCTCGCCGCAGCCGACTACTTCAAAATTGCAGGACGCAATTTTGAAGTAGAATTGGAATTATGGGAGCAAGCCAAGGCTGCTCCTCTGCTGGTGGATGGCGGCTATAACTCTCTGTATGTGTTCATCGGGCAAGCCGCCTACAGCTTCTGTAATCAGGCGAAATCCTTCTGCCACTTCGTTTCTGTCAACGCCCGCCGCGAATGCAGGCGTTTTCAGCTTTTTGTGGACGCTCTTGGGCGTCAGGCCTTCCGTCCTCTCAGGGCGCACCAGGGCGCAGGCTATGATAAATCCGGCTATTTCATCTGACGCCGCCAAAGCTTTTGCCAATAGGGTATCCCTGCAATCGCTTAGACCCGGGCAATGCGCCCTGATGGCGTGGGCTATCTCTCTCAGAAAATTCCCGTCAGGCGTTGCTTCAGCTTGTTCGTTGAGCCAACTGATTACGCGGTTTGGGTGTTCATCGGGCCAGCGGTCGTAGTCGGCGTCGTGCAAGAGGCCCGTCAAGCCGTATTGTTCTTCGTCCTGGCCGTATTGGCGCGCAAAATCGCGCATCACTGCTTCCACAGCAAGGGCGTGTATCCTCAGCCTCTCAGAGGAAGTCCATTCCTGTACCAATTCCCAGGCGCGATCTCTTGATAGCATGCGCTGCTCCAAAAAAGCTTTAGTTACAAGTTATACCACTTGCCTTCTTCTTCCCCCACTTGTTATACTACTCACGGCTAGTACCAATTTGCACATCGTGGCAAAAAAAACGCCATTGTTTTCTGATAAAGGCCGTGACGGGCTCTATTGACTCTTCCTCGCGTTTACAACCCTTACAGCAATCGAATGGAGATGGATATCGTGTGATGCTGCCGTTGGAACCGTATTTCAGGAGCCTTAATGTCCGAATTTACTGCGCGATTGGTTGAGTGTAGAAAGTCTTTTCCGGCGTCGGAAAAGGTTTATGTGGCGGGTTCACGGCCAGACATAAGGGTTCCCTTCCGCTCTGTAAAATTGAGCCGCACTGTGGATTACAACGGTCAGGTCAGGAGCAACGAGCCTGTATTTCTCTATGACGCCACGGGCATTTATACCGACCCGGAAGGAGTCATAGATTTAGCTAAAGGACTTCCGCCCCTGCGCTTGCCCTGGATACTGGAAAGAGGCGACACGGAAGAACTGCCAGGCGCATCCAGCGCGTACCGCCAACTGCGTGAAGGGGATAAGACATTAGACGCCATCCGTTTTCCCCTCAACCGTAAGCCGAGGCGCGCCAAGCCGGGCCGCAGAGTCACGCAAATGCGCTACGCCCGCGATGGAGTTATTACGCCTGAAATGGAGTTTGTGGCAATCAGGGAAAACCTTGGCCGCATGAAAGGCGGCGCGATCGGCAGCCACATCACGCCGGAATTTGTCAGGCAGGAAGTAGCCAGCGGACGCGCCGTGATAAGCGCCAATATCAATCATCTGGAAGCCGAGCCAATGATTATCGGCAGAGCCTTTTTGGTGAAGATCAACGCCAATATTGGCAATTCCGCCCTGGCGTCTTCAATTGAAGAAGAAGTCGAAAAGATGGCCTGGGCCATCAGATGGGGCGCCGATACCGTGATGGATTTGAGCACCGGCGCTAATATCCATGAAACGCGGGAATGGATACTGCGAAACGCGCCGGTTCCAATCGGCACGGTTCCCATTTATCAGGCGCTGGAGAAGGTTGACGGCAGGGCCGAAGAGCTTACCTGGGAAATTTTCCGCGATACTTTAGTAGAGCAGTGCGAGCAGGGCGTGGATTATTTCACCATCCACGCCGGCGTGCGGTTGGCCCATGTTCCTTTGACGGTAAAGAGAACGACGGGGATCGTTAGCCGGGGCGGTTCTATACTCGCTAAGTGGTGCCTGGCCCATCACAGGGAAAACTTTCTCTACACCCACTTTGACGAAATATGCGAATTACTGGCTAGTTACGACGTGGCTTTCAGCCTTGGCGATGGCCTGCGCCCTGGTTCTATCGCGGACGCCAATGACGAGGCCCAGTTCGCCGAGCTTGATACGCTGGGCGAATTGACGCTGCGAGCCTGGGAACAGGACTGCCAGGTATTCATAGAAGGCCCGGGCCATGTGCCCATGCACTTGATCAAGGAAAACATGGAGCGCCAGATAAAAGCCTGCCACGGCGCGCCTTTTTATACGCTGGGGCCTCTGACAACGGACGTAGCCCCGGGCTATGACCACATAACCTCGGCCATAGGCGCGGCCATGATTGGCTGGATGGGTACTGCCATGCTCTGTTACGTCACGCCCAAAGAACACCTTGGCCTGCCAACTAAAAAAGACGTGAAGGACGGCGTGATCGCTTACAAAATAGCCGCTCATGCGGCGGATTTGGCAAAGGGGCACCCCGGCGCAAGGGCCTGGGACGACGCCATGAGCAAGGCGCGTTTTGAGTTTCGCTGGGAAGACCAGTTTAATCTTGCGATGGATCCCGAAACCGCCCACTCCTTTCATGATGAAGCCAACGCCGCGAAAATAGCCCAAGGAAGGCTTTCGCAGGCAACATATGATGCAGCGTCCAGCCCGGGCGCCGTGGCCACAGAGCATCAGGAAGGCGCGCGCGCAGCCCATTTTTGCTCCATGTGCGGCCCCCGCTTCTGCGCCATGAAGATGACAGAAGAATTAAGAAATTACGCCTCCGCAAAAAATATTGACCCCGTTCTAGCTATTGAGGAAGGCTTGAAAGAGAGGGCTGAAGAGTTCAGCAAGGCAGGGGCTGAAATATATGTTGTTGGCAGTCAGATTGAAGAACAGAGTAGCCCCTCCCCTGAGCAATAGAATTGGAATCAGGACAGAGGGTCGGCTTTCTGCTTCGTGGGGAATCCACATGGAAATAACTTGTTCAAAAAAAAGGCTTGACCAGGCGATGTACTGGGTCATACTGGGGAAGGAGTGGTGCTTATGATTTATTCAGCAGAAGTAGAGCATATGTGTCCTGTTACAAAGGGCGCGTATCACGGTCCCGCCCCAATCCCCGAAGAGGGGAAATGGGTTAGGGCAAAGGAAATCGGCGACATCAGCGGGCTAACGCACGGCATAGGATGGTGCGCCCCTCAGCAGGGGGCCTGTAAGCTGACGCTCAACGTAAAAAACGGGATTATTGAGGAAGCGTTGGTGGAAACGATAGGCTGCACCGGCATGACCCACTCGGCGGCAATGGCTGCCGAAATACTGCCGGGCAAAACCATTCTGGAGGCGCTTAACACAGACCTTGTCTGCGATGCCATCAACGTGGCAATGCGGGAATTGTTCTTACAGATTGTTTATGGGCGCTCCCAAACCGCGTTTTCGGACGGCGGTCTTCCCATCGGCGCGAGCCTTGAGGATTTAGGTAAAGGCATGAGAAGCCAGGTAGGCACCTTGTTCGGCACAAAAAGCAAGGGAGCGCGTTATCTTGAATTGACCGAGGGCTATATCAACCGCATTGCCCTTGACGAAAACAGCGAAATAATCGGATACGAGTTTATCAGCCTCGGAAAAATGATAGATTCAATCAAAAAGGGCGAAGACGCAAACGCGGCGCTTGAAAAAGCCAAAGGCACTTATGGGCGTTTCGCTGAAGCCGCCAAGTATATAGACCCCAGAAAGGAGTAAGGAAAATGGCATTGTTTGAGAGCTATGAGCGCCGTATCAAAAATATTAATACCGTCCTTTCGCAGTATAACATAGCCTCCATAGAGGAAGCTAAGGCCGTATGCGATAAAATAGGCGTAAACCCATACGACATTGTAAAATCCATACAGCCTATCGCGTTTGAGAATGCGGGCTGGGCTTACACGGTAGGCGCAGCAATCGCCATAAAGAAAGGCGTCAAAACCGCCGCGGAGGTTTCGGAGGTTATCGGCATCGGGCTTCAAAGTTTTTGTATAACAGGCAGTGTGGCGGATGATCGCAAGGTTGGCCTTGGCCACGGCAACTTGGGGGCGATGCTCCTTAGAGATGAAACGAAATGCTTTGCGTTCCTCGCGGGGCATGAGAGTTTTGCGGCGGCGGAGGGCGCTATCGGAATCGTCAGGAACGCAAATAAAGCAAGGAAAGAACCTCTTCGCGTCATTCTCAATGGATTAGGCAAGGACGCCACGCAGATTATTTCCCGCATCAACGGCTTTACCTACGTGCAAACCTTATTTGATTATTTCACTGGAGATCTTGAAATAGTCAAAGAAATAGCCTACTCAAAGAGTGAGCGCGCGCAGGTGCGCTGTTACGGCACTGACGACGTGCGCGAAGGCGTCGCCATAATGCACCGCGAAGGGGTGGATGTGTCTATAACCGGCAACTCTACCAACCCCACGCGTTTCCAACACCCCGTTGCAGGTACATATAAAAAGGAATGTACGGAGCAGGGAAAGAGGTATTTTTCCGTGGCCTCCGGCGGCGGCACGGGCCGTACTTTGCATCCAGACAATATGGCGGCTGGGCCAGCTTCTTACGGCATGACCGACACGATGGGCCGTATGCACTCCGACGCGCAGTTTGCGGGTTCCAGTTCTGTTCCGGCTCACGTTGAAATGATGGGTTTTCTCGGCATGGGCAACAACCCTATGGTAGGCGCTACTGTCGCCGTAGCCGTAGCCGTAGCCGAGGCAGTGAAATAGCGGTTTTGAACCTGAAACGCTATATAATTCAGAGTAAGTCATTATCAAGAGACTTAATTAATTCAAGTAGTGTTGGAATTGCTGTTTCCGGTTTTTTTGATGCATCGCCAAACCGCGCATTATCTATAAAGTTGCGCCAAGCCGCCCAGGGCTTGATGTTTCGCTTTGTAAATTCATCCTCTCCCCAGGATTTAGCGTCATTACCCCAGGCAATGGCTATCAGTTCCATACCTGCTTTATGAATTTGATCAATCATACCGCGCTCCGGTGAACCTGGCGGCCAAAGGACGGCAAAGGCCCGTTTTGCCCGTTTGAGCCTGCGCTTTGGCGACCCCTTAGACCAGAGCCAGATAATTAAGTACACAAGCACGGCCAGCGGCATGGCGCAAAGTAATGCCCACTCCCAGGGAAACCTGAACAAGGGCGGTGCGTCAACGCCGCCGCCGCCAAAACCCATCCAGGGGGCGCCATAAGGGACTGTGCGCACAACCTGAATTTTTAATTCAGGGCTGATTCTCCCCCCTCCCAGATCTATTGGGGGAATTAACGCCAAGCCCGGTGCAAGGGCCTGGAGCGTAAGACGCCAGCCGCGATTGTTCTCTGTCGGCGATATGCTCCTTATAGCCAGCTGCCCCAGTTTATCTTCGCCAGGGCGCGGCAGGGCGGGCAGCGTTGGGTCGTTTTCCCACAATTCAATAACAACAAGCTCTCCCAGCGGAATCTGGGCTGGCGCGCGCCATGCGGGGGCGGCCAGTAGGGGAAGCGCCCCGGCCAAAATCGCTGCGCGTTTCAGAACGGTTTTTACTCGCGTTGTTTGCATAAGGGCTTGCAGAGCGTGATTACAAGCGTTGCGCGGCCATGAACCCGCAGCCATAAAACGCGGGGCCATTTCACTGTGCGTTTTTTTCATGTCACGCGCCCGATTTCAGCCATTGACCCAGGCGCTTCACCGGGTCGTCATTCATGTTCCAGTTTTGAACTTCCAGGTTGCTGGGCATCTCGTTATCGGACAATGGCGGCTGTTGTTTTTTACTGCCGCCCATTGGATAAAACCACACGACCCTATGCCTGGCGGCGATTGGCTTGAGCAGCGGCCCCAATCCGGCAGCGCCGCCGCCATTACTGAGGAGCCAAAGGTGATGGCCGCGGCCGCTGTCCGTCCAGCGTCCAAGCGAACCGCGCCAGTCCCGGGCGTTTGGTATCCTTGGCGTTAAATCCGCTATGGATTCCAGAATACGCAGGCAGGCGCTTTGTCCGCGCTTTGGGGCAAGGCGGATGGCGGGCGCGTCCCTGTCGCCGGGAATGATAAGCCCCATCCTGTCCTTACCCGCCATCAGCGCCGCCGTGGCGGCGGCGGCCAGTTCGATGGCCCAGCGCAGGGGAGTTACCGGATCGCCCAAAAACATGGACGGGCTTGGGTCAATCAACAGCCACAGAATCAGTTCTCTGCTGGCTTCAAAACGCTTGACGACAAGCTCCCCATAGCGGGCCGTGAGGGGCCAGTTGATGACCCGGGGGTCGTCGCCCGGGATGTAGCGCCTGTTTTCGATAAAACTAAGTCCCGCGCCCCTTTGCTTGCTGACGTGCAAACCTTCTGTTCCACCGGACAGCGCGCGCCTGAGCCTCAGCGGCAGTTTGCGCAATCGGGCGTGGAAACGCGGGGGAAGCGGCATAAGTGCTATTCAGGCAAATTCAGGTTTTCAATGCCGGACGCGCGCCCCTGGCTCTGGGGGACTCTGATTAGGTAGGTAAAGGGCATATTTAAAGTAGTTTTAGGCGACAGGTCAAGTTTCCAGCAGTGGATACCAGGTGTTTGGGCTTCTGTTGCGGGCGCTCTTTCAGGCTGAAAGGTTATCTTTACTCTGTCGTTTCCGGCTCTGAGTTCCCTGTCCTGGATTTCCACAGTCACGGCGTCGTTCAGGTCATTGCTGACTTCAAATCGCTCCTGGAGCGTCCACTGGATTTCTTTGGTGAATGTTCCAACGCTCTCTTTTTTAGCGTTAACCCTTGTCAGGGCCACGCGAACGCCCCGATAAGGCCCAAAACCCAGCTGGATTGGCTGGCCCGCGCCCGGCGCAGCCAGCGGAGACTCGCCAACGCGCTGAGTCCCAGCAAAATGTACGATCGGCGCGCTTGGAAACAGTGGAATCCCGCTTGGGATTGGGAATCTGGCCACCCTGTACACGGTTGGGTCTATACGGGGAACAGCCGCCAAGGCAAATGTCGGCTCAACCTCCGTTGATACCACCCTGAACCTGTGAGGCTCCCCGTCCGACGGCACGTCTTTAATGCCTTCCAGCAGCCATGTCGTCGCAAGGCCCTTGAACTCTTCAATAGAGGTTGCTTCACTCGGCGCCGCCGCCTTCATGTCCATTTCCATAGCCTCGGGTTCTGGCGGGGCGGCAGGCTGAACATATATGTTTTGCGAGTATGCTCTGAAATATCCCTGTTCTTTGGCAACGACCTCTTCGTCTGAATCTTGAGCCTGGGCGAATTCTGACCAGGTGATGATCTGGGCGCCAGGCAGCCTTGGCATGACGAGGCTCCTGCTGGCCCTGGCGTTGGTGATTTCCAGTCTTACGCTGTTCCAGTCTTCACCGCTGGTTTGCGTAACCGAAGCAAAGAGCGCCAGTTCCAAACTTTTATCATCACCCGCTAAACGCGCTTCGTAAGCAGGGTTCCAACGCGCCTGGCGAGAGCGGTATGTGAGTTCAACTTCCACGTCGCCAGGACGCTGGAGCGTAATTTCCACCGTGGCCCGGCTTGGGCTGGCGCTGCGCTCTGAGGCCATTTGGCGCATCTTTAAATCCAGCCGCCTGATTTCTTCACTTTGTTCTCTTAACTCTCTCCTTTGCCTGCGTACACCGGTTAAAACCGCCGCCAGACGATCTGACAGCGACGCTGACATATCCACCACAGACGCGCCGCTGAGAGAGCCGGATACAAGTTTGGTTGAAGCGTCCTTGTCATAGGCGGCCCTGAAGTTAGATAAAAAATTGACTTCCTGCTCTTTAGCCTGGATATCCGCTTCCAGCGCGTCAATTTTGTCCTGCATCGCGTCGCGCTCTCTCTTTAGCTCCTGATACTCAGGCGATTCCGTGATCTTTCTGGCCTCAACGCCGATTCCAAAATCCCCCAGCGCCATTCCCTGAGGCCCTTTCGCGCTGACGCGGATGTCCTGGACGCCCAGCCCCGACGGCAAATCCGCAATCGTGAGTCTGTGGGCGCCCGCCGATGGGATTTTAGCCTTGCCGACCCGCGTCACCCAGGCCTCGTCAGGGTGCAGCCTGACGCGCTGTATCGGCGCGATAACGCTTATCGGCGCCTGGGCGGACAAGGTAATGGCAAGAGAGCTAAGACACAAGGCAAAACGCATAACTATCTCCTTAGATGATATTTAACTCTCCAAACACCATTTCAACAAGATTTGATTGGCGGTTGAATCCACTGATTCCAATTCTAAATAGAAATTGCTTTAATTTCTATTTAGAACTGGAATATATAGCATTTCCGGTTCAAAACCGCGTTTCGCAACCAGGGATGTTAGTGATGTCGCATTCGCGGTTTTGAGCCGGAAAGTAGCGCAATGCGCCTGAGCCTGCCTTTTTTCCACTAGACATAATTGAATTATGCAACAACGCTAATATTTAGGGGAAGCGCTATAATTACATGTTCCGCCACTTTGGCCAGACGCTTTGCCGTGTGCGTCACAAGCGAAACTTGCTATACTCTACATCCATGACGCATCCGCCCTGTCTGTTTCAAGCAGCCGTGGAGCTGCCGCTGTCGCTAATTCTTCAAGATCATAAGGGTCAATGGGCGGAGCGCGGTTGCCTTGTGACAGCGGTTGTCGAGAGGGTTGGGCTGGATGAGTTTGACGTCGTGATGGATTTCAGGGTTTTAGAAGCCGCTCTAACTGACGCCATTGAGCATATACGAGGGCGCTCGCTACAAGACCTGGGCATGAATGGGCTAAACGAACTGGCGGAAAAAATAGCCAAAGCGATTGCGCCTGCCATAAAACCACTTGTGAGGCTCGCGGCCGTTATCATTCGGGATGACGCGGTGCAGGCTGCGTCATGGCGACAATGAAGCTGTCCCCATATATATCGGCGTTTTTGCTGGCCTGTATCCCTTTTGCATTGTTCCATCCCGTGCGCGTAAGAGGAAACAGCATGGCGCCAACACTTAAAGATGGGCAGGTTTTACTTGCCCTTTGGCCGTGGTGTTCGGGAAAGCCAGACCTGGGGGAGATATGGCTGTTGAACAGCCCTGAGGGTAGTGTAATCAAGCGCGTCCTGGCCCTGCCTGGTCAGGAACTGGAACAGCGCAACGGCTACCTGCTTCGTTCTGGCCAGCCTGTTGATGAGCCATACGTTTATTACCGCGATATTAAAAACGGCGGGCCGTGGAGCGCCAAAGACGGCTATTTGCTGCTGGGCGACAACCGCCCAGCAAGCCGGGACAGCAGGCTATGGGGGCCGATGCAGAAAGACATGATCGGGGGAAGAATTTTGGCGAGGAAATCTTAACGCACAGCCGCCAGCACCGCGTCTGGAAACAACGCGGCTATTATTAAGACATGGATTCCGTTGTTCTGCATCCCCTGGACCTGGATTGGCATGGCGTTGCTGTGCCGGGCAGACCCCGATGGGCGCTGAGCGTAAAAGACGGCGTTCTTGCGCTGCAAGGCGTGGTGAGCGCGCCGCCCGTGTGTATCGCGGAAGATAAC
>JAISSN010000078.1 GCA_031273105.1 Holophagales bacterium | reverse complement strand
GACTCGAATAAAACACCGTTCGTTGACTCACATAACACAACACGAACGCACTTTTATTCCCAAAACTCCTTACACTCCGCCGTCTGCTATGCCGCTAAATAGCCAAAGACGAGCGTTCAACTTTGAAAAAGTTGAACCGCACCACCTCAAAATTGAATTGCTATAGATGAGGCGCACGCACCGAATCTTGCGATGCCGTATCCGCAGCTAAACTACGCTGTAGTGTAGCGAGCCTTGATCGGTCGGTGAGCTTCGCTACGGCGCAGTCGTAAACTCGCATTTTTTGTTCTGCTTTCCAAGTCCGTTGACTATAAATGCTTGCGCCAAACACCATCCATAATACCATTTTGAGTAATCTCTTTTTCATTTTTTGGGGTTGCGCAACCAGTTCAATCGTTATATATTGAAATGCCTATCGCTTGTCAAAATGTAAGATGATAGCGACTTTGAGATTACAAAATGTCAACAAAAATAGACAAAATGACATCAATACGTATAAGACACTCGCCAACAGCCGGGGGCGGCTACGGCGCTACCCCGAAAGCTGCTCAGAAGCGCAAACGCAACCCAAGCCAAGCCAAATGGCTGTATTAACAGGAGTAAGAAACATGAGTAACGGGATGTTCCGCATACCGAAACCAAAAAACGAACCTGTTCTCAGTTATGCCCCGGGCAGTCGGGAGCGCGCCAGCTTAAAGCTTGAACTGGCGCGCCAAAGCGAAAACAAGGTTATCATTCCGCTGATAATAGGCGGGCAGGAAATTTACACCGAGCAGAGAACAAAGGTGGTCATGCCCCATAAGCACAGCCACGTGTTGGCCGAATGCTGTTCGGCGGGCGAAAAAGAGCTTATCCTGGCTATCGAAGCGGCCATGGCCGCTAAAGAAAGCTGGGAGGCCATGCCCTGGGAACACCAATCGGCGATTTTCCTGCGGGCCGCAGAACTATTCGCGGGGAAATACCGCGCCCTAATCAGCGCGGCTACCATGCTATGTCAAAGCAAGACGGCTTATCAGGCGGAAATAGACGCCCCCTGTGAGCTTGTGGACTTTTTGCGCTTTAACGCCTATTGGGCGGATCAAATATACAGACAACAGCCGGAAAACAGCCTGGGCGTGTGGAACCGCATGTTATACCGCCCATTGGATGGTTTTGTGCTGGCTATCACGCCATTTAATTTCACCGCTATAGGGGCCAATCTTTGCACGGCTCCGGCCATGCTGGGAAACACGACCCTATGGAAGCCATCCGCCACGTCTGTTCTCTCAAGCTACTACGTTATGAAAGTTCTTATGGAGGCAGGGCTTCCGGCGGGCGTTATCAATTTTGTACCGGCAAGCGGCTCTGCAATCAGCAAACATGTTATCTCAGACCCCAGAATGAGCGGGTTGCACTTCACAGGCTCAACGGGCGTGTTTGGGAGTATTTGGCGGCAGGTTGGAGAAAACATACGAAGCTATCATACATACCCCCGCCTTGTGGGCGAAACAGGAGGCAAAGACTTTATTTTTGCCCACAGTTCAGCGGAAATTCCGGCCCTGGCGTCGGCAATTGTTCGGGGCGCTTTTGAATACCAGGGGCAAAAATGCTCGGCCCTTTCACGCACATTTGTTCCGAAAAGCATTTGGCCGGATTTAAAAAAAATACTGCTTGAGGAAACAGGGAAACTTAAAACCGGAGACGTCCGCGACTTTCGCAACTTTATGGGCGCGGTTATAGATCAAGCCAGTTTCGATAAGCTCAAAGAATATATTAACGAAGCGCGGGCGTCGAATGACGCGGATGTGCTGTGCGGGGGATACGATGATTCGGAAGGCTACTTTGTATATCCCACAATTATACACGCCAGGGTGAAATCTTACAAAACCATGGTGGAAGAACTGTTCGGCCCCGTTTTAACGATTTTCGTCTATCCGGATGAGGAGTTGGACGATATATTGCGCTTTTGCGATGAATCCACGCCTTACGCGCTGACAGGGGCTATATTTGCCCAGGATCGGCAAGCCATCGTAAAAATGGAACAAATGCTGAACAAAGCCGCCGGTAATTTTTACATCAACGATAAACCAACCGGCGCCGTGGTGGGACAGCAGCCCTTTGGCGGCTCCAGGGCTTCCGGCACTAACGATAAAGCCGGAAGCGCGATAAACCTCTACCGCTGGATGAGTATTCGCACCATCAAGGAAAATTTTAATCCGGCGAAGGAAATTGTCTATCCGTTTATGGATGAGGAGTAACCGTTATAGCAATTATTCATTACGGTTATTACCGGCAAATCCGTCATGTTCTGTGCGCTCAATGATTTCATTTTGCAGCGCCTCGTCCAGGTCGCAGAAATAATCGCTGTAACCGGCTACTCTGACTATCAGGCCACGATATGCTGCGGGGTTATTTTGCGCTTGGCGCAGTGTTTTTGAATCCACTATGTTGAATTGAACGTGGTGACCGTCCATTTTGAAGTAGGCGCGTATTAAGTCGGCCAGACGGGCAATGCCCTCGTCTCCTTGCAGCAGCGCAGGGGTGAATTTCATATTTAAAAGTGTGCCGCCCGTTTTTACGTGATCCATCTTTCCAGCGGACTTTACTACAGCCGTTGGGCCATTGCGGTCGGCGCCCTGGACGGGACTGATGCCCTCCGAGAGCGGGCGTCCCGCCAGTCTGCCGTCAGGCATAGCGCCGCAAACGCTGCCAAAATAAACATGGCACGTTGTGGGCAGCATTTCAAGGCGGTACTGCCCGCCCTTGGTGTTGGGGCGGCCGTCAATACAGTTGAAGGCCATGTTGAAAACGCGCGTCATCAATTTGTCCGCCCTGTCGTCGTCGTTGCCGTACTTGGGCGCGCGGTTTAACAATTTTTGCCTTAGCGATTCAAAGCCTTCAAAGTTTTTATCCAAGATTTTTACAAATTTGGCTAAATCTAACGCTCTTTCCTCAAAAACAACTTGCTCTAAGCCGGAAAGCGCATCCGTGATTGAGCCAATGCCTACGGCCTGGATGAATGTGTTGTTGTAGCGCGCCCCTCCGGCGTTATAATCTGCGCCGTTTTTGATGCAGTCGTCCGTGATTACAGATAAGAATGGCGCCGGCATTGACCTGGCATAGAGTTGCTCTATAGTCTGGTTTCCTCGTATTTTAATGTCAATGAAGTGCTGTAGCTGTTTTTGAAAGGCATCCAGCACATCGTCAATTGAGTTAAAGCCGGCTGCGTCGAGCGTTTTTGGCCCTAATTGTTTTTCGCCGCGGGGATCAAAACCATTGTGCAGTGTTAGTTCCAGCACCTTTGGGAGATTAAAATAACCGGTCAGTATGTAGGCCTCTTTGCCAAAGGCGCCGACCTCTACGCAGCCAGAGCAACCGCCGGCTCTTGCGTCCTCAAGGGTCTTGCCCTGGCGCAGTTGTTCCTCTACAACGCTGTCGGCGTTAAATACTGATGGAAAGCCATAGCCCTTGCGAATGACCCTCAATGCCGCCTTTAATACGCCATCCGGCGTTTTTCTGCTGATTTGCACGTTGTTGCTGGGTTGGAGCAGGCTCATCTCTTCAATCACTTCCAGCAGGAGCAACGTGACTTCGTTGCTTCCGTCACTGCCGTCGGGTAAAAGGCCCGCCAAGTTGATATTGGCAAAATCAGTGTAAGTACCTGATTCGGCGGCTGTGACGCCAACCTTCGGGGGGGCGGGATGGTTGTTGAACTTGACAAAGAAACAGCCCAGCAGCTCTTTTGCCGATTCTCTCGTGAGCGTGCCGTCTGCCAGTCCTTTTTTGTAGAATGGCAGTAAATGTTGGTCTAAATGGCCTGGGCTGAAGGCGTCCCACCCATTTAGCTCTGTAATTACGCCTAAATGGCAAAACCAGTATGATTGCAGGGCTTCATGAAAATTCTCAGGCGCGTGGGCAGGGACGCGGCGACACACCCTGGCTATAGCTTCAAGCTCAACGCGCCTTTGGGGGTTTGTTTCAAGACGCGCCAGTGATTCGGCCTGGGCGGCGTGGCGTTCAGCAAAGCATATTATGGCGTCGCAGGCAAGGTCAAAACTAAGCAGGGCCTCGCGCTTAGACGATGCCTGGGGGTCGCTTGCGAAATCCAGCTTTGACAGGGATTCAGCAATGTCGCGCTTGAAGTCGAGCATACCCCTGCGATAGATTTTATCGTCTAAAACGGTATGTCCCGGCGCCCTCTGCTCCATAAATTCAGTAAAAATCCCCGCGCCGTAGGCGTCCTGCCATTCCCGGGGCAGCATTGCAAACATGCGTTCCCGCATTGTGCGTCCGCGCCAGAAGGGTATGATTTTTTTTCTGTACAGTTCTATAACCGCGCTGTCAACGCGATACCAGGTAAGCGGCCTGGAGTTTAATATTTCAAGGTCTTCAACGCTGTGGCATGTGATTTCAGGATAGGTGGGGACCGCCTTTGGCGCAGGGCAACGCTCGCCCAGGATAAGTTCGTTTTTTCCGATATAGATAGCTTTGTTTTCGCATAAATACTTAAAGGCCATCCCGCGAAGCACGGGAACGCTATGCCTGCCTTCTTCCAAGCCATAGAAGTCCGTGATTAAATCCGCCCGCTCAACGGAAATCGTCGGCTCGGCACTCAGGCTCTCCGTTCTTAACGCCGCTAGTCTGTCGTTCATCGTCGTGCTCCTGTGCGCTTACGGTCTTTTTGAATTACGTTGTGGTTTGAATACTGAACATTTGCGATTAACCCGCCCTGATTGTCCTCGATAGACACAGAAAAATATTTATTGCCTCTGAAATTGTTATACCGAATATTGAAAAGAACTGTTCCGCGCCAGTTTTGGTCTGCGGGTCTGTTCTTACGTGTATGCCAGCGTTTCTTGGCATGAACAGCCGCCTCACTAATATTTTGCCCCAATATGGACACAAACGCAACATATAGTCGTGTAACTTGTGAAGCGGAACAGTTTTCCATGATTTAGTCAACCTAAATGAGTTCCGCTCCACAAGTCACATGCGCGGATGCGCTAGTTACGGATATGGCGTCGCAAGCGTTCCAGGCTGCGGATACGGCGTCGCAAGCGTTCCAGATGGCCTCTACTGTTGCGCTTTGCGCCAATGTCACACTGGGTCGGCAACTCTTTCAGGTTTACCTCCATATTGCGCCCTGCCAGTAAATCCAGGCGTGTAAACCATTGCTCTGAATAATCTCCTTTATAAAGCGATCGCTTTGCGGCTGGCTGGCTTTCTCCCATTGCCCGCCCACTTGAACGGCTCAAGTATGTTCTATCGAAAAAAACCATGCTAACCTGTACCCACATTAAGAGACTTGGGGGTTGCAGGTGGCTCAAATGCTAAAGATTCCAAACAAACTCATACAAATCGTTTTTATTGTGGCTGCTTTTTTTGGCGCCGCGCTTGCCGCTCAGGAGCAACGCCCGCTTGTAGCCGTATTAGACCCTGTCAGCAACCAGAATATATCGGAGATAGTCAAAATGACCGTCGCCGGAACCTTGGAAGAACGCATTGTTGGAAGCAAAAGGTACAGAGTTGTTGACAGGGTGCGCACCGCCCAGATTTTAACGGAACACGCCTTTGCCAGAAACGGGCTGGTTGACAACAGTCAGGCAAAAGAAATAGGCAAAATGCTCCAGGCGGATATTGTATGCGTGTCAGAGCTGCAACAGGACGAAGGCGTTTTTCTTGCTAAATGTTCCCTTATTGACGTGGTATCAGGTGAAGTGTTCGCCTCATCCACCGAGTTAATCCAAGCCGATTCCGCTGTCGAAATAAAAAGCGCTATTGAACGGGCGGCCATGAAGCTGCTGGGCGTTGAAAACCCAAAGGAAGCTCAGGCCAGAGAGCAGGCTATAAAAGAGCTGGCGATAAGGAAACTGCGGGAACAGGAAGAAATTGAGCGGCAAGCAAGAGAGAAGGCGATCAGGGAGGAAAATGAAAAGGCGGAAAAGGAACGCAGGCTCAAAGAACAAGCTGTCAGGGAAAATGAAGCAAGGGCGCGGGCTGAGAGAGAACGGGAAGCAAGGGAACATGAAGAAAGATTAAGGGCAATGGGATCAGCGCCAGCAGGGCAAAACACACAGACCCGATTTGAAGCGCCAACAGAGTTTTATGAGGATTGGGACGTCATGCCCATAAACTTCAAGGGCGATGACATTGCAGCCCTTACGAATGCGCTTGGCGTCGAAAAAGGAGAATATGAGTCCACTGCTGCCTATAACGACAAACTTAAAAGCATAGCTGAAAGTAAAGAAAAATGGGTTTTTGCAATTCGTTCTGCTGATAGTGATAGATTTGGAAATGGCGGAATCAGCTTGAAATACGAGCCTGACAAAGAACAATATGATATTATTATTCAATGCTCTGGTGGTTCCAGTAAAAACATAATACCTATTCTTCCATACGATGGATTATTACATAAATATTACATTGAAATTGATAATAATATTTCTAATAATAATATTTCTTTTGAACGTTTGGTTTTAAAAACCAATTTTAAAATATCGCCTGCGGAAGCACCTAAATATAAAAACAAAATAAAAGCATTGGCAGTAGTTAAAAGTGTACCCAAGACAAATGATTACATTCCCTCGACAGGTTTCATTGAGAGTATAATTGGTCGTAGAAGTAATATTTATCTTGATCGTAATCGTGATGATGTAAACTATTTAAATACACACTTAGAAGCAATATGGATATATGAAGAAGTCAGCGGAAAAATCATTGAGAAAATCTACCCAGAAAATTTTGCAAAACCAATAAAAAATCGTTGAGCCTATCCAGTATAATTCAACTATTACTGAGTATAAAATGTAGCAGAACGCTCCGGCGCAACTTTCTGAATCAAATTTGAATTACATAGAGCCGTTCAACTTTGCAAAAGTTGAATCGCGCGGTGCGTTTGGAACACTTGCGATTTGGTATAAAATAGCTCTATAGTGCTATTCAAACTCATGCTTTTTGGGGAATCGCTGAAAATGAAAACTCTTCAAATTGACGTCGGCAAGTGCGACTATGGCCGCGACTGCGCTCACGAGTGTGAAGCTGCGTGCGCCTCCAAGGTGTTCAAGTGCGACGATCCCTCGCGAGCCGCGCTGCGCATTCGTCTATTAGAGAATGGAGAAGGCAGGGCGATACTCTGCGACCAGTGCGGCGACTGCGTTATTGTATGCCCCGCCGACGCCCTGAGCCGCAACAAGCAGGGCGTTGTTCTGTTGAATAAAAAAACTTGCGTCGCCTGCTATACATGCGTTGGCTTTTGCGAAAAACACGCCTTTGAGCGAAACCCGGAATGGCTATTGCCCTACAAGTGCATCGCCTGCGGCATTTGCGTAAAGGCGTGTCCAAAAGCGGCCCTTGAAATAGCTGAAGCCCCCACGCCTGCGCCGCGCATCATTTGACAGGAGACGATAAATGGGCAACCCATACGCCGGACTGACCGACTACCTCGCCTTCCACCGCGCTGAGACCAACTACCGCTACCGCACCGAGAACCACTTTGACGTTGCGAAACTGCGGGCCGCGCACAGGCTCATTAAAGAGACCGCGTTCACGCCTTCTCTGCCCGAGCGGGGATACTGCTATCGCGGCCTGTACATCAACATAGATACGTTGGAAGTAAAGGAACAGCCCGTCACCCAGGAGATGAAGGATATTTTTATAGGCGGGCGCGGCTTTGGCCTCTGGCAGCTTTGGCATGCCGTGAAACCCAGCACCAGGTGGAACGACCCCGAAAACGAAATCGTCATAAGCCCCGGCCCCATGTCCGGCATCACCCAGTACCCCGGCAGCGGAAAATCAATCGTGGTCAGCATTTCGCCCCAGACGGACATTCCCATAGACAGCAACGTGGGCGGCTATTTTGGCCCCCTGCTCAAATTCAGCGGCTATGATTTTTTAGAGATACAAGGGAAGTCGAAAACTGAAATCCTGATTTTTATTGACGGGGAAAAGGGGACGATAAGCATTGAAGAATGTCCGCTGGAGCCGCTGGACAGCCACATATTGGCCGAACTCTTAACGGATATGTACGCCGAGTCTGAAGAAGACAGGGTTAATATCAGCGTCGTGAGCGCGGGCAGCGCCGCCGACCACAGCCTCATAGGCATGCTCAATTTTTCATGGTTCGACAAGAGGCGCGGCTGCATAAGGCTCAAGCAGGCCGGGCGCGGCGGCATCGGTACCGTATTCCGGGACAAGCGCCTAAAAGCCATCGTCATACGCAGGCCCGGGGTAAAGGGCGACCTGAATCGTCCCGCCGACTTTGAAACCATCGCTAAAACGGGCGTCAAGCTGCATAGGGAACTGCGCTCCCTTGACCCCAGCCAGTGCGTGATGCGCCGCAACGGCACGGCCCACATAGTGGAAATCATGGATGCGTACGATTTATTGCCAGTGATGAATTTTCAGTACGGCTCGCACCCCGAAACCCACAAGGTGGCCTCTTATATCTGGGACATGCGTTGCACGCAGCGCACCAGCGACGGCTGCTGGTATGGCTGCTCCATGTCCTGCGCCAAGGGGGCGGACGGCTTAACGCTTCGCACAGGGCCGTATAAAGGCCAGGTCGTCACCGTTGACGGGCCGGAATACGAAAATGTGGGCGGACTAGGCTCCAACGCGGGGATATTCGACGCCGAGGCTGTGCTGGAATTGAACTTTTACTGCGACACTTACGGCATCTGCACTATCACCTGGGGCACCATCTGCGCCTTTGTGATGGAGTGCTACCAGCGCGGCGTACTCAATTTGGAGCGCACGGGCGGCCTCGACCTCTCATGGGGCAATTGGGAGGCGGATTTGGAACTAATGCATCAGGTGGCTCGCGGCGAGGGCTTTGGTCTGATTGCCGGTCTGGGCGTCCACAAGATGAAGCATATTTTCGCCGAGCGCGGCTGGGGCGACCCCGGCCTGCTCGAAGACATAGGCATGGAAAACAAGGGCCTGGAGTACAGCCAATATCTCTCCAAAGAAAGCCTGGCCCAGCAGGGCGGCTACGCCATGACCAACAAAGGCCCCCAGCACGATGAAGCCTGGCTGATTTTTATGGACATGGTCAATAAGCAGTTGCCCACATTTGAAGACAAGGCCGAAGCCCTTTATTACTTTCCCCTGTGGCGCACCTGGTTTGGCCTCAACGGCTGGTGCAAGCTGCCCTGGAACGACATCTCGCCGGCGGATAACCACCTGCGCCATGAGCCGCATAAAATACCAGAACACGTGGAAAATTATTTAGCCATGCACGGCGCGATGATGGGCAATGAAATCACGGTGGAAGACATGCTCAACCAATCGGCCAGGGTCTATAACTTTCAGCGGGTATTCAATATAAGAATGGGCAAGGGCCTGAGGATACACGACAAGGCCCCCTACAGGTCTATGGGGCCGGTGAGCCGCGAAGAATATCTGAGCCGCGAGGAGAGATACGACAAGCAAATCATTGACGAAATGGGCCTTGACCCAACAAAAATGACGCTGGAAGAAAGAATGGCCGCCCACCGCGCCTGGCGCACGGGCAGATACGAAAAATTGACAGACGCCGTCTATAAGCGCCGGAGCTGGACTCCCAATGGCGTGCCAACGTATGACAGGCTTAAAGAACTCGGGATTGACTTTCCCGAAGTGCTGGAAGTGGTGAGACCGTTTTTAATACCTGATCACATCTAGTAACACTATAATTCCATAATGAACTTGCATCTGCTGCCACCCGAAATAGAAAAGGCCCACGGCGATTTTGCCGGTCATCTGGAGGCCTGCGCCGACCTGGACGCCGTCATGCGCCTGAAAGGGGCCTATCTGGGCCGGGACGGCAGCTTTGCCGCCAGGATGATAGATATCCTGAAAGCGGCGCCAAAGGAGCAAAAGAGGGAATTGGGCGCTGCTATCAACGCCCTTAAAAATAAGTGGGAAGAGTCGCTGAAAGCGCGTCAGTCCGCCCTGGAAGAACTGCGCAGACAGCGCGCTGCTCAAGCCCAGTCCTGGGACGCGACGCTGCCCCCTCCCTTGCCCCCAAGAGGCGCACTGCACCCCCTGACGCGCCTGATTGACAGACTGGTGGGAATATTCAGGCCCCTTGGCTACCACGTGGAAGAAGGGCCGGAGGCCGAAACAGAAGCCCATAACTTTGACGGCTTGAATATCCCGGAAGACCACCCCGCAAGGGGTAGCGCGGATACCTTTTATTTCAAAGACCACCCGAAAATGCTCCTGCGCACCCACACAAGCCCCGTGCAGGTAAGGGTTCTCAAGAGATTGGCCCCCGTCATTGAACAAAAGGGCGGCGTGCGCTTTTTAGCTCCTGGCCGCGTCTATCGCAAGGACGAGATAGACCCCACCCACAGCCCCATGTTCCACCAGGTAGAGGGCATGTTGGTGGGACGCGGAATTGGTATGCACCATTTAAAGGGAACGCTGGATTACGCCATAAAGGCCCTCTTTGGGCCTGACGCCGCCACGCGATTTCGGCCCAGCTATTTCCCATTCGTCGAGCCGGGGTGCGAGGTTGACGCCCGCTGCCCTCTCTGCGGCGGGGCCGGATGCCGCGTCTGCAAAGGCGCCGGTTGGGTGGAAATCCTTGGCGCCGGTCTGGTGCATCCCGACGTATTAAAATTCGCCGGCATAGATTCTGATACATGGAGCGGCTTCGCCTTTGGCATGGGCATAGAGCGCATCGCCATGATGGTCAGCCAAACCCCCGATTTGCGCCTATTCTTTGAAAACGACCAGCGGTTTTTAGCCGCCATGGGAGGGCTGGACTAATGCGTATAGAGCTGGGCGCTCTTCAAAGTGAAATTCCGGCGATAGCGGGTATGGAATTGAAAACACTCTGTGAGCGTCTCGCCATGATTGGCTTTCCCGTTGACGCCGTTGAAACCCAAAACGGCGTAACGGTTTTGGAAGTTGACGTTACCGCAAACAGGGGCGACGCCCTTTCCCACAGGGGGCTAGCCAGAGACCTGGCCGCGGCTATGGGCGCTCCCCTCGCCCCTCTTCCGTCTGTACCGAGCGCGGAAGGGGAGGCATTGCTGCCGGTGCGCTTAGAAGCTGACGCCTGCCCGATTTACGCCACGGCCATGTTAAAAATAGACAACAGCAGGGCAAACCAAACGCCGGAGAGCGCGGCGGCTTTTTTGGCCGCGATGGGTTCAAACGCCAAGGGGATGGCCGCGGTTGACGCTTCAAACGAGCTGCTGCACCGCTATGGTCATCCCACACACGCCTTTGACGCCGATAAAATTAAAGGCGGCGTTTGCGTCCGCTGGGCAAAAAAAGGCGAAACACTGCTCACGCTGGATGGCGTCAATAGGGTGCTGGATACAAAAGACATGGTGATAGCCGACGATTCCGGCCCCATAGCCCTGGCTGGCGTCATAGGCGGCGATTCCACAAAAGTGGTCGAAAGCACAAAGCGCGTGTTTTTAGAGAGCGCCTATTTTGACCCCAGAACAGTCCGCGCTGCGGCGCGTCGTCACGGCGTCCAAACCGATGCTTCCAGCCGCTTTGGGCGAGGGGCGGATATCGCCTTTGCCCGCGCCGCCAGGGATATATACGCCGACAGGCTGGTTTCCTGGGCCGGGGCCGAACTCCTGGCCTCCTGGACTATTGGGCAATGCAAGCAGCGCGACATGGAGCCGCCCGGCGCGTTTCTTTCAAAAAAAATATTAGACCGCATAGCGGGCGAGCCGATTCAATTAGACGAAGCCAAGTCCATATTGATTTCCCTGGGCTGTCTGGTTGAATCAAACGACGATGAATTGATAGTCCGCCCGCCATCCTGGCGTCACGACCTGCGCATTGCGGAAGATTACAGTGAAGAAATTCTGCGCATAAGAGGCTACGACAAAATAGGCGCCACCCTGCCCCCAATGACAGGAGCGCCGGAGCCTCAACCGCTCTCTTACCAGCAAAGACGCGTCCTCTCACGGCGTTTGACGCAACTGGGCTTTTATCAAACCGTCACGCTGGGCTTCACCAGCCCCGACATTGACGCCAAATACGCCGATACCCCTCCGGAAGGCCGTACGCTCGTCAATCCATTAGGCATAGAATACAGCGTCATGCGGGCTTCTATATTGCCGAGCCTTTTTGACGCGGCCGAAGTCAACCTGCGCCACGGCGCAAAGGACGTCCGCCTGTTTGAAATTGCGCCCGTTTATGAGAGTTCTCTGGACGGCCCTGATGAAACAAGCGCACTGGCCATGGTTTGGGCAGGTACAATCGGGGGCGAAGACCCCCTTACGCCAGCCAGGTCTGTTATTGTGGCAGACCTCATAGCCGTGGCCAGAGACTTAGGATTTACGGGCGATGCAGATATTATTGAACCCGGTCAGGGCCTTTTCGGCCTTGAAATACCCCTAAGCGCCTTTAGCGGCATAGAAGAAGTAATACCGGCTTTTAAGCCCTTCAGCCGCTATCCAATGGCTACGAGAGACATATCCTTGCTTGTACCCCTGAACCTCAGCTACGGCGTTTTGGAAGCGTCCGTCAGGAGCGCGCTGGGATCAGCGCCCCTGTTGAGCGTTAAGTGCGTTGACGTATTTAAAGACAATAAGCTGACGGCTGAGGGTAAGCAGGCGTGGCTGGTCAGGATGAGGTTCCAGTCTTTTGATAGAACGCTGACGGGCGGGGAAGTGGAGTCCTGGGTGCAGGCGGCAATCACTGCTGCAAAGCAGCACGGCGGCGTGTTGCGGGGGTAGGGCGTAAAGCAATACCAAAGATTCTGCTAATAGACGATAACAAAGAAATACAGGTCGCCAACATGGAATACCTGACCGGGCTTGACGTGTCCTGGCTTGTCAATCTGGGGTATCTTGAATGTATTTCCGTAGCAAGGCGAGCCGCACTCTCATCGCAACCGATTGTAGTCGTAAACTCGCATTTTTTGTTCTGTTTTTCAATTGCGTTGACTATAGCGGCACAACATTTGCTATTTATGCCTTATCCAGGTTGAGCGCAACTTGGTATATAATACGAGGCGACACATGGATATTCTAAAACAGTTGGAACAAAGAATCCAAGCTCTCGTGGCCCAGCGCAATGAACTCCGCGAAGAGCTTGAAAGCGTCAAGACCGCTCTGGAGGAATGCGAAGCCGAAGCCCGGCAGCTCCGCCACAACATAGAAGACGCGCAGTCAGAAAAAGTGGCCATGTCTCAAGAGAGGGACGAAGTGCGGCAACAGGTTGAATCCATACTTAAACAACTCGAGGCGCTAAATTGATCCAGTCTAATTCACATCCAAATTTGCGGGAGCTTTACTTCAAGGCGTTGAAAATGCCCATAAAGGCAATGTGCCTGGAACCCTGTCAGGATATTGACGCCGCAAGCGAGGTGCTGGACAAAACTTTTCAGGACATGGAAAGCCTTTATGAGTTAAAATATGGATGCTCACCAAAGGCCTTGGATACCACTACCAGGCTTCTGATGGGCGCCCTTAACCTGGCGTACCGCGTAGTGCGCCTTGAACGGGAAGCCGCCCTGCAAACCCGAGACCTGGAAGAAACTCTTACCAAACTGCTTGATGATGTTCCTGACGACCCTGTTCCAATCGGCTCCGCCTCAGATATCACTCGGCCCATGCCGATGGAATAGCCCCCTTATCCCTGCGAGGCCCGTGCTGTGGTCTAGCGATTGTTCCGTAAGCCGTAGCGGGAGCCTTCCCCTGGCCTTGTGCGCGTCGCGTTGCGAAACGCCTTAAACCAGGTTTCTGGCAGCCCCCCTTAATTATTTTAGGGAACACGGCTGACTTCCACGACCGAGTGGGGATTTTTTTTCAAGCAACATCGGGAAAATTGCATGGATGGCTCCTGCACATTGGAGTATTGCCATGAATGCGTTAGATTGGGTTTTGATAATAGCCGTCATCGCGGCCTTTGCGTTTGGATGGATGCAGTTGCGCCGCGCTCAGGCAGCCGTGCTGGACGTGGCGAAAGCGCAGCGCGAAGCGGAGGCCGAGTTAAGGGCTGAGAAGGATCGTATTCTAACCGATGCCAAAAATGAGTCTTCCAGAATCATCCTCAACGGGCAAAAGGAAGCCGACGCCCTGCGCCGTGAGGCGGAGTTAAAAAACAAAGAACAGGCCCTCCACGCGAGACAGGAGGCCGAAAAAATTGCCAATGAACGCATGGCCGCCTTGGGGAAACAAGAGCAGCGCCTGCAATCCAAAGAAGACAGCCTTGATACAAAACTTCAAAATGTTGACAAAAAAACCAGGGATCTCGAAGAAAAGGCGGGAAAGATAAAGGAAGAAGCCGAAAGGCTTGAATCTCAACATGTGGAAGCAAAGCGAATAATCGAAGCCCAGTCGCGTAAGCTGGAAGAAATAGCAATGCTCACCAAAGAAGAAGCCAAAGCTGAACTGACCGCTCAGTTGGAGTACACGGCTAAGATGGACGCCGCAAAGGCGATTCGCCGCATTGAGGAAAGCGCCGAAGACGAAGCGGATAAAAGGGCCAGGTGGACCATCACCAACGCCATACAGAGAATCGCCTCAGAAGTTATAACAGAAATAGCGGTTACATCAGTACAACTACCCAGCGATGACTTAAAGGGACGGGTGATAGGGCGCGAAGGGCGCAATATCAGGGCGCTGGAAAAAGCCACCGGGTGCGACCTCATCATTGACGATACGCCTGAAATCATTGTTGTAAGCAGCTTTGACCCAATGCGCAGGGAGGTAGCAAGCCAGTCGCTCCACAGGCTGATAGCGGATGGACGCATCCATCCTGCCCGCATTGAAGAAGTGGTTGAAAAGGTCAAGATTGAAATGGATGAACACCTTAAAGACCTGGGCAAGAGCGTTTCAATAGACATGGGCTTCCCCGACATACACCCAAAGCTGCATAAACTAATCGGAAGGCTGAATTACCGCACGAGTTACGGGCAAAATGTTTTGGAACACACAAAGGAAGTAGCGCGCATAGCAGAGTATATGGCCGCCGAAATGGGCGCCAACCTTCGCGTAGCCCGAAGGGCTGGCCTGTTCCATGACATCGGTAAAGCCATAGACCGCGAGGTTGAAGGCACCCACATCGAAATCGGCATGGAACTGCTAAAGCGATTTGGCGAAAAGGATGAAATCATTCATGCCATGAGCTGCCACCACGGCGATTTTGAGCCGCGTACTGTTGAAGCCATGCTGGTGACGGCGGCTGACGCCCTGAGCGCTGCCAGGCCGGGGGCAAGACGTGAAACGCTTGAAACTTACGTCCAGCGCCTGGAACAACTGGAGGCAATTGCCAACAGCTATGAAGGCGTCCAGAAGAGCTATGTAATGCAGGCAGGGCGGGAAATCCGCATCATGGTTGACGCCGGGGCAATCAACGACGACAAGGCGTTTTGGCTTGCCAAAGACGTCTCCAAGCGCATTGAGTCAGAAATGCAGTACCCGGGTCAAATAAAGATAACTGTGATGCGCGAGACCAGGGCGGTTGAGTACGCGCGATAGCTATAGCGTTTCCCCAGGATTCCCAAAGAACTCATAACGATAGAGAGGGAGGGTGATGGAAAGAATGTTGAAAACAGAGGTTGGGCAGAAAAAAAGTAGTTGACAGGCGTATCGTTACGTTTTAAGTTATACATTATTCGTAACGATGGAGACAAGCTATGGCTATTTTGTTACAGAAAGACAAACGCTCCGGCCTAACCTATGCCTATGATTCAACCTCATGGTGGGACAAAGAGAAGAAGCAGTCCCGCAGCAAACGTAAACTTATACCATTTCCCGTCGCCAATGCGAGTTTCTGTTCAAAGAAAGCATTGAACTGCAAGGAAACATATTGGCGCTTTATAACATTGAAAATGGGAAATGGTATTATAGGCAGGTTGGATAAAGAAACCGGTGAGATAGTGCCAACGGATGGCCGCATGAAGAAACCAAAGGCGCGCAAACCGCAGGCAAAGCTAAAGGAACCCGCCCAATGCGCGAGACTTTTCTATGGCGCCACGTATTTGTTAGATGCCATTGGAGACAAGCTTGGGCTAATTCCAATTCTAAATAGAAATTGCTTTAATTTTTATTTAGAATTGGAATGCGCGACACGGATGTCGCGCCGAAATGCGCAGCATTTCGAGAGGCAAGGAACGCTTACGATGCCGTATCCGTAGCAAGGCGAGACCACGCTCTCGCCGCAGCCGAC
>JAISSN010000019.1 GCA_031273105.1 Holophagales bacterium | reverse complement strand
CCGTTAAGCCTCAGTGGGCCGATGATACTGCCCTGAACATGAGTGGGAAAGTAGGTCGCCGCGACGTTAAAAATACAAAGCCCCCTGATCACGCAATACAACGCGATGAACAGGGGGCTTTATTGTAAAGAAAATGTAGGTTATCCGTCCAGCCACATTGGCAAATTTTCGGCAAAGGATTCTGCTATGCCAAACTTACTGAAATACCTGAAGTTATAGTGATTCAACTTGAGAAGCATCTTGCAGTATTCAAGTTACGTCTGCGCTTCCCGTTTCTCTCCCCGCCTATCGGCGGCTCGCTACACTCTCAGCGCAGTCTGCGCGCACCGCGCGGTTCAACTTTTTCAAAGTTGAACGACTATAATTATACAGCGTCGCTTGCGTAAATTTCCCCTGTTGCGTTTGCCGTTCAATGACCGTGCAACCAGGCGTCAACCAGTCCAATCTCAAAGAAAAGCCCTCCCAGGCGCTCAACCGGCAGACCCATGACGGTGGCAAAGGAGCCGTCAATGCGTTCAATAAATAGCGCCGCTACGCCCTGGGCGGCGTATGCCCCGGCTTTATCCATCGGTTCGCCTGTGGCTACGTACCAGCGGATTTGCTCCAGGGAAAGCGGCCTCATATATACCTGGGCCGTGTCAACAAACGAACGGATTTCATCGTCCTTCATCAGGCACAGACCCGTGTGTACGTAATGTTTACGCCCTTGTATGAGGTTTAGCATTCTCATGGCGTCATTGGCGTCTTCGGGTTTGCCTAAAATACAACCATCCACAACCACGGTGGTATCAGCGGCAAGCGCCCACCTGCCTGGATTGTTGACGGCAACGGATTGGACCTTTTCCCTTGATAGCCTGGTCACCATTTCAATGGGGTTCTCCTCTGGCAACGGCGTCTCGTCAATGATTGGCGTTACGACTTCAAAAGGAATGCCCATGGCCTCAAACCAATATTTGCGGCGCGGGCTTGCTGAGGCCAGTATGAGCGGCTGTCTCAATTATTTGTTCCCCTGTTCAATTTGTTCATTTTTGTTCACTTTGTTATTGGCCAAACAAATAGAGTGATGCCGCCGACAAGCAAAAACAGCAGTAAATAAAATGGAACAACTGTGCGCCCAGGCGCATGAATGGGCTGCCATCTCAGTTCAAACGACCAGGCCCCGTCAGCCATGACGTCGCTGAAGTGCTGCCACGCCCCGTCTTCTCTGACTAATCCCGAACGCCCGCTCAATGTCGCACGCACAAGGGGGATGCCGGATTCCAGGGCGCGCAGGCGCACCATAGAAGCGTGAAGGTCGGCGGCTATGCTGGTTTCAAACCAGGCGTCGTTTGTGTGCTCTGTCAGGATGTCTCCCCCGGCTAAAGTAAGCCCCGCTCTGACACGGCGCGGTATGAGGGCCTCACTGCAAATAAGGGGATGAACCACAATTGACTCACCATTTTGCGCGGGGAGGTAAAAACTACTATTGGGGTTCAGTTTTCCTGGCGCCCAGCTCCTGACGCCCGTGATCCTCTCCAACCAATTACGCAGCCATTCTGGGCCGGGCATTCTCTCCCCGAAAGGCATGGGGACTACTTTTGCCTGAAAGAATGGCTCCCGTTCAGCAACTTCACCCCTGACTATATTCTGCGGCGAACCGCGATCAATCCAGCCATCCGTGCCAAATAACCAGGCCACGCCGCGCGCCTTTGCGATTTCACCCAATCCAAGGCCGGGCAGTAGATAATTGCCGTCCGTAACGCTACTCTCAGACCATAAAAGCAACGTTGGCCTGTCATTTTTTGGCAACCCTTCTTTTTGCAACAGCGCGTCGCTCCTGCGCCACATGTCGGCCAACTGATTTGGAACGTGCGTATTCACGGGATAGTTGGGCTGCACCATGGCGACGTCTATTACCAGCTCCCTGCCTCTTGGCAATAAACGCCAGGCTGCGGACAGGGTCAGCAGGAGCGCGAGCGCGGAAATTGAAGTAATGACCGCTTTTTTCACCGCGCTAGTGGCGATAAAACAGCCTGCCAGAATGCCGTGAATCCAAATAATCGCCGTAAAGCCCTCTGTGCCTAAAAAAGCGGCGGCACGGCCAAGTAATGGGGGGCTTGCCAGCGCGGTAGCCCATGTCCAGGGATAGATGTGCAACAGCCATGAATCGCACGCCACCATTACCAGCGCCGCGCCGCAAGCGGCCGCCGTGAGACCGCGCCACCCTGAAACCCTTCTCTGTATGAACCTGGCTGAAAACAAGGCGAGAAGCGGAGGCAGGCTGTCGTAAGCCCATAGCAAAACCCCGGCAACCCAGGACAGCCACGCTGGTATTCCGCCTTTAGAAGATATCGTCGGCGGCATCCAGATAGTCAGTAACATCACGCTGACGAATAGTGAAATCCAAATCACATACCAGCGCCGACCTATATACATGGCGCGGGCTAAAAGAGCGGGCAGCAGAATAACGGCCAAGGCTTCCAGCGCCCCGCCTAAGCGCCCCGGCCAGCGAAAGGCTAACAGAAACAGCAAGATAAAGGCGATTGATTCCGATATTACAACCAGACGCTTCACTCAGGCCCCCTGGCGCATTCACGCCTCCTGGCAATCTCAAAACAGGCGATCCCTACCGCAACAGCCGCGTTCAGGCTCTCGACGCCTGTGATTGATATTGACGCCCTTACGCACCTTTTTGGCAAATCGGCGTCTCGCCAACCATGCCCCTCGTTGCCGACCATCAAGCGCAGAGGTGCGCTCAGATCAACCCCTCCGATGGGAGTTGCTCCGGTACCGCTGTCTAAAGCCACCCAACTGCCATCGGCAAAGTGTTCTTCAGAAAAACGTCTAAATGACATCGTAAAAGCGGCTCCCATAGATCCGCGCAAAGCCCTTGGATTGAAGGGGTCGGCGCATTCAGGCCCCAGGATAGCTTCTTGAAAGCCAAAGGCGGCGGCGGAGCGCAGGACAGCGCCTAAATTGCCCGGGTCTTGAATACCCCACGGTACAATCACCCAATCCGCTGGAGGATCAATCGGCCCGTCTGCTAATTCCATCACCAACGCGATGCTAGGAGGACTTGCGGAACCTGAAATATCCCTCATCAGGTTTTCGCTCAATTCCCAGGTTTCCAGCGGCAGCTTTTCTTCAACGCGATGCGCCTTGCGTCCCTCTAAACGCAGCCAGCGTATTGGCGATAAGCGATTCCTGGCGACCAAGGCAATCTTTGCCTTTGCCTCAAACCACTCCAATATCAGTTTTTCACCCAATAAAACAGTTTGTTTCCGCTTAACCCCGGGCGCGTCAAGAGCCGCCCGCATTTGCTTAAAACGCGAGTTCGCTTTGCTGGTCAACAATATCGGCTCAGGCGCTCTCATGGACAACTAGACCAATTCAACTTTGAAAAAGTTGAATTGGCACGAAGCGCTTAGGCTGCGCCGTTCGTTCCGCGAGCCGCCAAATGCGGGGAGCGAAACGGAAAGCTGCGGATACGGCCTCGCAAGCGTTCCAAGCGCAGACGTCACTTTGACGCCGCATGTTGCTTCTCAAAATTAAACCGCTTCAGGCCGCCAGACGCGGAACCGATATGGGCAAACACAATAAATCCTACTCTAGCGGCAGTCGGCCATTGGACATGCGGATGGATGGGGGAACGTGGAGAGCCTCCGTCAATCCTTCCAGTCTTTCCAGTTCACCGCTGGGAGTCGGGGCTCTGGGCAAGAACCTGGTTGGCGTTGGGGATTCAATGATGGCTTGCGTGTCGCCATATACGCGGGTGTTTGACGGCAGAGCTATTGTTGGCGGCTCCGGCGGCGCCAGGTCCTGGCTTGAACGAGAGTCCTCTGGCGCACCGGTACTATCAAAGCCGGAGGCCAGGACTGTTACAAGAACACGATCATCTAATTCTGGCGCTTCGGCCTGGCAAAGTTTGATGTCTGGCTGGCCACTGTAGTGTTCTCTCAGGTAATTCATCGCCACTTCCACGGCTGCAAATTCAATTTGATCCCAGTCGGCCATAACCGAAACAATGATTTTAGTCGCGGAACCCTGTTGATCGCGCTCCAACAGGGGACAATCCAACGCCTTGCGAACGGCGTCCAGTATGGCGTCGTCGCCGCGGCCCTGCCCTGTTCCAATCAGGGCTTCTCTGCTATTGCACAAAACGGATTTTACATCCGCAAAATCGCCGTTAATTATTCCGGGACGCAAAATCAGATCCGTGATCCCCCGCACGCCCTGAATCAAAACACTGTCAGCGGCTCTGTACGCATCTTTCGTCTTTACATTGCGGTCGCACCAATTTTTGATTTTTTCGTTAGAGACGACAATTACTGAATCCGCCATGTTGCGCAGGTTTTCTAAACCAACAGCTGCTATTTGGGCCTTGCCCTGGCCCTCCCAACAAAAGGGAGTCAAAACAACCGCTACGGCGAGCGCGTCAATTTCCCTCGCGCAACTTGCGATTACAGGCGCCGCGCCGGTTCCTGTGCCTCCCCCCAAGCCGGCCGCAATAAAAATCATGTCGGCGTCCAGCAGACTGGACAGTATTTCTTCACGGCTTTCTTCGGCTGCGTTAGAGCCGCGCTCCGGGTTGCCTCCAGCGCCAAGGCCGCGCATGGAGAGGGGGCCGATTGGAATTTTTATCTCTGCCTTACACTGGGCAAGGCTCTGTTGATCCGTATTCATTGCTATAAACTGAACCCCGGACACGCCGCTTTCAATCATTCTGCTCAAAGCGTTGCAGCCAGCTCCGCCTACTCCAACAACCTTGATGTTGGCGCCGGGGAGATGCACGGGGCATGGCAAAAACGCGATGTCATTCATGAGTTCTCCGTCAATACTTTATTTATAACCAGTTTTTCAGCCATTCGAAAAAACCATTTGAGCGAATTGGCTTGGATGTTGTTTCATTCATATCTTCATTTAATACTTTTACCGCCCCAAGGGCATTCGTGTAAAGAGGATTCGCAACAACCTGGGGAAGACCCTGAAGTCCGGAGACCTTGCCCAGGACAACGCGCGGCCTGCCCAGTATGGTTTGAGCCAGGATAGGCAGATGGGGCAGGAGCGCCCCGCCGCCAACCAGGTGGACGCCGCCGTGAATTTCATGAATAATACCGCTCCGACCAATTTCGGCAAGCACCATGTTGAGCAATTCTACGGCCCTGGCGTGCAGGACTTCCGCAAGTTCTCTTCTTGAAACCTGCCTTCCCTCATCTTCCAGTTCAATCATTTCTTCCTGTGGAACCTGCATGGGCAAAACGGTACCATAAACTCGCTTGATGCGTTCCGCTACGTCAGTGCCGCCAAGGTGTTTGGTTATTTCAAGGTCTGTGGTGAAGTACTCGCCGCCGATAGGGATAACCGCGCTGTGAAACAGAGCGCCGCGCATGAAAATGCCCAGATGGGTGAGCTGCTTCCCGATATCAACAACAACGGCGCCGTTTTCGGCGTCTTCGCGGGATAGTACTGCTTTGGCGCTGGCGAGGGGAGAATACCAGAGCCTGGCTCCTTGCAAGCCAGATAAGTGAAGCGCCCTGTTGATGTTTTCAAGCACGGGAGCGGGGGCGACAATAATCCTCACTTCGGCTTCGAGGGTTTCCCCAATCATGTTCACCGGATTTTTGATGTTCCTCTGGCCCTTTATATGAAACATCTGCGGGTCTATGTGGAGTACGGTCTCTTCTTTAGCTAACTTGCATGCGCTTGTGGCTTGATCCATGACGCGGTTTCGGTCATGGAGCGTGATCACCCGGTCGGGACTCGAAATGGTGACTGAGTCTCTGAGATTTTCCCCCTTGAATTGAATTCCATCTACTGAAACCATGATGCCGTCAACCTTATTCTGCCCTGCCATGCGCATAGCCTCTTCCACGGCTATTTTGATGGCCGCCACGGTTGAGTGGATGTCCGTTATTTCACCCAGTCTTATACCGCCCTGGGGATTGGCAAGGCTGGCGCCTGTCACCTTGAGGACGCCGACTTCTTCATGGACGGCTACAACAGCCACAACCTTACTGGCGCCAAGATCCAAACCGAGAAGCACACTGGGTTGCACCATAATCATTTCAATCCTCTAAGCGGTTGATTATACCAGTATTTGAGCAGTTCACATTGATAATTGTTCTGTTAGCCCGCATTGATACCCATTTCATCAACACAAAAAAACACGCTTGACATTATCGCCCCATTTGCTAACATAAATATCCGCTCAACACTGCGGGTGTAACTCAGTGGTAGAGTGCAACCTTGCCAAGGTTGAAGTCGAGGGTTCAAATCCCTTCACCCGCTCCAGTCTTCAGCAGGCGGCTGCAGCTCGCCGTGAGCCGACGCCGCTCGCTCGGGCAACAAAATTGAAATTCATGGCGCCGTCGCCAAGTGGTAAGGCCGCAGACTGCAAATCTGCCATTCATCGGTTCGATTCCGATCGGCGCCTCCAGATGTGCCTATGCAAAGCCACATTTAATCAGGATTGAATACAACTTAGCATAAGCCAGATTCCTAAAAAACGCTATGTCAGGATTGCGGAAAGCAATTTTTGATGCAGAAACGGAATTATTCCAATTCTAAATAGAAATTGCTTTAATTTCTATTTAGAATTGGAATGCGCGACACGGATGTCGCGCCGAAATGCGTAGCATTTCGAGAGGCAAGGCGAGACCACGCTCTCGCAGCAGCCGACTACTTCAAAATTGCAGGACGCAATTTTGAAGTAGAATTGGAATTACTTAATCGCCGCCTTAAGCGCATCCGCCTTGTCTGTTTTTTCCCAGGAAAATTCCTTACGGCCAAAGTGTCCGTACGAAGCCGTTTGTTTATAGATCGGACGGCGTAAATCCAGGGTTTCAATCATCGCTTTGGGCGTGCAGCTAAATACCCCGCGCACGGCTCTGACGATTTGCTCTGGGTCAACCTGGCCGGTTCCGAATGTGTCAACAGAGATGGACACGGGCTCGGCAACGCCTATGGCGTAAGCTAGTTGAATTTCGCATCTTTTGGCCAGGCCCGCTGCAACGATGTTTTTAGCTATGTATCGCCCAAAGTAAGCAGCAGAACGATCCACCTTGCTTGGGTCTTTGCCGGAAAATGCTCCGCCGCCGTGCCGCCCGCTGCCGCCGTAAGTATCAACGATGATTTTACGCCCCGTCAGGCCGGTGTCGCCCATTGGGCCGCCTATAACGAAGCGCCCTGTTGGATTTACATGGAAAATGGTTTTGTCGTCCAGTAGCTCCGGCGGCAAAGCCGTCTTGATTACATTAGCGACCACACCGTCAAACACTTCTGAACTTTTTACGTTGTCGTTGTGCTGGGTGGATATAACCACCGTGTTAATGCGGACTACCCTGTCGCCGTCATATTCAACCGTCACCTGACTTTTACCGTCCGGTCTCAGCCAGGGAAGAATATTGTCATGGCGCACCTGGGCCAATTTTCTTGTGAGTATGTGGGCGTAATGGATTGGGGCAGGCATTAAATCCGGCGTTTCATCACACGCATACCCGAACATCATGCCCTGATCCCCAGCGCCGCCTGGGTCAACGCCCATGGCGATATCAGGAGATTGCCTGTCTATGGCCACCAGAACCGAACAGGTGTCCCAGTCAAATCCTTTTTCATGGTGGTTATAGCCGATGTCCTTCACTACGTTACGGGCGACTTCGGCCACAGGTATATATGTACTCGTTGTGATTTCACCCGCTACCAGGATCAGTCCCGTCGTGAGCAGGGTTTCACAGGCTACGCGACTGTTTGGGTCGTCTTTCAGGGCGGCGTCCAAAATCGCGTCGGAGATTTGATCGGCCATCTTGTCGGGATGCCCTTCTGTAACGCTTTCTGAGGTAAAGAGGCGTATGTTTGCGGTGGCCATTTAAACTCCTGGCAAAGTGTTTCAAGTTGAACTATAGAGCTATTGTACACTCAAGCCGCTTGTTCAGCAAAGTCAAACCCGCTTGCAAGCGTCTAAGTGATTTATATTAACTCATTTCAACTTCTATTACCCCAGCGGCGCGTTCGCTTTGTGACATTTATCACAATATCACAATATCGAAAAATGAAACAAAGTTACTAAATCAGTCATTATCAATAATGAGGGTAATTTTACCCAAACGGAGGGAAAAATGAACTTTGCGGCTGATTTGCGGCGTTTTATTGGGCTTGCTGTAGCATTGGCGTTGATTTTGACGCTTGCGTGCAACAAGGATACGCCCCAGGAGAGGGAAATTAAGGACTTGACTATTAAAGCAATGGAATTAGACGACTTGCAGCAAAAATCCAGGCTGACCGGCGCGGAGCAATCCGTCAAGCTAAGGGAAGCGGGCGTCGATAACATGCGGCTTGACTCTGAAACGATGGAGCTTACGCCAGAGCAGAAGAGTTTTCTGGAAGCGAGGGTAAAAGCGGAAAAAGACAATACGCCAAAGGCTCTGATTCAGGAAGTTTTGGATAAGGACAAGGAAATCAAAGACTTGAACGCGAGAATAAGCAGTTTGAGAGCAGTTCTTCCCAGGCCCGACACCGCAAAAGAAAACGATAACCATTATGGCCTCGCTATGAAATTCCTCAGAAATAAAAAGGTTAATGAAGAAACGGCCCGAAGGCTCGTCAGCCGCGTCCTTATCATGGATAGGCTGGCCCCTGGTTTTGAGGTCTATCACTTCTATTCCAACGGCGTGTATGGCACCTGGGTGGCCCAGGGCAGCGCCGCGCAAAGCCCCACTGAGATGCAGGCTGAAGAGAGGCAACAGATAGAGACCGAGCGCGACGCGGCTACTTCGAGGGCCGAACAGTTGCAGGAGGAATTGACAGACCTGATAGCCCAAAAAGCCGTGATACAGTCGGAAATTGAAGCTATGTACTCCGAAAAGGCCAACTTGATTGAAGAGATGAGCGCTCTGGCCCAAACCAATGAAACACAGAGGACCAAGCTCAATTCGCTGCACTACCTGGTTGGCGGTCGTAAGGCTCTTGAAAAGGAAGGCATTATTGTAGTGCCCGTCTTTGCCAAGGACAGGGCCGGCAAGAATTGGCGCGATGAAATCTTCAACAGGAGCCTCGACTTGAGGTCGAGCGACGGCATTACCATCAACGCCAATGAAGTCGGCCTTAATTCAATAGGCAAGTTGAACGTCATTCCAGGTTCATACATAAAAGGCGAGCACTTCAGCGTGACCATCACCCA
>JAISSN010000151.1 GCA_031273105.1 Holophagales bacterium | reverse complement strand
ATACCGCGTTTCTGACAGCTCCGAACAAAGCTTGCTTGTCTATGCGCTCCCTTTCAAACAAACGATAGGCCCCCGACCAAGTTGCGGATACGGCATCGCAAGCGTTCCAAAAGGGGGCTCAACTCGAAAATACATTTGGCCGTGGATGCGAATGGTAATCCAGTCCGAATATTTGTTACAGCAGGTACCACGGCGGATTGCACACTTGGAGAATGTGGGGTGACGACAGGTTTGTCATGTCAGCAGGTTTGACATGGGGGGCGCAACGCATTGAAGGGCGCGGGTTTGGACGGAAAGAACAAAAACTGAAATTGCCAGCAGGTTTGTCATGAAGTGGCAAAAGTTGTCACAAAATGTCAGGGAATGTCATAAAAATGTCGTGTGAATGTCACCTCCACCAACCTGACCTGCCTCCCCATCCGCGCCCGGGTGACGCCGCCGCAAGCGGCGAGCTTGCTACCAACGCTTATCTGCCAGACCACACGCCTCGCTTAAGGCAAATCACAAATCATCACTTATGCGAAAACTACCACTTGGTATCAGACCATACAACCTTGCCTATTAACTCTGGAAGTTCATCTAATGGAATGGGCTTTAAAGACGAGTGATTGTCGTATTCTGCGAGGTATTTCATTCCGGCTATAGCGATACCCCTAAATATTGGCGTTATTACGTAATTCAATTATGTCTGGTGGAAAAGATGAAGTCTGGCGCCATCGCTACTTGGTATGAATCGTGCAAACCTTTTATGTTATTTGAGGGAAGTGGAGGTACCCCTTCTTGAATCAACCATCCCAGGCACAGGACCCTCAAGTTCCAAAGGCATTTTTAGAGCTGATGAACAGCCAGGAAGAGTTTCCGCTAAACGTGGAAGGAGTGAGGGCCATACCGCACGCTTCCTCCGTTGTCAGCGTTGATCTTGCCGTTATGCAGGTAGTGCTGAAGATGCTCAGGCCGCTGGCCGCCGAATTGCCTCAGGAGACCCCGTGCAAAGTTTCCATAGGGGCGCTTGGCGAGTTTTGGAAAGCCATGCTCAAATACCAGGGCCGTGTCAAGCATTTGCAGTATTTGTTTGATTTGCCTAAAACCATGGAAAAGGTCGGGCGGCGCGAACACAAACGATATCCTTTCAGACCCAGGGAAAACGTAACTGTCTATTTACAGGATTCAGGGCTGCCGGGGCTGGGCGCCGTCGGGACGCTTTTGGACCTGTCGCTCGGCGGCCTGGCATTCAGACCGGAACGCGCTTTCAGAATTGAGGATGGCGCAAGGCTGAGGTTGGATACAATCCTGTTCCAGAGAGAAAAAAAATTTCCGGTAGTGCGTATTGACGGCCTGCCAAAGCTGTCAAGCCCCCTCAGGTTGCGCGGCGAAGTGGCCCACGTATTTGAAAAAAAGGGAATAATTTTTGTCGCGCTGGTCTTTGGATTGCTGGACGCAGAGCAGGAAGAAACGCTGGCAAAAGTACTCCAGTCTAGAGAGAGGGGGGGGAGCGAGGGAGGCGCGCCCCATTCTTCAGCAGCCGCTCCCGAAACATCGCCCAAATCTGCAAAAAGCGACGCGGAAGCCGCGGTCGCCGACAGCGAGCCGGACGCAAAAGCCATTATAATTACGACCGAGATTCCAGAACAAGAAGAAGCCCATAAGCCCCTTCCAGAGCTACTAATGCGTCTGGCGCGCAGAACTAACGGCCTATTGCTTGTAAAGCCCGGCGGGGCCTCATGCGATGACCTCATAAAGTCGCTGAAAGAAGTTGGCTATGTCCGTCTGGAGCAATGCGACGGACTGGACAGCCACCATGTGCAAACAATGCCAAATATAAATATTCTGCTTATTTCCCTTGAGGTCGGCGGAAATCCAAATGAAAGCCTCCCGTCATTCCGCAATATTCACAGTCAGTTAAAACTACGCGATGGCCAGGCCGCCGTAGTGATTGCGGAGCGATACGACCCAATCCTGGTTAATTCGTCCAAAGAGCTGTCCCTGCCGATAGGCTTTACTTCCAGCCAGCACTGGCTGAAAGTGATAGATAACGAATTGGACCTGGTCATTGCTTAAATTCATTTAGACCATTGTTTTCCCGCGCTCCTGCAAACTTTTGACATAAAAATCCCCTCTGAAAGATTCTATAGCCTCGCAGGCCGCTAGAGCGGCGTTCATGTTTGTCAGGCAGGGGATTTTGAGCCTAAGGGATTCCCGTCTGATGGCGCTTTCATCATAGAAGGCGTTTCTCCCCTTGGGCGTATTGATCACCCACTGGACTTCACCGTTTATCAGCAGGTCAATGGTATTTGGCCTGCCTTCCATTACCTTTTGAACTCGCCGGATTTTGACGCCCAGGGTTTCTTCAACGTGGCGCGCCGTGCCGTCGGTTCCGCAAAGGGCAAAGCCCAGGGCGATCAACTTTCTGGCGAGTTCTGGAAGTTGAGCCTTGTCATGGTCATAGACAGAAAGAAATACAGTGCCCGAGCTTGGCAACGGTATTCCAGAGGCCAGGAGAGCCTTAGCGTACGCCTCTCCGAAGCTCTCGCCTATTCCCATTACTTCGCCGGTTGATTTCATTTCAGGCCCTAACACAGGGTCAACGCCGGGGAATTTTGAAAAGGGAAAAACAACGCCTTTTACAGCAACCGCTATAGGAGCGCCGTCACTAACGCCCTGGGCCGAGAGGTTCTGGCCCAGGCCAATCCTGGCCGCTATACCGGCCCAATCCTGGCCCGTGGCCTTGCTGATAAAGGGAACAGTTCTGCTGGCCCTTGGGTTGGCTTCCAGGCAGTAGGCGACGCCGTCTTTAATGGCCCATTGGAAATTAATCAAGCCCTTGACGCCAATATCAAGGGCCAGGCGCCGACACTTTTCCTTTATGTCCTCGACCAGTTTCGGGTTAATTCCTAAGGGTGGAAATACGGCAAAACTATCGCCGGAGTGTACGCCGGCTTCTTCGATGTGGGCCATGACGCCCGCTATGGCTACATTTTCGCCGTCGCACACCAGGTCAACATCCAGTTCCTGGGCCGCGTCCAGGTAGTGGTCAATGAGAACGGGCTGGTCTTCGCTGACCAACGCCGCCTCGCGCATGTATTCTTCAAGGGCTGGGTCGTCAAAAACCACGGCCATGGCCCGCCCGCCCAGTACAAAACTCGGGCGAACCATGACAGGGTAGCCAATCCTCCTGGCCACGGACCTTGCCTCTTCATAGCTGGAAGCAGTTCCCCAGGGCGCGACTGGAACATTGAGCCTTTCCAGAACCCGCCCGAATCTCTCACGGTCTTCCGCGTCAACAATGGCCTGGTGAGGCGTACCCAATAGCGCGACGCCTGCGGAGTTGAGTCTGGAGGCCAATTTAAGCGGAGTCTGACCGCCAAACTGGGTGAATACGCCAAGCAGCTTTCCTGTAGCCGCTTCATAGTCAACTATGGATTTTACCGATTCAAAATCCAGCGGCTCAAAGTACAAACGGTCAGAGGTATCAAAATCGGTGCTGACGGTTTCCGGATTGCAATTCACCATGACTGCTTCAACGCCGCTGGCCCGAATAGCCTCAACGGCCTGTACGCAGCAGCAGTCAAACTCCACGCCCTGACCAATGCGGTTTGGGCCTGAGCCAAGAACTATGGCCTTTGGGCGGTCCGTGGGCGGCGCTTCGGATTCATAGTCCCAGGTCTGGTAGAGGTAAGGCGTTTCGGCGTCAAACTCTCCGGCGCACGTATCAACGCGCTTCACAACGGGCATGACGCCTGCGGCGGCGCGCTTGGCTGCAACGCGGGACTCATGGCTACCCGTAAAAGAGGCTATCTGAGCGTCCGAGAAGCCCGCACGCTTGGCGTTCTCCAATAGCTTGACCGGCAGGCGATCCAGGCCAAAGCCGCGCAGTCGGCCCTCCAGCACCGCGATGCACTCCATCTCTGTTAAAAACCATGGGCTTATGTGTGTGCGTCTATGGAGTTCTTCCACCGTGTGTCCGGCTTTTAACGCCAGGTATATCCAGAAAATCCTTTGCGGGCCTGGAGTTTGCAGGTGTTCAAAGAGACGGTTCATTTCCAGCTTGCCGTCCATGCCGCCCGATAGGCCAGGATAGCCTTCTTCAAGACTCCTCAACCCCTTTTGAAATGCCTCCTGAAAACTTCTTCCAATGGCCATAACCTCGCCGATGCTCTTCATCTGGGTGCCAAGCGTCCTGTCGGCAAGGGGAAATTTTTCAAAGGTGAAGCGCGGTATTTTTACAACGATATAGTCAATAACAGGCTCAAAGGCGGCCCTGGTGCGGTGTGTGATGGAATTTGGAAGTTCCCACAGCCTGTAGCCCAGCGCCAGCTTGGTAGCCACCCAGGCTATGGGGAAGCCCGTGGCCTTGGAAGCCAGCGCGGAGCTGCGGCTGACCCTTGGGTTCATTTCCACGACGATCAATCGCTCTTTTGATGGCTCCAGCGCAAACTGAATATTGGAGCCGCCGGTTTCAACCCCTACGCCGCGTATAACGGCAAGGGCAGCGTTTCGCATTTTTTGGTATTCGGGGTCCGTGAGAGTCAGCGCGGGGGCTATTGTTATGGAATCCCCCGTGTGAATACCCATCGGGTCCAGGTTTTCGATGGAACATATAACTTCCACATTGTCGTCCAGGTCCCGGACTACCTCCAGTTCAAACTCTTTCCAGCCCAGGATGGACTCTTCGACCAGAACCTGTCTTATGGGGCTTAAATCCAGGCCTCTCTGGACTATGGTTTCAAATTCCTCAATATTGTAGGCAATGCCGCCGCCGCTGCCCCCCAGCGTAAAAGACGGCCTGAGAATGGCGGGAAAGCCCGTTTGCTTAACTATTGTCCGGGCCTCTTCTATGGAGTTGGCAAACCCCCCCTTACAGGTTTCCAGGCCCAGTTCATCCATGAGGGATTTGAACTTTTCCCTGTCCTCACCGCGCTCTATGGCCCCGGGTTGGGCGCCAATCAGCTTTACGCCATGCTTTTCCAGAACGCCCGACTGATGGGCCGCCATGGCCAGATTTAACGCCGTCTGACCGCCCACGGTAGGCAAAATCGCGTCGGGCCTTTCCTTTTCAATGACGCTTTCGAGGACTTTCAGCGTCAACGGCTCAATGTACGTAGCGTCCGCCCTGCCCGGGTCTGTCATTATGGAGGCAGGGTTTGAGTTGAGCAGAACCGTGCGGACGCCTTCTTCTCGAAGGGCCTTGAGGGCCTGGGTTCCCGAATAGTCAAACTCGCAGGCCTGCCCTATGACTATCGGCCCGGAGCCAAGAACAAGCACGGATGAAATGTCTGCACGCTTTGGCATAACGTCACCGCGCCATCATTTCAACAAATCTGGCAAAGGCTCCCATGGCGTCGTGAGGGCCAGGGCTGGCTTCGGGGTGGTGCTGCAGGCCGAATATGGGCAGTTTTTTATGCCTAACGCCCTCCACGGTATTGTCAGACAAATGGCGGTGGGTTATTTCCACGTCGCCCGGCAAACTGTCTTCGCCCACGGCAAAGCCGTGGTTTTGGGCCGTGATTTCGATTCGCCCGGTCTCCAGGTCAATCACGGGCTGATTAGCGCCGCGATGGCCGAAGGGCAGCTTGAAGGTAGAGCCGCCAAGGGCGTGGGCCAAAAGCTGGTGTCCCAGGCAAATGCCAAAGATCGGCCTCTGCCCTATGAGCCTGGAAACCTCGCGCTGCATGGAAGGCAGGGCGGCCGGGTCTCCCGGGCCGTTGCTCAAAAATACACCGTTGAAGCGCGGCGCAAGCAGTTCATCCGCGTTTGTATCCCAGGGAAAAATTTCGAGGCTCAATCCGGCAAGGCGCAGCAGTTTTAGTATTGACGCCTTAATGCCCCCGTCCAGCACGGCAACGCGAAATTTTGCGTCCGGATTTGGCATTTCCCAGCGATCCTTGCAACTGACCGCCGCGCAGAGAGCCTGTCCGGCCATACCCGGCAGTTCTGACGCTTTTTGGACGCCTCCCTCAAGGCTGCCGTCGGCCTCTGTCCAGATAATTGCTGGCTGAGCGCCGCGATCGCGTATGTGCAGAGTGAGCGCTCTGGTGTCCAGCTCCGTCATTATCGGCGTCCTATGTTTTCTCAGCCAGCTTCCAACGTCGGTTTCAGCAAAGACGTGGGCCGGGCTTGAAGTCAGGCGTCTGCAAAGTAACCCCCTTGCTAAAGGGTGATCTGCCTCCTGAAGGCCGCGGTGAATCCCGTAAATCCCCTGTTCCGGAAATGTCATAGTAACTAGCTGCCCAAAAAAACTTGGGTCTGTAAGAATTTCCTGGTAGCCGGTCATCGAGGTAGTAAACACGGCCTCGCCGCTGCCGCCAAACCCAAGCGGCGCGCGTCCTCTAAAGACCGCGCCGTCCTTTAGTATGAGGTGCGCTCGCATGTGTTCCCCCAAGGGCGGTTCAGGGCAATTCAGAACAGTTATGAGCCGATAGTCTGGCTAGTTTCAGACGGTACTTGCTGACTTTTGATCCCACAAATGGGCCTTCGGGATTTTATCTGTGTACAGCCCTAAATTACAGGATGGAAATTCGGGAGCGATACATGTACAATAACCATTTTTCAATTGGAGACGAGATGCCTGAACTTAGCGTTAAATCTAAAGCTCTGATTGAGCAGGAAAACCAATTCGGCGCCCAAAATTACAAACCTCTGGATGTGGTTTGCTCTAAAGGCGAGGGCGTATTTCTCACAGACGTTGACGGCAACAACTACATGGATTTTCTCGCGGCCTACAGCGCGGTTAATCAGGGACACAACCACCCATATATAGCCGAGGCGATGATTCAGCAGATACGCAAGCTGGCCCTGACCAGCCGCGCCTTCAGGAATGACGCCTTTCCGCCGCTGCTGGAAAAGTTATGCAAATTGACCGGCTTTGACAGGGCGCTCTTGATGAATTCCGGCGCGGAAGCAGTCGAAACGGCCATTAAAGCGGCTCGTAAGTGGGCGTACGACGTAAAGGGCATTGAATACCCCAAAGCTGAAATCATAGCCGCCGACGGCAACTTTCACGGGCGCACAACCACTATAGTTGGATTCAGCACAGACCCAGACAGCTTCGGCGGTTTTGGCCCATTCACGCCTGGCTTCAAGGTAGTGCCATACGGCGACCTGAAAGCCGCAGAAGAAGCAATTACGCCAAACACGGCGGCTATCTTCATGGAGCCAATACAGGGCGAAGGCGGCGTGGTGATACCCCCCCGTGGTTTCTTAAAGGGCCTGCGGGAACTAGCCGATAAACACAAATGCCTTTTGATACTGGACGAAATCCAATCCGGCCTGGGGCGCACTGGGAAGTTATTTGCCTTTGAACACGAAGGCATACGCCCCGACGGCGTGACCATAGGCAAGGCCCTGTCGGGGGGCTTTTATCCCGTCAGCGCATTTCTTTCGACAAAAGAGGTCATGGGCGTATTCACCCCCGGCATACACGGCTCGACGTACGGCGGAAACCCGCTGGCCTGCGCCGTCGCCTCAGCCGCATTGGACGTTTTGATTAACGAAAAGTTGGTTGAGAGGTCTTGTGAATTGGGCGCGCACTTTGAACAACGCCTGAGCGGCATGAAAACAGACAAGGTAGAAGAAATCCGCTGCATAGGCCTTTGGGCGGGCGTCCATATAAAAGCATCGGCCGGTAAGGCGCGACCCTACTGCTATCAGCTTAAAGATCGCGGAATGCTCTGCAAGGACACCCACGAACAAACCATACGACTGGCGCCGCCGCTGGTGATAACCAGGGAGCAGATTGACTGGGCGGTAGATCAAATTGAGGCAGTGTTGGCGTAAAGCAATGCCCAACATTCTGCTCATAGACGACAATGAAAAAATACAGACCGCCAACATGGAATATCTGTTTTCCGCTGTCGGGAACATGGGATGTTACTTATAACGACACTCTGGGAACCAGGTGATTATTAACTTAGCGGATAGAGATATCACATTTTAACGGATAGATTTCAAGCTGCGAATACGGCGCCGCAAGCGTTTCAAGCGTGAACAGGCATTGGATAGCCGTATTTTTCCGCGAAGGCTTCGATGTCCAGGGCTATCCAGTTTACAAAGCCCTGCCCGATTTCTGGATCGGGTTCGATGTCCTCTATTCGGCTTGGGGGCGGGATGTCTTCACCATCTTCTAATGACGTGTGTATCCAGCCGGAAGCCGCGTCAATGCCCATTAAGATAGCTTCGGCAAGGTTGTCGCCGCCTGAAGTACAACCAGGAAGGTCGGGAACAGTGACTGCGTATCCTTCCCCCTTTTCATAGGGGTAAAAAACCGCAGGATAGCTAAGTTTCATGTTGTCTCCTATTTTAGACCAGCTTGTCTGAGTACAGATTTGATTACTGTAATGTCTATGTCTCCTTTGTGCCGCGAAATCGTTACTTTACCTCGTTTGACATCATGTTTGTATTGGTAGTGCGAGCCTTTGGCGTATTGTAGTTTCCATCCATCGGCTTTGATTATCTTCTCCAGTTCTCGAAAGTCCATCCTGACCTCACAATAATATTATCGGATAATCAGCCCGAAAACTTGAATATTTTTTTAGTTTTTTTCAAAATTATTTCTTTGTTTTTCAAAGTGTTTTTATAGTTGCTTTCATCATTTAATAGGCGGGGGCAAGGTATCGTCTTTGTAGCCTGGCCCGGCGGGTGCGGGGGGTTTGGATTGGGTTTGTTTTCTGACGGCGGGGGGTTTGCGCTTTGAAACGATCAAGTCGTCGCGTTCTACCCATTCTTTTAGTTTTAGCTCAATCCCATTTAGTGATCTTGCTTATTGTCAGAATGACGGAGGCGGGGACGCGCCTGAGCCTGGAAGCTCCAGCTTTCCCAAAAAGACTAAGTCCTCCATGTCCAGGTCGAGAAAATCGTCATAGGGCAGCGTTTTGCCGTCTATGGTTGTAATTCTGGACAACAGAGCCATCTG
>JAISSN010000068.1 GCA_031273105.1 Holophagales bacterium | reverse complement strand
ATCTCATCAACCTGTTCAGGCCCTATTTGCTGTCTTTTCAGCAGCTCGGCGACAGTCATTCCATGATTCAGCGTCAACCCGCTCTCAATGGCGAAGCGCGCGTATTCAGACGTTTTTTTTACCCACTCGGAATCGCACGCCTGCGATAGCGACTGTCGCCACTCGGCGCGTTTTTCTACTGCGGCGATTTCAGAATCGCTCAAAACCCCTATTGACCTTGCCTTATCCAGTAGTCTCACATCGGCCAAATCAGCGGCCAGGTCAAGTCTGCGCTCGGCCCTTGCCGTCAGCATACGATACGGCTCATCGGCCCCCTTGGTCACGATGTCGTCTATCATCACGCCTAAATAGGCGTCAGCGCGGCTAATAATAAACTGTTCTCTGTTTTGCAAGTAGCGCGCGGCGTTTACTCCGGCTATTAGTCCCTGACCCGCCGCCTCTTCGTAGCCGGTGGTTCCGTTTATCTGGCCTGCCGTCCAAAGCCCCGCTATGCCTGAAACGGCAAGGGTTGAGTCGAGTTGCAAGGGGTCAATGGAATCGTACTCTATTGCGTAGCCATGTCTTAATATTTCAGCGCTCTCAAAGCCATCCAGCGTACGCGCCATTTGAAGCTGAACGTCTATAGGCATAGAAGTTGACAGGCCAGATAAATATAGTTCGCGGGTTTCAAGGGAATCCGGCTCCACAAAAACCTGGTGGCGCTCTTTGTCGGGGAATTTTACAAACTTATCTTCTATGGAGGGGCAGTACCTGGGGCCTACGCCCTCTATGTGACCGCCGTACATGGATGACCGATGCAGGTTTTCACGGACTATCCGCTCGGTTTCTCGCGTTGTGAAAACAATATGGCAATCAACCTGGGGTAAAACTACACCAGGCCCAAAAAAGCTGAACTGACTTGGGGGATTATCCCCTGGCTGGGGCTGCATTTTACTGTAATCAACCGTTCTGGCGTCAATTCGCGGACTGGTACCTGTCTTCAGGCGGCGCCAGGCTAATCCCAGGCTCCTTAATTGATTTGCCAGGCGTATTGAGGCAGGCTCACCGGCCCGTCCGGCTTCGATGCGCTTATCCCCAATCAGTATTTGACCGTTCAAAAATGTCCCGGCTGTTAAGACCACGGCGTCACAGGCTATTTCAGAGCCATCCAGGAGTGAAACTCCGCAAACCCGCTGCCCAGGGCCAAATAGTATTGATTCAACATGGCCCTGCCGTAATTGGAGATTGGCCGTGGCCTCCAGTTGACGTCTGGCTTCTATCCTGTATCTCACCCTGTCCGCCTGGGCGCGGGGGCCTCGCACGGCGAAACCTCGGCTTTCGTTTATTGTCCTGAAGTGGATTCCTGTAGCGTCAATCAGCCGCCCCATCAGGCCGCCGAGGGCGTCAATCTCCCGGGCTATGTGCCCTTTGCCAACACCGCCTATCGAAGGATTGCAGCTCATCTGGCCTATCTGATCCAGGTTTATTGTCACCAGGGTTGTCGGCGCGCCCATCTTAGCGGCAATTCGCGCCGCTTCAATTCCAGCGTGGCCGCCGCCGACTACAACAATGCGCATGTATCTCTCCACACATAGTGTAATTTCGTTTCTATCTTTGCCAAGTGGTTGACATGAATGAATCAGTTTGCATTTCTATTGGCTGGAGCAATTCAACTTTGAGAAGCAACTTGTAGCGCCAAAATGACATCTGCGCTTTCCGTTTCGCTCCCCGCCTTGTGGCGGCTCGCTACAATCACAGCGCAGCCTATGCGCGCCGCACGGTTCAACTTTTTCAAAGTTGAACAGCTCTAGACACCGTGCTGTTGAAACACGCTAAAATATACTCCCATGAATACATTACACAGGCACGCCGTAAATGGTATCAACCTGGCGCTGAGGCAGGCTATGTATGTCATAAAGGCTAAGTAGGAGCATGAAAAAACATGGCTAACTTTTTTGATACACTGCTGGAAGCCCTGAAAGCGGACAAACGTTTCTTTGCGGAAGATGGAACGCTCCTTCGCAACAGAGTCTATGAGGCTTCCCTAAACATGGACGCTAATTTGATTCGCTTGCTCCTTTCCAACGCCGATATTAAAGAGCATTTCTTCGCCGAAGTAGACGGGGTTCTCGTCTTTGATAAAGTCAGCTTTGGTTGGGTGGTCAACAACCGCCAATTCTTGCCAGACAGCTACACGCGATTCAAAAATCGGATTGGATTGACGAATGGGAACGGGGACTTTCTTTCGACATCAAGAGAGGTTGTCCTTGAGTTTCCATATAAAGACTGTGTTCTTGAGGGCGGACAGACTAAAGACGACCAGAAGCGTGATGAAGTTTTCTACAACGAAACACTAGCACCAGACGAGGTGGACAGACTGCTTTACCCCAAAGTGCTTGTTGGCGCTAAACGATATACAGCAAGCGGCGTTGAAGATAGTGTAACTTTCAATGATGTTGACAACTTGATTATTAAAGGGAATAATCTGCTTGCTATTGCATCGTTGTTGAAAAGGTATGAAGGGAAGGTGAAGTGCATATACATAGATCCCCCGTACAACCCGCCAAGCAATGCTAATACTTTTGCATATAATAACACATTTAATCGTTCGTCATGGCTTACATTTATGAACAATCGTCTAGAAATTGCTAAACGACTATTGCACAAGGACGGCGTGCTTATTGTTGCCATTGATAAGAATGAGCAACCACGCATCCAGATTTTGATAGAAGAGTTATTTCCCGACAGCGATGTTGACTGCATTACCATTATTCATAACCCTCGTGGTGTAATCGGAACCAATTTTTCTTATACTCACGAGTTTGCTATCTTTGTAACACCAAAAAACAAGAAAACAATAGGCGATAGGAAGATTGAAAAAATTGACTGGTCGCCATTCCGTAACTGGGGTGGGGAATCTCTCCGTACAGATGCAGAAAGTTGTTTTTATCCTGTTATCATTGAAAACGGTTCTATTGTTGGATTTGGAAATGTAGCAGACGATGATTACCATCCAAAACAAACTGAGCGACACGGCAATCAATATCATGTTTACCCTATTGACAGAAAAGGTGTAGAACGAAAATGGCGTTATGCGCAACAAAGCGAGTCCGAAATAATAAAATATTTACGCGCCAAAGCCACCAGGAACGGCTATGACATTGAAATCGGTAAAGATTTTGGTACACATAAAACAGTGTGGACTAGTCCCAAATATGACGCAAATTCTTATGGTACGAAATTGTTGAAATCTATCATTCCAGACACAAAATTTTCCTTTCCAAAATCACTTTACACTGTGATGGACTGCATTTACGCGTCTGTCCAGAAAGACAAAAACGCTATAATACTTGATTTCTTTGGTGGTAGCGGTACAACAGGTCACGCAGTAATGGAAATTAACAAAGATGGGGGACAAAGAAGGTTTATTCTAGTTGAACAAATGGATTATGTTAAAACGGATACTCTCTTGCGTAATGTTTTTGTAATGAAAGATATTGCGCCTACTTCTAGCATTATCTATTGCGAACTCGCCAAATGTAATCAACATTTTATTGACAATGTAATAAGCGCAAGCGCTGACCAAGGGTTAGCTGATTTACTTGACCAGATATTGCAGACGGGCTTCATCAGCAGCAAGGTCAATCCGGCCAAGATATCTGAAAACGCAGGCGAGTTTGAAGCATTGACGCTTGACGGCAAAAAACGCTTTCTCTTGGAACTGCTTGATAAGAACATGCTGTATGTCAATTTATGCGACATGGATGATGAAGAATACGCTATCAGCGATGCTGACAAAGCATTCACGCGCAGTTTTTACGGGTTGGGGGGTGAGTAATGTTCCTCTTTCAGCATATGGATTCCGTTCGTGAATTCGCGCCGCTTCTGTATTTGGAAATGCCGGGATACATAGCCGCGAACCTTAATCCAGCTTTCGAGTTGCGACATTATCAAGAGGCGGCTTTCCGCAATTTTATTCATTTCTATGAAAGCGATAAACGCCCGAATCCAACGCAAGTCCTTTTTCACATGGCGACCGGCAGCGGCAAGACGCTCATTATGGCGGGACTGATAATCTATCTCTACAAACGCGGCTACCGTAACTTTCTGTTTTTTGTAAACCTTGACAACATTGTCAAAAAGACGATGGACAATTTTCTGAATGTTACTTCCCAGAAGTACCTGTTCGCGGAAGAAATAGTCATAGATGGCGAGCAGGTAAAAATCAATGAGGTTAGCAACTTTCAGGGGGCAAACTCTGATGCCGTCAATATCTGTTTCACGACCACACAGGGACTTCATTCAGATATGTGGTTCGCAAAGGAGAACGCACCTTCTTTCGATGATTTTGCCGATACAAAAACCGTAATGATAGCAGACGAGGCGCACCACCTCAATGTGGACACGCGGCGTGGCAAGGTGGATAAGACAGAGGAAGAGTTGCAAAAAAGCTGGGAAACCACGGTACGCAAAATTTTTGAGGCCAACCGCAATAATATACTGCTTGAATTTACGGCCACCTGTGATTTGCAAAACTCCTATATTTTAAGGGATTATGAAAACAAAATCATTTTCGACTATCCCCTTCGCAAATTCCGCGAGGAGAAGTATTCAAAGCAAATAAAGACCATACGCGCTGACATCACACATACAGACCGCGCCTTGCTAGCCCTTCTCTTCAGCCAGTACCGCATGAAGATATTTCAAGACCACCGGCTATACATAAAGCCGGTGGTCCTGTTTAAAGCGAGAACCATCGCGGAAAGCAAGGAATTTGAACAAAACTTTTACGAGATGATTCGGATGTTGACGAGTTCAACATTGGAACGCGTCATTACAACCTCTCCCCTTGCCGAAGTGAAGCGCATGGCGACCTACTACGCTGGCAAAGGGATTGATTTTGACAAACTGGCGCAAGAATTAAGAGAAGAATTCAGTCCTGATCGCTGTATTTCGGTAAATGACGACAAGGAGGCTAAAGAGCGCCAGATACTATTGAACTCACTGGAAAGCAGAAATAATCCGTACAGGGCGATATTTGAAGTCAAGAAATTGGATGAGGGTTGGGATGTCCTGAATCTCTTTGATATTGTGCGCCTTTACGAAACACGCGACGCTCAGACTGGCAAGCCGGGCAAAACGACTATTGCCGAGGCGCAGCTTATAGGGCGCGGCGCACGGTATTGTCCCTTTGTCATTGAGGAAGATGACAAAAAATACAAGTACAAGCGCAAATATGACGGCGATATTGAAAATCCGCTCCGTGTATGCGAAGAGCTATATTACCATTGCCAATACGACAGTCGCTATATAGATGAGTTAAACAAGGCTCTGATTGCCACAGGAATCATGCCAGAAAATCAGATAGAAATACAGCATATAATGAAAGAGGAATTTAGGCAGGATGAGCTATACAAAAGCGGCATAGTGTTTCTTAACAAGCGTGAAGTAAAAAGCCGCAAAGATATTACAGAATTACTGCCATCAGCGCGTGATAGGGAATACTCTGTTTTCGTCAATACCGGCAAAACGGCGATGGATACAATGATGATGAACGCCCCAACGAACACAACTGTCAAGACATATTTATATCGGACGACCATCGGGAAGATTGCCGAGTATAACTATTCGATTGTCCACAAGGCGCTACGGCGTATTGACGTGTATAAATTCAATGTTTTGCGGAGCTATTTCCCGAATCTGAAGACGTTACGCGAGTTTATCATGAATGACGCTTATCTTGGCGGGGTGAGAATATTAATCGAAAATCCTGACATAGAGCCGAACCCTAAAACATTATTTACCGCCTGTATAGATGTTCTGGAGAGAATTGGCAGCGAGATTTTCGCTATCAGGGAAACATATGAGGGAACTACTGAGTTTACTGATAAGAATTTCAGAGAGGTTTTCCGCAATAAAACATTGCATATCACTGACCCCCATGATGAGGGTGAGGGCATATCGCAGAATGCCCCCGCTGTCCGTCCTGAATGGAAGATAGACCTCGGAGTGGCCAACTGGTACGTATTCAACGACAATTTCGGGACGACCGAGGAGAAAGCGTTTGTGGCATACTTCTCCCACTATGTTGACAAGCTGAAGGCTGATTACGAAAAAGTCTATCTTGTGCGTAACGAGAGGCAACTTGTTTTATACTCTTTCAATGATGGCGAACGGTTTGAACCAGATTACCTGATGTTTCTTCGAAGGCGTAATAGCACAGGCTTTGAGCAGTACCAGATCTTCGTTGAGCCGAAAGGCAGCCACCTGATAGCGCAAGACAAATGGAAAGAGGATTTCCTATTGCAAATCAAGAGCAAAGGGATACCAAAGAAGACCTTTGCCGATGACAACGAATACTATGTCTGGGGCTTTCCGTTTTACAATCAGGAGAATAGACTGAGTGATTTCACAAAGGCTTTTGAAAATATAATTTGACAGGGCGACTCCATCTGACACGCGAGGCTTTTAAGCATGAGACGAAAACTAAACCCCGAAGAGCGAAGAGCAAGGCGCAAAAGAGCTGTGCGGCGTTCAAAATTCGCGCTGCCATCTGCCATCACGCTGATATCTGTACTGTGCGGCTTTTCAAGCGTTATCATTTCAATAAACGCCACCAGCCTCTCTGACCAAAATTCATTTTTGTGGGCTGCATCGCTATTAATACTGGCGGCTATTTTCGATGGCCTGGACGGGCGCGTAGCCAGAGCCACAAGGACTACATCAAAGTTTGGCGTTCAGCTTGATTCACTCGCCGACGCCCTCAGTTTTGGTATGGCCCCCGCTATCCTGGCTTATCGCTATGGGTTTCTTGCCGTAGGACACGAAGACCCCCAAGCCAGGGCCGTTGGCTGGGCGGCTTCATTTTTCTTTCTGGCCTGCGGCGCGCTGCGGCTTGCCCGCTTTAATGTCCAGGTTGAGAGGACAGACATCCGCTTTTTTGTGGGAATGCCCATCCCGGTTGGCGCCGCGTGCGTCGCGTCCGTAATACTCAAATGGCCCACGCCAATTTCATCCACCTCAATGTCTTACCTGTTTTCATGCGAATTATTTCTTGTTGGAATTTTCATGATCTCCAATCTGAGCTTTCCCAGCTTTAAAAAAATGCCTTACCATTCAAAAGCGGCTCTTTGGATAACAATTGCGTTCCTGCTCTTGCTGTGCCTGCTGGTTATCTTCAAGGCGGCTTTCTTCCTGGGATTCTTTGCGGCTTACACACTTGTCTCATTGGCGTTAAACCTGGGATGGCAATTAGGATGGAGAGGCGTTCAACCACCATACTCAACAAATCCGCCCAGAGAAGTCAATGACGAAAATATAGGTTGAATACGGCTGGCTTTACAATTATTCACTGGAGGCTGCCTTAATGAATGATGCGGGGCGCGTTGCGGATAGCGGCAACCCTTTTAGGTTAGCAGGTTCGGATGGTAATCCGGGGCGATCAATAATAGACGTTCACGGCGTTTTGTTTGGCGGGCCGGAAGCGGCTATTATTGGCGGACCTTGCGGCGTTGAGTCAAAAGACCAGGTTTTTGCTGTCGCCCGCTATATTGCCGAAGCAGGTACGAGGCTCTTCAGGGCAGGAGCTTTTAAGCCCAGGACAAGCCCTTACAGCTTTCAGGGCCTTGGTTCGGAGGGCCTTGCCCTCCTGGATGCGGTGCGGCGGGAATTTGATTTAGGCATAGTTACAGAAGCAACAGACATGGAGTCCTTTTCAGACGTGGAGCGAACAGCCGACCTTGTACAAATAGGCGCCCGCAATATGCAGAATTTTCCGCTTCTCCGCCGGGCAGGTCACAGCGAAAAGCCCATACTGTTAAAGCGAGGACAGGGGGCGACGCTGGAAGAATGGCTGCTGGCGGCGGAGTACATACTTTCTGAAGGAAATCCCCGGGTGATACTCTGCGAAAGGGGCGTAAGAACCTGGTCAAACCACGCCAGAAATACCTTTGACGTGAGCGTTATTCCTGCCGCTAAGGCGTTGAGTCACTTGCCGATCATAGCCGACCCCAGTCACGCCACGGGCAGAAGGGACTTAGTGATCCCATGCGCCCTGGCCGGAGTTGCGGCGGGCGCGGATGGATTATTGGTTGAAACCCACTGCCAACCCTCAAGCGCCCTTTCTGACGGGGCGCAGGCGCTGCTGCCAAATGAATTTCTGATATTAGTAAACCATGCGCGTAAAATCAAAAACGACTTGCAATCTATCAGCGCAAACCTGGGACTTTGTTTTTAGCGGAAAGCAGCGATAATCTTGACCTTGATTTTTCCCACCGCCAGACGCATCATGTAACAATAAGGAGTTGGGCCATGAGTCGCTTCCCGATGATTATTTTCACGCTTCCCGCTATCGTAGCCCAGGCGCAGGAACTTGTTGAAACCCCATCGGCAAAACTTGACGCGGCGATTAAATCCGGACAGATAGCCTGGAAATTTAGCGAGCCGGAAGAAATAGTTGAACTACTCGGCAAGCCGGAAAAAGAAGAGATAATTCATGACGGCAATGAATTTTAACATATCAGTATAACTCAGATTTTAAGGTGATATTTAGCAAAACACAAAGTTCATCTGAAGACAGGACTTATTTTGGATTATTCAATTATACAAAAGACGATGGAAGCTATGCAAGTATTTTATTAAAGGAACCAACAAAAGTACGCAACATTTCTGATTTTTATAAACTTGACCTCTTTTGGGGAATATCCGGCATGGACGCGTCCTCGTTGGATTTAACCAAAGAAGAAAAACTATTAAGAGAAATGCTCTTTGATACCTTGACCAAGTGGCCGCCCGTGGAAAAACTGCCCGAAGGCATTAATCCAACTGAAATATTAGAATCAGGCAAAAATCCCGGCCTTGGGCTGAGAGCCATGCACGCTAAAGGCATTGACGGGCGGGGTATTGATTTAGCAGTTATAGATCAGCCATTAATTCCAGATCACCTAGAAATTAAAGGTAGTTTTAACCTAATCGCGGAAATGGATGTGCAAGGTTCGCGCCCCCAGATGCACGGCCCCGCCGTGACCAGCTTGGCTGTTGGCAAAACATGCGGCGTTGCCCCTGGCGCAAATCTGCATTATGTTTCTATGACTATGTGGAACGAAAAAGAAGGCAATCGCTACTACATACAGGCTCTCGAAAATATTTTAGAACTCAATAAAAGCAAAAGAACAAACATAAAGGCGGTAAGTATTTCAACTGGAATGTTTAGAGAGTTGTCGCAATACGATATTTGGCAGGCCCTGCTTGAAAAAGCGGAAAGTGAAGGCGTGCTTGTAATAACCTGTGATAAAGACGCGACAAAATTGCAATACGCTTTATTGTGTCCGCTGGTTGGGGGCGATAGGGATAAGCCCGAAGGCTACACGGGGGGATCATTTGCTTCTGGCGGTAATGAATTGTTGGTACCTGGAGACTGTCGCACATACGCAAGCCATTTAGGCAAAGATGTATATTCTTACGGACCGCACGGGGGCATGAGCTGGGCGGCCCCTTGGATAGCCGGCCTAGCCGCCCTTGGCTTTCAGGTAAACCCGGATATTAAGCCGGCCGAGATAAGAAAATACTTAATGGAAAGCGCGACCGACATGCCATTTGGCAAGGTGGTTAATCCTGTGCGTTTTTTTGAGTTGTGCGTTGCGGTCAATCAATAAAAAGTATTTCATCAATAAAAAAAAAAGAAAAGACGCTGTTTTTCATTGATTGTTTTGACGTTCATGTGGTTTGTTCCGACGTTTTTTTTGTATTCTTTGCGTTTCTTTTATAATCCAATAAAGTAACTATTCCATATAGAATAGCCCCGCAGACTATAAAACTATCCGCCAGATTGAAAATCCAATATTCCCATGATCCAAACCAAAAATCCAGAAAGTCAACAACATGACCGTGTATCAGGCGGTCGAGGCCATTGCCCAGCGCGCCGCCTAGTATTAAACCCAGTGCATAGCGCTGTAATCTTGACGTGTCTGCTTTTAAAAATTCCCAGCCAAAGTAGGCAAGGGCCGCTATACCCGCAACCAGAAACAGCGCGCCGCGCAGCCAGGGGGATGCGTTCTGCAAAAAGCCAAAGATAGCGCCAGTATTAAAGGTAAGTTTAATGTAGAAAAATCCCTTGATGATAGTAATCTGCCCGCCGGGCTTCAATGTGTTCAGCACCCAGGCTTTTGAGGCTATGTCCAGCAACAATGCCGCCAGGGGTAAAATCAACCACAATAGACGTTTTTTTAGCGTCATATAGCCCCCTTTACCCTTGCGCCTTAACTACGTCATGGCATCTGGGACACAGGGCGATGTCCTCTCCTTGCCCCGCGCCGCCTGAGTGGTTCCAGCACCTTGGGCAACGGATGCCGCCGTGGGCTTCCACCTTGACCTGTAATAAATCGCCTTCTATTAGTTTTATGCCCGAAACGACAAATATGTCTTCAAGGCATTCATTCAGGTCGTTTAGTATTTCTATGTCGGCCTTTGGCAACGTCAGTTCCACGTTTGCGTCCAGGCTGGTGCCTATTGTTTTTGACGCCCGGTGAGGCTCCATCGCCGCCTGAACAGCCTCGCGGATTTCCCAAAAGCGTTTCCAGTTGTTTAATAAAGGGACATCGCCAAATTCGGGGAATCGCTGCTCGAAAACAGTGTCCTTGACGCCCGGCAGATACTCCCATACTTCATCTGCGGTAAAGCTGATGATTGGCGCAAGTAATATACACAGACCATGGGCCAGTTTCCAGCAGAGCGTCCTGCATGATTGACGCCTTAGCGATAAAGCGCTGTCGCAATACAAACGATCCTTGATAATTTCAAAATAACGGTTGGATAGGTCAAGCTGGCAAAAACTCAGCATTGACTGGGTTGCTATCAAAAAGTCAAAATTTTTGTAGGCTTGTATAACTTCTTTGGCTAAGTTGCTGAAAATATTCCATATCCAGCAATCTAAGGGCGTCCATTTTTCCTGGGGGACGGCGTCCCTTGACGGGTCAAAGCCCTCCAGCGCTCCCAGCATGAAGCGTAGCGTGTTGCGTAGTTTGCGGTAGGCGTCAGAGTTGCGGTTTAATATTTCGTTGGAAATACTAATGTCATTGTGGTAATCGGAGCTGGCTACCCACAGGCGGAGTATGTCCGCGCCCATCGTTTTGATGACGTCTTCGGGGTTAATGGCGTTGCCTTCAGATTTAGACATCTTCTGGCCTTTGCCGTCCAACAGAAAACCGTGAGTTACAACAGTGTCGTAGGGCTTATTTCCGCTGACGGCCAAGTTGAACAGCAGTGAACTGTGAAACCATCCCCTATGCTGGTCTGAACCTTCCAGATAAATAAAATGGCCATAGTCGTCAGGGCGCAATTCAGAATGGATTTCAGCTGCTATTGTCGCCGACACGCCAGAGTCAATCCAGACGTCCAATATGTCTGTCTCTTTTTGAAAATTCTTAGAGCCGCACTTAGAGCAAAGTGAATCTGGCGGCAATAAACTCTCAAGGGGAAGCTCGCTCCAGGTTTCCACGCCCCCCTTTTCGATGGCCTCCGCCGCTTTTTTGAATACGCTGGCGTCAATCAGCGGCTCGCCGCAATCCGTGCAGCGCAAAACCGTGATGGGCGTCCCCCAGGCCCTCTGTCTGGAGATACACCAATCCGGGCGGCTGGAGATCATTGATTGTATGCGATTTCTGCCCTGGGGGGGCGCCCACTCTGTGGCGTCAACGCCTTCCAAACCCATTTCCCGCAGGCTTTTGCCGTCCTGAAGCTGGTCGTCCATAGTTATGAACCACTGCTCCGTGGCGCGGAAAAATATGGGCGTTTTTGTCCGCCAGCAGTGCGGATAGCTGTGTTGCAGCTTTTCATCGTGTAACAGCGCCCCGATTGAGCGCAGGCGTTCAACCACTATGGGGTTTGTGTCAAAGATATTCTTGCCTTCCAATTCAGCATCGTTTACTACCGAGGTAAAGCGCCCATCAGTACCCACCAGTTGCAACAGGCCAAGGTGATTTGCCAAACCGAAGTCTTCAACGCCATGGTCTGGCGCTGTGTGGACCAAGCCCGTGCCTGTGTCGTCCGTTACGTAGTCGGCCAGCAGCACAGGGCTGAACCTGTCTATCCAGGCGTGTTTGTATTTGAGGCCCTGAAAGGCGCTCCCCTTGCGGATTTCAATCGTACGCAAGCCAACGCCCAGCTTGTCCTGTAGGTTTTCAAGCAGCGAGACTGCTACGACGCAACAGCGGTTATCAGCTTGGACAACGGCATATTCCATGCCGGGGTGCATGGCTATGGCCAGATTGCTGGGCAGCGTCCATGGGGTTGTGGTCCAGATGGGGAGATACAGCGGGGCGGGGAGGTTGAAACGCGCCGCTTCATCGTCCGGCACTGGAAAGGCCACAGTTATGGCATAGCTTGTCTTATCGGCGTATTCAACCTCGGCTTCGGCCAGGGCGGTGCGCGCGCCGTAGCTCCAATGGACTACCTTGAGCTTGCGGGTGACTATGCCGCGCTCGAACAGCCTTGCAAACAAACGAACGACGGCGGCTTCGTAAGCAGGGGCCATAGTGATGTAAGGTTCCTGCCATGCGCCAAGCACGCCAAGGCGCTGAAAGCCGGTCCTTTGAACATCCACCCACTTTTGGGCATAACTGCGGCACTTTGCCAAAAACTCGGCGCGTGTAATTTCGCGGCGCTTTGTACCCAGGTTTTTTTCAACGGCGTGTTCAACAGGCAGGCCGTGGCAATCCCAGCCAGGAACGTAGGGCGATTCGTACCCGTCCAACCAAAGGCTCTTGACCACTATATCCTTTAGTATCTTGTTCATGGCGTGGCCCATGTGGATAGCGCCGTTTGCGTATGGAGGGCCGTCGTGGAGTATGCGCCGCCCCTTGCCGCGCCCCGCGCTATTATCCGCCCGGCGGGTTGCTTCAATGCGCTCATAGAGCTTTTCCGAATTCCACTTCTCCAGGCGCTTAGGCTCCCGCTGTGGCAAATCCGCCTTCATCGGAAATTCAGTTTTGGGTAGTAAAACCGGGTATTTTTTAACTTTTGTATCTGACATGTGCGCCCTCGCGCGCGAGAACGGAACGCTCTACAGCGCCCCGATAAATCAAACAATCAGTTTCTCATAGGTTTTGGAGATAGCCAAGCGCTGATTTTATTTCTGTATAATTATAGGCAACGCACTTGAAAATAAGAACAAAAAATGCGAGTTTACGACTATATTTCCGTATAATTATGAACGCCTTGGTGAAGTCAATTTGACAAGCTGAATTCGTCAAGCAACTCAAGCAATGATATTCAAGATTGCGGAACGCAATTTTGAAGTAGAAACGGAATAAGTATTGCAAGCACAACTCCCACTAAAAACCATAGCGCCGGATGCCGACGCCAACGGCTTAACGTGGGATGATTCTGTCCATGATGGGCTTGACTTTTCAGACAATCCTCGATAAACGCGTTGCAGAGATTCAAAATAGCCTCCTGGCTTATCTCGGGATAACCTAAGACGTCAACACTTCCCATAAACAACCTGAAGATTTTTTCCCGCTCAATTCCGGTTCTATTTGCAAGTTGGTTAATGACGCGGGCTCTCATGGCATTTGACAAGCTGTTAAGCATTTGTTCTTTTTCTTCGGTTTGCACAGCCACTTTAATGTACCTGACAATCATTGCGTCATTTTCAAGGTATCTCGCGGAGTCGTACAGCTTCATGATTTCACCCTAGCCGAGCTTCTTCACTTTGAGCGCGTAATGAGCGGACGATTTGACCGTTGCGATTCCAACATAGTCGGCGGCTGTTCATGCTTGTGGAGTTCAGCAGACTATTCCACAAAACGTAATCGTCACAAGCAAATATGACTTCAGAGCAATTCAACTTTGAGAAAGTTGAACACTCTAAGGCCATGGCATCCCTCCCCAAATACTACTATACCTGCAAATAATGTAATTTCACCGAGCGTTTTTTCAATATAGCATTTCCGGTGCAAAACCGCGTTTCGCAACCAGGGATGATAGTGATGCCGTACTCGCGGTTTTGAACCGGAAAGTAGCGCTGTATGCTGGCTTTGCCTTTTTCTGCCAGACATAATTGAATCATGTAACAACGCTAATATTTAGGGGAAGCGCTATATAGAAACGGAATTAAAGCCCTCCGCACTCCGTGACAAAGATTCGGCTTTGGAGGGCGGCCTGCTTTTCAAACAGTTCAGCACCGCTTAACAGTTGCAGGCCCGCGCCGCTTGCCCAGGCGCTAAAGGCCGTTGCGTCGCTATTGACCCACTCGGCAGCCCACCGCAGGCTTGGCAGGGCCGCTTCCAGAACTTCAGGAAACGGCATGGGGTCATCCTCGCCCATACCCAGGGACGTCGCCTGAATCACACCCGCGGGGGCAAAGCGCGCCACGTCGGCGACAGGCGCCGGGCTTCGCCTTGAACATTGAAGGGCGGGCCAGCCCCTTTTTTCAATCACGCGCATTGACGTTTTTGCCACTCCCCCGCTGCCAAGCACGAGCACCGGGCCTCCCTGAAAGTCTTTAATGTAAAACTCCAGCGCTTCCGCGTCCGTACTGGTAGCCTGCCAGACGTCTCCATCGGCCCTGCGCCACATCGTGTTTATGGGGGCGGAAAAGTTCAGGATCGCGGACAGGGTTTCTTTTAGGGGCATGGTCACGCTTGCGCCCAGCAATGACAGGCTCTTCATGGCGTCCATTGCTTCTGCCGGGGTCTGGGCTTCCAGAGGGAGGTAAATCAAATCCTTGAATGACCGCTGAAAGCGCAGATTGTGAAAGGCCGGGCCGGCGCTTTGAATCACGGGCGAGCCAAGGACGCCGCAGAGGCCATAGCTCGGATGCAGCTTGTGGCATCTCCAGGCCGTCATCGTCCCCAGTTTTAGCTGACCCGGGGCCGAAGCTGCAGCATTATCCGGCGCGGCGTAAACAAAAGCGCCGCCCCACGCCGCCTGCATACAGCGGCTCACTATTCCCTTATTTCCAGTTAAAAACGCCGATAGGGCAATATGGTGATCCCTTGCCCAGGCCAGCGATGATTTAACATGAGTGTTATCCGAAAGACGGGAGGCGTGACCCACCCACTTGTAGGCGTCGCCCCTAGGCGGCTCCTGCAGCCGCGCTTCAAGGTCAAAAACAGCAGGCGGGGCGTGAAAACTCCGCAGCAGCCTCGTGTGGGTCAATTCCGCCTCCAGCCAGTCGGGAATTTCCAGGTCCCACTCCAGGTCTATCCATTGCGGCCTGCCCTTAAGCGCTTTTTTTATGCTCTCCAGGCGCCCCGCCTCGTCTTCATCGGGCCAGCGACCGCCTTCTGAAACCCTCCTGCTTGATACGACGCAGCGGCGCTTGAGTGAATCAACGAGATATTCAGGGTCGGCGTCAGGCGTTAAATCCAGCCGCACTTCGGCTATTGCCTCGTTGGGAAGCTTTTTGGCGTAAGCCCTCGCGTCTTCCCAATCAGAATGCGTTAATGGAACTATGTAAAAGGGCGGCAGCGACATCACGCATGCTGCTTAATCTTGTCCTTGCCGCCGAACCACCTGTCTATATAGATAACCAGGGGCGCGGCTATGTAAATCGTTGAGAATGTTCCGATTATGATGCCCAGTACCAACGGGAAGCTCAGGTCGTGCAGCGCCGGGCCGCCAAGGAAGAACAGGCAGATTGCTACAAATAGCGTAGTCGCGCTGGTTAGAATTGTGCGGCTGAGGGTCTGGTTGATGGAGTCGTTCACCAGTTTTTCGACGGATACGCGCCTGTATTCAGGCTTGTGCATGTTTTCGCGCACGCGGTCAAAGACCACTATGGTATCGGACATCGAATAGCCTACCAGTATCAGGAAGCTGGCCACGACGGCGACGGAGTACTCAAAGCCGAACAGCGTGAAGAGACCAACCCCCAGCAGTATGTCGTGAATTAACCCAATTATGCTGGCTATGGAGAAGCTGACGGTAAAGCGGAACATCACGTAGAGCAGGATGGCCCCTAGGGCCCAGGCGACGGCTGTGAGGGTTTTTGTCGTCCACTCGCCCGCCACCGAGGGTGAAAAACTCTGGACGCTCTGAACGCTCAAATTACCCAGTCTGTAATTGCTTTCGAGGTAAGTCTTTATCTCCCTGGGCAAATCAGATATGTCGTCGAGGCTGACGATAAAGCCCTGCCCCCTTTGCTTTACGTCCGATAATTTAACAAGGTGCTCGGTGTAGGCCTGTTTTATTTGTTCTTCATCGCCCGCGACGCTGAGGGGGTTATTTTTAACCAGTTCGTCGAGTATGTCCTTTGTCTCTTCGGCGTTCAAGTCGGGGCGCTGGTCCCTGGCCGATTCGGGGTCAACGTTGCGCAGCGTGGCTGTTACTTCTTTTCTGATCTGGGTGGCGTCTTTGACGTCCTGACCCTGCATAGCCGGGACTTTGACGGAATAGTCGCGGAATTGTTCGCTCCCCTTATAGTTCACAACCCTGGCGTCTTCAAACCCGCCCCTGGCGAGTTCTGAGCGTATATTTTCCGCGGTTACGTCGCCCTTGTAGCGGACAACCATATCTAAGCCGCCTACAAACTGCATGCCCAGCTTGACGCCGCTGCCGGCGCCCTTCCAGGGCTGGGCGGCCAGTATGCAAACAAGAATGAGGCCCCAGGAAATGCCCAAAGCTAAACCCTTGTATTTCATAAAATCAAACCTGGTGTTCCCGAACAGCTTGTGTGTGCCAAGGGATAAAGTCTTTGCGTTTGGATTTCTCTCCAACACCCAGTCATAAATCCAGCGGGTTATGTAAATACTGGTGAATAGTGAAGCCACCACGCCCACGGTCAGGGCTACGGCAAAGCCCTTCACGGGTCCCGTTCCGAAGATAAACAACAGCAGCGCCGCGAACAACTGGGTTACGTGGCTGTCAACGATGGTCCAAAAAACCCGGTCATAGGCGGCCTGTATGGCTCCGGCCACGCTCTTTCCCAGGGCAAGTTCTTCTTTTATGCGCTCGCATATCAAAATATTGGCGTCCACGGCCATGCCAATGGTGAGGGCAAAGCCGGCTATGCCAGGTAAGGTAATAACCGCGTTAAAGCTGCCCATCAGGCCCAGCATGATTATGGTATTTACCATCAGGGCTATTATGGCGTTCAGGCCGGACCAGCGATAGAAGAGCAGCATGAAGGCGATGACAAGCCCGAAGCCTATCAGGCTGGCGAAAACACCGGCTCGGATAGAATCGGCGCCCAGGGAAGCCCCCATGGATCGCTCTTCCAGATATTTCATTGAGGCGCGCATGGAGCCGGATTTTAGCTTTAAGGCAAAGTCCTCGGCGTCTTCCTTTGTAAATGAGCCTGATACCTGGACGCTGCCGCCCGGTATCGGCTTTTGGCAGCCGAGCATGGAAACCACCTTTTTATCCAGAAGCACTGCTATAAGGCGGTTTTCTGATGAAGCTATCTTTGTGAGTTCGTAAAAAGCGTCGGCGCCCTTGCTGTTGAGGGAAAAATTGATGATGTGGCTCTCGGTTGTAGGGTCTATGGCTGGCATCGCCCTTGTTACGTCCGCGCCGTCAACGTAGGATTTTATTTCCACTAAGTGCCAGGCCTTGATGACCTCCGGCTTTTGCTGGCCCTTTTGGAGTTTTTGAGGCAGTTCGCCTCTTTGTCTGAGGTCGCGGTCTGACTCCATTTCAGCTACCAGTTCAGTCCCTTCGGGAAGCTGGCCGTTGAAGTGGGCCAGGGCGGCTTCCACCGTGGGCCAGCCAGTCCTGATGTTTTGTTTGGCGGCTAAACGCTTTTCCAGCTTGCCCGGGGTTTGCAGCAACAGTTTGATGCGGTCAATTTCAGCCTCGGCCAGCCCTGGCAATTCCACGATGATGCGGTTGCCCTCCTCGCCGGCCTGCTTGATTTCAGGCTCGGCCACGCCCGTGGCGTTTACGCGGTTTTCAATAATTTGCAGCGCACGGTCATTGGCGTCTTTCTTTAGTTCATCCTGGTACGAAGACCGCTGAACCAGCCTCGCGCCGCTGTCATCATAGGAAGCCTGATAGCCTGAAAATTCCCTGAATATTTTTTCCAGGGCGGGTTTTTGATCGGGGGCAAATTTCACCGAAACAGCGTCGCCGTCGAGCCTCGCTGAAGCAGGAACGCTCTTTTCCCTGAAGCGATCCAGCAGTTTATCCCGTGTATCTGTGAGGTCGTTGGCCAGGGCCTCGTGGCCCTGTACTTCCATGGTGAACTCAACGCCGCCGGCTAAATCAAGTCCCAGGCGTATTTTGCTCACCGGCAGAAAAAAGTACGAACAAGCTACACACGTCAAAATTGTTGACGCCAAGCGCCAAAAGGTACGTTTACTCACAGATTGACTCCTGAAAATATCAAATGGGCAGTGCGGCGTCCATGGCCTTACAGCCTAAGAATTAACTGAAAACGCTGGGGGATGCGTCGCCCTGCGTTTTATTGCTCTGGATTTCATTGGCCAGGGCGGCTACGGCGTTGCGGCGCGCCTTTACGATGTTATTGCCCAGCTTCAGGTAGAGCGTGGCGCCGTCAACCCTGTCAATCGTTGCGTAAAAGCCGGATGTGAGGACAACCTCGTCGCCAGATTTCAGCTTGGACAGTTTTTCTTCCAGGGCTTTGCGGGCCTTGCTCTGAGGTCGTATCAGCAAAAAGTAGAAGAGGGCTATCATGCCGCCGAACAGAGCGAAGGTATAAAGCGGGTTGCCGCCTGGAGCGTCTGCCTCCTGCAGCAGCGCTAATTGTTCTGGTGGGAAAAACATTTACAAATCCTCCGTTTGCCAAAAATGACGGGTCGCGTGAGCAAAACCCGGCAGCGATTCATCCAATAGAGCCTTGCGAGCGGCTCGTGTCAATTCAATAGTGTAGCTCAGGTTATGGATTGTGTTTAGCGTTAATCCCAAAAGTTCGCCCGATTTAAATAAATGTCGCAGGTAGCCCCTGGAAAAAGTCCGGCAGGTATAACACGCGCAGTTTGGGTCAATGGGCGTATCTGAATCGCGGTGGCGGGCGTTTTTTATGTTGAGCCGCCCCAGACTGGTCAGCAGGCGTCCGTGCCGCGCCTCGCGGGTGGGCATTACGCAGTCGAACAAATCAACGCCCTGTTCGATGCCGAACAAAATGTCTTCAGGCGCGCCGACGCCCATCAGGTAGCGGGGGCGGTCATGGGGCAGCTCCCTCACAAATTCTGAGATAAGGCCGTTCATTTCTTCTTTAGGCTCGCCTACGCTCAGGCCGCCTATGGCAAAGCCCTGAAATGGCGTTTTGGCGTCAATTTCCAGTATTTCTTCCAAATGGCGGCGGCGCAGGTCAAGGTGCGCGCCGCCCTGATTGATGGCAAATAATCCCTGATGGTAATCCAGCGGGAAATCCCTGCAACGCTTCAGCCACCGCGTAGTTCTGGCCACGCTTTTTTCCAGAGCGGCGCGGTCTGAGCGCCCAGGGGGACACTCGTCCAGCGCCATTACTATATCGGACCCCAGATTTCTTTGTATCTCCATGCTGCGCTCGGGGCTGAGGAATAGCTTAGAGCCGTCTATATGGCTTTGAAAATGAACTCCGTCGTCCGTGATTTTTCGCAGGGACGCCAGGCTGAAAACCTGAAAGCCGCCGGAATCCGT
>JAISSN010000189.1 GCA_031273105.1 Holophagales bacterium | reverse complement strand
GCGTTGTTGGTGTACTCGCCGCCAATGTGGATAAAGAGCGAGGCAATCCATGCCAAGCCACACATAATCAGTGTAATGATAATGATATTGGCTATAATTTTCTTTTTCATAATATTCCTCCTGAAATGTAAATGCTCAAAAAGGCCGCGCCAACATCGCCGAACAGCAGCGACAGTCCCCAACCGACGACAGTTATTGGGAAAATAATTCCCGTCGCCGCGTTGGCGAGATAGCCCATACCTTGACCAACGAATATCTGGTCAGCGATATTGCACAGGCAGGAGAGAATGAGCGACGCCACGCACGGTATCGCAAACTTCGGCAGGAGCTTTTTTATAGGCTCTTCAAGCATAAACGCAGAAGTCCCGCCCTGATTTCGGGTGATTTCGGTTTCCATAAGCACTTCTCTCCAAAATAAAAGATTTAGAGGACTCTTTATCGGAGTAAAGGTGCCTGAAACCTGCGCCGAACAGACAAGGAAAGCGCGTAGAATTTGTTTGGAAATTCTACGCGCTCACCGCTGTCCAACTCAATAAGTATAGCACGAGAATTAACCCGGAAGACAAAAAAACCGCCGAAGCGGTGCTGGCTAAATTGGGAATACCTATGACGACTGCGGTTAGAGCGATTTAACTTTGAGAAAGTTGAATCGCTCTATGCCAGGATTTGTTTGCAAATCATGGCCGCGTGATGCTTGCAGGCGGGCTTTGCCCGCCGTTAGGTAAGCATTACAAGCGGAAGTGACTATTAAGCTATTGAGGCCGTGGAGACGAGGTTCAAGGGCTTGGGGAACCCCGGCGATAAAACTTGGCACGCGCTCTGCACTCCCATGTCTGGGGAGAACCACTATGCGGAAAATATTGCCTATCGTCTTACTGCTCACCTTAGGGGCGGCGTGTTCGCTGCCCCAGAGACACAATCCAGAACTGTTGAGGTCTGAACTTCCTTACATACCTGAAATGGCGCCGACAGGGCCGCTTTCAGAAGGCAGCCTGTGGCAGGACCGTTCAACCGTCGGCGACTTGCGGGCCAGCCGTCTGAACGACCTCGTCACTATTCAAATAAGCGAAAGCACAAGCGCCATATCTTCGGCGAACGCAACCACCAGCAGGGCCGGCAGCAACAGTTACGCGGTACCATTAATAATGGCCAACGCGGAGACGAGCGCCAGCAACAGCGATTTCAAGGGTTCCGGCACCACGGGCAGGAGCGCCACCTTTACCACAACAATCACAGCCAGAGTTGTAAAGGTGTTGAACAATGGCAACTTAATATTTGAAGGCTCAAGAGATATACAAATCAACAATGAAACCCAAAGGCTGTACGTGGCCGGGCTGATTGACCCCAGGATGCTTTCCGCCAATAACTTAATTCGTTCTGGCCAGGTATCAGACCTGCGGATCGGCTACGGCGGCGCAGGCATAGTTGATGAAACGCTTAAACCGGGCGTTGTAAGCCGCCTTCTCAACTTTATTTGGCCGTTCTGAGGTGTAACATGAGATTCCTACTGGTAATTTTTGCCGCATTAACGCTCACTGCTGCATCCAGCGAACGCAAGGTGGAAGTTTATCTCAAAGACCTTGCCCGCCTGCAGGGCGTCCGCGCTAACCAGTTGATGGGCTATGGCGTTGTGGTTGGTCTGGAAGGCACGGGCGATAAAGACCAAACCAGATTCACGGTGCAAAGCCTGACTAACCTCATGGCCAGACAGGGGATTAGCGTTAATCCCGGGAATGTAAAGGTCAAAAATGTCGCCTCGGTTATGGTAACGGCGGAATTGCCGCCCTTTGCCCGCTCCGGTCAGCGCCTGGACATAACGGTCAGCAGCACCGGAGACGCCAGCAGCCTTGCGGGGGGAACGCTATTGATGACGCCGCTTTTGGGACCCGACAACCAGGTATATGCAGTAGCCCAGGGGTCTGTTCTCGTAGGGGGCTTTGCCGCGGTTGCCCGGGGGGGCGGAAACGCCGTGACCAAAAATCACCCCACAGCCGGCAGGATTCCGGACGGCGCTCTGATTGAACGGGAAGTGGAGTTGAATTTCGCTGATCGCACAAATCTCAGATATGCCTTGCTGGAAGACGATTTTTCCACTGCGGTTCAGGTCGTCGGGGCAATCAATGAGGAATTGGGCGAGCTTGTCGCAAAGGCGCAGGACCCGCGCACCATAGACGTAATTATTCCCAGAGAATTTCGGGGCAGGGCGGTTGAACTGGTGGCGCGGCTGGAAAACCTGCCCATACTGACGCAGCCCAAGTCCCGCGTGGTCGTAAACGAAAAAACAGGCACGATAATCATGGGTACCGAGGTCAGAGTAAACGCCGTCAATATAGTTCAGGGCAGCCTGTCCATACAGGTTTCCAGCACGCCGTCTGTTTCCCAGCCACAGCCGTTTAGCGAAGGGCAAACCGCCGTTACATCTGCACGGGAAGTTAAGGTCACGGAAGAAAAGGGCAAAACACTAAAAGTGGATTCCGGCGTTACCGTTGGACAACTGGCCGAATCTCTGAACGCCATGGGCGTCACTCCAAGAGACCTGGTGGCCATTCTGCAAGCAATCAAAGACGCGGGCGCGCTTTCCGCCGAATTGAGGATACTGTGATGCCCGACTGTTTGCCCATCGCCTCTAGTATAGACTTTGTTGATTTAGGGAAAGCAACCAGACCAGTCCGCCAAAGCGACAGCAAGCTCAAGCAAACAGCCCTTGAGTTTGAAGGGATGCTGATGACGCAGCTATTCCAGACGCTCAGGAAAACCGTTGAGCCTTCAGGACTTTTCGGCGACAACCAAAACTCGCGCAGTACTTATGAGTACTTGATGGATCAGGCCACATTCCAAAAGGCCGCTGAAAACGGCCAGACCTGGGGCCTGGCCGCAAGGCTTGAGGAAAGCTGGAAGATGCTTGAAGAAGCTATGAATTCAACATCAGAGGCGCTTTGATTTATTGTTTTTTGTGATAACCTTGCGATGACAATTACCAATACGTAAAAAACGCTCAACTATCAACCCGACGCGCCGATACGTATTGCATAAGGAGTTTGTCATGCGTATCGGTGGTGGAGTTTCTCGCGGCGGCGGCGTTGGATCTGCAATGCGCTCCAGCAGTGATGTGTCGCCCGCAAATTCCAGGATCGTTGATGGCGCTTCTGAAAATAAAGACGTCGTCTCTGTTTCGCAAACAGCTCAGATGGTCGCCGCGGCCCGGGAAATGATAGCTAAAATTCCAACCGTGCGCGCTTCCAAGATTGAGGCCATTCAAAGTCAACTCAACTCCGGCGCCTACCGCCCTGACAGCGAAGCTGTCGCGGCTGGGCTTATGCGGGAGTACATGCAGCTTAGCGGCTACTAGCTGTTATAGGTGGTCGTATGGTTACGCCTCTCGGACAGCGAATGGTGTTTCAAACCGCCCAGTCAGAGGCGATCAGGGTGGCTCACGACATTGCCGGCCAGGTGCAGCGCGAGGAGAATTTTAAAAAGCTCCTGGCCGACCGCATGGCTGAGGACAAAGACGCCGTCAACAGCATCGTTAAATCAGAAGCCATGAAGACTGAAGAGCGTCAGGAACGCCAAAGACGTTTTGCTAATCAGCAGGGCGAAGAAGACGCCGAAAATGCCGAAAACGCCTATGACGCACAGGGCGAGAGGGCAATTCTTGCCGATGGGTATTTGGACTTTTTGGCGTAATCCGGTCGTTAAGCTGATGTAGGCTCGCGGAACAACTGCGCGCCCTGGCTGCGGATACTATAGTGAATCAACTTGAGAAGCGTCTTGCAATATTCAAGATACGTCTGCGCTTGGAACGCTTGCGACGCCGTATCCGCAGCTTCCCGTTTCTCTCCCCGCCTATCGGCGGCTCGCTACACTATCAGCGCAGTCTGCGCGCACCGCGCGGTTCAACTTTTTCAAAGCTGAACGACTATACATCGCAAGCTTTTCTGGCGCATCCGCGCATTTATAGCAATTCCATCCGACATCAGCGAGATAATCATTTTTCCAAAGTAATTCTAATTCTACTTCAAAATTGCGTCCTGCAATTTTGAAGTAGTCGGCTGCGGCGAGAGCGTAGTCTCGCCTTGCCTCTAGAAATGCTGCGCATTTCGGCGCGACATCCGTGTCGCGCATTCCAATTCTAAATAGAAATTAAAGCAATTTCTATTTGGAATTGGAATAATGCTATATGTCATCGGCATTAAAAATGATTACAAAACAGTTTGGAGACCGATCGCAAAAACTGGTATGAGCCTTGCCCTAACCAGGTCGGAGGCTTTCATGTTGCACTCGTTGCCCGCACTACTGGAAGAACTGGAACGCACGCTGATCCACGGCGAAGACCCGATGCCGTTGATTGGCTCTATCCGCTGGTCGGAGATAGTTGATTGGCCCAAAAACCTTGATGAGGCTGGTTTGGTGAAGCAAAAAATATCGCGGATCAGCGAAATCATCATGGCGCTCTATTCCCCGCTTAGGGCAACCCTTATGGTCCTTGGGGCAGGGGAAACCTATAAACCTGGAGGCGAAGCCACGCTTCCGGCGCTGTTGACAACCAGAATTGAGACTCAGGCATAGGAGGCAAATCATGTACTTATTCACCGCTGGATTAGGTATAGGACTTACAGGCCTTCAGGCCGCTCAAAACGGCATCAACGTCACTGGGCAAAATATTACCAATATCAATACGCCGGGGTATTCAAGGCAGAGGGTAAACCTGTCAACTGGCTATGCCGTACAGATTGACAAGCTCCAGTTCGGCCTTGGCGTAAATGTAACCCAGATTCAGTCTATAAAAGACCGTTTTCTGGAAATGCAGCTCACACAAACAATTACGCGGCAGGTTGGCACCCAGGTTCGATATGAAGGCGTTGAAAATATAGCGGCTCTGTTTGTTGACAACGGTGAATCGGGACTTGGCGCAGAGTTGCAGAAATTTTTTCAGAGTTTTCAAGAGCTTGCCGCCAGGCCCGAAAATGACGCCGTCAGAACAAACGTGGTGACGCGCGCTCAGATATTGATCTCCGGCATGAAATCCCGTTACTCGCAGATAGAAGACAGGCGCGCCGAAGCCAACAGGTCTGTCGCCAGCATAGTCAACGAGGTTAATTCGCTGGCCCAACAAATTGCCAGGCTGAATAACGAAATTGCCACCGAAATACCCAAAGGCTCAAACAATAACGCCAGAGACCAAAGACAGGCCATGGTTGACCAGATGGCCGAATTGGTTGGCATTCAGGTATATGAAGACACTCAGGGCAGACTGACCATCACGGTTGAAAACGGAATGCCGATAGTCAGCGGCAGCAGCTCAATTAAAATGGTGGCAAATACTCTTGACGCCAACGGACAATTTACAGTGGAAATGGAGATAGGCGCCAATGGCGAAAAAATAGATGTTACCTCTGCTATAAAGAGCGGCAGGATGGGAGGTTTGCTCGACCTGAGGGACAACATACTGCCGGGCTATCTGATGCAGCTTGACCAGTTAGCTGCGGGCGTTGTTTATCAGGTAAACCAAATCCACAGAGACGGCGTTGGCCTAAATGACACGATAGGAGGACGGGATTTCTTTGTCTCCACAGACGGAGGCAATGATACCTGGGGGCTGCCCAACGGAGTTGGTTCAGGAAACAGCTATAAAGGCATGGTGTTAAAACTGGGACTCAACGAAGATATCGTAAGAGACCCCAGACTGGTTGCCGCGTGCGACCCGTCGGCCACTGACGAATACGGAAATTCTACCGCCGGCCCTGGCAATAACGATATTGCCCTGTTATTGGCCGACTTACAAAATAAAGGAAACACCGTTGACGCGCTGAATGTTGGTTACACTCTGGATCCCGTTACCGGTAAGTACACCGTAGGCAATTCCGGCCCCTTCAGTAATTTTATTTCCAGCATTGCAAACAAGTTAGGCAATGAAGGCCAGAGCCTCAGAGTCAATGCCAACACGGACGAAAACATACGCGCGGCTTTGGAAATTCAAAGGGATCGCCTCTCGGCCGTTGACATGGACGAAGAAGCTACAAATCTGATCGTTTATCAGCGAAGCTACCAGGCGTGTACAAGATTTGTCAATGTTATCAATCAGTTGACGGACCAGTTGATCAACAACTTTGGAAGATAAGAGGTTAAAAAATGACATTACGCACTCCTAATCCGTACCGCAGTTACCAATCTCACCTCGACCTGCAGAGGTCTAAGGAACGCTTAGGAATCATGCAGGATCAGATCACAAAAGACAAGCGCATCGTGCGCATCAGTGATGATCCGAGCGGCGCATCGCTGATAATGGATTTTCAAACATCCATCGAGCGTAACAAGATGTACGTCAAACAGGGCGAGGCCGCGTCCAGTTTTTTGAAAGGCACTGAGACCGCGCTTAACACCGTTGACATACAAATTGACAGACTGCTGGAACTTGGGCAGCAGGGCTTAAACGACCTCAACGCCAACAGGGGAAGGGAAGCCATAGCCGCCGAGATTGACGGCATCCTCACGCTTTTGTATGACGTCAGCAACACAAAAGAGCAGGGGAAATATATTTTTTCCGGCACTAATACATCAACACAGTCATTCACAATTGACCCGATAACACATTCAATAGATTACGATGGCAATTTGGGCAATATTGACCTTGCTATTTCTTCCACCGCCACGATTACAAGCAACCTGACAGGGGAACTCGTGTTTCAGGGAAGCAGGGACGGTGGCGGCAACCTTCTTCCAGAGCAAGACCTTTTTATTCAGGTCGCCGGGCTGCGGGACGCATTGACGGCTGTTCCTTACAATCGCGCCGACGTCGAGGATGCTTACAACAATATAAGAGTGATAAAGGAACGCGTAAACGTTTGTCTGACGACGGTTGGCAGCCGTCACGTGCAAATTGAAAACTCAGGCACTAATTTAGAAGACTTCAACGAGTCCCTGCAATCAATCCAAAACGCTTATGATGGCCTGGACTATCCCTGGACTATTTCACAGTGGATAGCTGAAGAAAATTCCCAGCAGGCAGCCCTTTCAATAATCGGCAGGATGGGAAGGTACAGCCTTTTTGACTATATAGGTTGAGGTAATTGCATTTTAGCGTCAAAATTGCATTCTGCAATTTTGACGCTAAAAGTTGTTTTTGGAAGCGCCATCATCACTTTGTGGTTACTATAGAAATATATCACTTAATCAACGGGAAGCGTCTGTAGTGGCAACTAAATGAGTTTATGTTCAATTCAAGGAGTGTGAAAGATCAAACACCAGGCCGCATTGGATGTACTGTTAGACGTGTGCATTGGCAAGCGGTTGACGATTGTTGCTGAATTAGATCAAAATTTAGAAAGAGGGTAGGATGATGGACGAGTGTGCGGCAAAAGGTTCGGGCAGGGACAAATTACAAGTCCTGCGTTACCGTAGCGTGAATTCGGCACGTTCCTTGCTCTCTCTCTAACCCTTAATAGCCATACTCACTGTTACGATAGCAGCTTCGGTAATGTTTCGCCGGGGCTGTTTTTTTCTTTTCTCGGGCATGATGGCCATTTGCGGCTGGCGGTTTCCTGATGGCCGCGTCATCTGGGAATCAGGCACTTTCAATGGCGAAGAAAGCCAAGCAGGATGAGTTCTATACCCAACTTGGCGACATCAGTAACGAGTTGAGATACTACAAGGCACAACTGCGAGACAAAACGATTCTCTGTAACTGCGATGACCCGTTTGAGAGCAACTTTTTTAAGTATTTTGCTCTCAACTTTAACACGTTAGACATCAAAAAGCTCATTGCTACAAGCTATGCGAAGTCACCCATTGTTGGCGGCCAACTGCCTCTATTTGATATTGAAGGACTTAAGCCTGAAGGCAGGGAACCATATGCAGTAGAAATTAACGAAGTCCCCGACCATAACAGCGATGGCGCAATAGACATCACCGATGTGGAATATCTGCTCAAACATGACAACAACACGGCGCGACCCCTCAAGGACAACGGCGACTTTCGTAGCCAGGAGTGCGTTGAATTTTTGAAAGAAGCGGACGTTGTGATTACCAATCCGCCATTCTCTCTATTCCGCGAATACGTGGCGCAACTTGTGGCGCATGACAAGTTGTTTTTAATCATTGGGAGCAAAAATGCTGTTACTTACAAGGAGATTTTTCAATTTATAATGGAGAATAAATTGTGGCTCGGGTATGGTTTTGCCGCAGGCAATGCCTATTTCAAGATACCGCTTGAAAATATACGTGATTATGCAGATGGTGTTTACGATAAGGAAACTGGGCTGGTCAAATTTCGTAATGTCGGCTGGTTCACAAACATGGACAACCCAAAGCGCCACGAAGAAATTACGCTCTACAAAAAATATAACCCAGCCGAATATCCACAATACGACAACTATGACGCGATTGAGGTTAGCAAGACTGCGGAAATTCCTGTGGATTATGATGGAGCAATGGGTGTACCGATAACCTTTCTTGATAAATATAACCCAGAGCAGTTTGAAATAATCGGGATTGACAGATATACGGAAGGCAACAAGACTCCTGGCAAACGAATGACGATAAACGGCAAAGAAATTTATGCCCGCATTCTAATCAAAAGAAAAGGAGCCAGCCAATGAAAATCCAATTGCAGGGAATTTCTGTCAAAGAGCTAGTAGAAGGGTATGTTGATAACGCAGAAGAAGGCGTTGTGGGGTATAGGGGGAAGTTGAACATCCGCCCTGCCTTCCAGCGCGAGTTTATTTATAATGGAAAACAGCGTAACGAGGTTATCAACACCATCCGCAAGGATTTTCCCCTCAATACGATGTACTGGGCTGTGGCCGGAGATGGTTTTGAGTTAATGGACGGTCAACAGCGTACAATAAGCATTTGCCAATATGTTCAAGGCGACTTTTCGGTGGAGTTTGATGGAAGTCCCATGTTTTTCAACAACCTTACATATGAAAAGCAACAACAAATATTGAACTACGAGCTTTCGGTGTATATATGCGAAGGCACAGAAAGCGAAAAACTGGACTGGTTCAGGATAATCAACATCGCAAGCGTGGAACTGACCGACCAGGAACTACGTAACGCGATTTATACAGGTTCGTGGCTTGTGGACGCGAAACGGTGGTTTTCCAAGAGTGGCGCTCCAGCGGTTCAGGATGGACGCGATAGACTGGTAAAGGGAACATTGAACCGACAGGAGGTATTGGAAACGGCGCTCGATTGGTTCTCTGGCGGAAAAATCGAAGATTACATGAGCAAACACCAGCATGATAAAGACGCGCAGGAGTTATGGCAATACTGGCAGGAGGTGTTTGATTGGGTAAAGCGCGTGTTCCCAAACCAAGAGGGCGCGCGAACAAAGTACATGAAGGGTTTACCGTGGGGACGCTTCTACAATGATCACAAGAACGACAAGCTCAATGCAGCGGAACTGGAGCAGGAAATATTGAGGCTCATTGGCGATGACGAGGTGGGCAACAAGAGGGGGATTTACGAATACCTTTTGACAGGCGTTGAAAAAACCTTGAATCTGCGCACATTCGATGAAAAGACCAAGTTAAAAATCTACCAAAAGCAGGAAGGCATCTGCCCGGTTTGCAAAAAACACTTCGAGATTGGCGAAATGGAAGCCGACCATATTATCCCGTGGAGCAAGGATGGCAAGACAATTCCTGAGAATTGCCAGATGCTCTGCAAGATGGACAACAGAACGAAGAGTGGAAAATAGTAGAAATTACATTTTTACTTTCCATAAATTGATTATCTATGCCGTCGCCTCAGGTAAGTCACCGGATAATTCCTAGAGGCTGTGGACATGAGATTGAGAAAGTGATATAAGAGAAAGCATAGAAAGCATAGAAAGCATAGAAAGGAGTTTTCTCTATGGAAGAAGTATACATGCGCCATGATATTTCAGACGATGTTTGGAAATTGCTGTCCCCCCATTTGCCAGGACAGGCAGGCCAATGGGGCAGGCGGTGATCAGGACATGGGCCGTACAAGCTGCGGATACGGCGTTGCAAGCGTTCCAAAAGGGGGCTCAACTCGAAAATACATTTGGCCGTGGATGCGAATGGTAATCCAGTCCGAATATTTGTTACAGCAGGCACCACGGCGGATTGCACACTTGGAGAAGACTTGATAGAAGGGATTAACGCTAAAGCGCTATTGGCAGACCGAGGCTATGATGTAAACAAAATCATTGAGAAGGCGCAGTCAATGGGAATGGAGGTAGTAATCCCGCTAGAGAAAAATCGAATAGAACAAAGGGATTACGACAAGGATTTTTACAAAATCCGTCATTTGGTTGAAAATACTTTTTTGATGCTTATACCAAGTTGCTTTCATGTGGGATTACTCTTTTGAGTGAAAACCGCGTCATTACAGCGTTTCAGCTAATCAATTTGCTCGGTCTTAATCCCTAAAGTCTGCAACTTGGTATTAAACAGTGGCGCGGGATTGCTACCAGATACGCCAAAAACACTGATTCTTTCTTCGCCGCTGTCTACATACGCTCAATACTACATTGGACAAAAGTAATTGCTTAACTCATGTCCATAGCCTCTAAACGAAATAGCGCATTATTATTTGGGCATGAAAAAAATCACTGCGCCGAAGGTTTCGGCTGGAAGCCAAATTCTTCGACGCCCAGCAAGTCCGGCCTGACGGTCTGGGATTCGCCTGATTCTAGCCTGGAGACGGCCTTTGTTTCTGTAATTGCTTCAAAGGCTAAAAGCACTTTGCGCTCAAGCTCATGGCGAAAATCGTTGTTGAGGGGATAGGCAATATCCTTAAAACTCCCGTCGCGCTTGCGCTTGCTTGGCATGGCTACAAAAAAGCCGTCGTCGCTTTCCACAACCCTTAAATCGCCTACAAGAAAACAATCATCGAATACCACGGAGGCCAGGGCTTTCAGTTTGTCGTCGCCATCAATCTTGACTATGCGCACATTGGTGATTTGCATGTTATGGTTCCTTTCATTGCTTGATTGAGGTAATTGCAAAAACCCCGTTTTCGTCTGCGCCTGAAATAAAGCCGTCCGCTCCAAAGCCGCGTCCGGCGAAATGAAGGCGCAACCCATTGTACTCAGTCTGGCAAAAAAAATGCAAAACTAAATGCCACCACTACGACCAATAGTATCAAAATCCTGTATCAACTGAAATGTACAGCCCAACGAGGTAATTGCAAAACCTCCTGGAAACATCGCAAGCCAGTGCGCAATTCCTGAAAAATGAGGGTCTGGCGTCCGCGTTTCCGACAAAGCTGGAGGTTTTGCAATTAGCTCGGAAGAAAGTATCCGCCTATTCCCCTCCAAAAATATCGGCTGTTGTATGATTGTCCTGTGCGATGATGGTTTTGACTTGAAAGGCAATGAGTTTTGTACGCAATAGTCAATATTTACCTTTTTTCAATATTTCAGATTATGGTGAAAGTGTGACACAATGTACTCTGGTACGCAAAAGTCAATATTTGCTCTTTTCAACTGTTTGGACTACCAGAATTGGTCTGGTCCATTAGGACACGGAGCCGAACTTGACCCCTGTTAAACGCGATGGCGATTCTCAACCTGAAGCAACTCCCGGCAGGGTTGTCCTGAGCGCGGCCAGGCGGGCGATAGAGGCGCTGGAAATCAGCCTGGATCAATCCGTGCTGGACGATTGGCTGCTGGCCCTGGGTAAATCCAAAGGTCGTCTGGTTTTAAGCGGCATTGGCAAATCCGGTTTGGTGGCTCAAAAGATTTCGGCAACTTTTGCATCTACGGGCTGCCCCAGCTTCTTTCTTCATCCGGCGGACGCCCTCCACGGCGACCTGGGCATGGTGACCGAAGACGACATAGCTCTGTTGCTCAGTAATAGCGGCGAGAGCGAGGAGATATTGCGCCTTCTTCCCGCGCTGTTGAGGGAAGGCTTACCCGTCGCATGCATAACATCCAACCCAAACAGCCGCCTTGCAATAGCGGCGAGATGGGTATTTACTTACGAACTCCCGGGCGGGGAAGGCTGTCCCCTAAAACACGCGCCTATGGCAAGCACGACCATGCAAATAATATGGGGCGATTTGCTTGCTGCCGAAAGGATAGTTGCCTCGGGTTTTACCATTGACGGCTTTGCCAAAAATCATCCTGGTGGAAGTTTAGGCGCTAAACTAATTAAAACAAATGAGTTAATGCACATAAACTTTCCATGCGTGCCGCCAGACAACAATTTATTGCAAGTATTAGCGGCCATGACAGCAGGGAAGTTTGGAATGGCCGCCGTGACAGAATCAGAAAAACTCGTTGGCGTCATCAGTGACGGCGACATCCGCCGCGCGCTTGAACGCGCCAACCCCGAAGGCATAAATCCGCTGGAACTCCGAGCGAATCAAATTATGACGTCTAAACCAACTGTGATAGTTTCCGGCCTTCAGGCCATCGAAGCCGCCAAGATAATGGAAACCAAAAAAATCACATTCCTGATAGTCATTGAGGAGGGCAAGCCCGTTGGATTACTACATATACATGACTTATTGGAAGCTGGTGTAATTTAGGCTAACTTAGTTCAGCCTCTTCCTTGAGGTTACATAATAAACATTATCGAAAGTAAAATTTGAAGCAAAAAAAGGGAACGGATACCCAACGGCGCCTGTGCTTTTTCCACTAGTCTGAGATAATTGCAAAACATCCTGAAAACATCGCAAGCCAGTACGCAATTCCTGGAAAATGCGGGTATGGCGTCCGTGTTTCCGACAAAGCTGGAGGTTTTGCAATTAGCTCGTCTCTGCAAAATCACATCTCAGTAAAAAAAGAACGTGTCACAAAATTACATTTCTGTAAAAAATAAATTGAAAATAATTTGTAACTGAAATAATATTAACACTTAGATATTGAAGGTAGAACATGTTCGAGTAGTTTTCAGAAGTATCCGCCTTGCAAAAAGTTTTTGAGGGCGTCCGTCTTTTTCTTTTTGGCTTTGGTTGGGGCCTCATGCGACTGAATGACCTCCTGATACTCTATGAAGTGTTCAGAAGCTTCCCTAGCATTGATTACTACCTTGTCGAAGTTACCTCCCATTTGCTTCAGGGCTTCGGCAACCTCCTGAACCTTTTTGGCGCATTCCTGCGCGGCAACATTGATGACCAGAGTTAAATTTTGTTGTGCCATGCTAAAGTTCTCCCTGCTGTGTTACGATAAGAATTAAGAGGTTGTCACATGTTCTTTTTCCCCGGCGATGTGGAAATAACCATGCAGACCGAAGATGAAATTGAGGCTGTATGCTGGCGGCATTGTCAAAATGATGATTACTGGAAGTATGACTGTTTCCATGACGGTTGCCCCTTGGCCAAGATTGAACTGCAAAGACTACATGAACTTAGGGAACTGCTGGCAGCCAGGCGAGCCGCTGAACACCGTTGTTTTATGCTTAGGGCTGCCGCCGTTCTTGCTGCTTGCACATAACCTCCTAAATTAGCCCCATGCCGTAGTCCTGACCGTAGAGCGGTTCCAGGATTTCAACCATTGTCAATTCCGCCTTGCCCGTGTGTTCGTTGTGGTCAATACCAGTTACGAGCCACGCCGTTTTTTCATTGTTTATCACCACCGTCGGCAACGGGTTCAATACTCTGTCCCAAAATTGTTGACACGTACCATTCTTTGACTTTAGGTTAGGAAGGATGTCAAAATTAAGATTTTTGGGAAACGTATGAAATACACTGATGAGGGAATCTACCAGAGACCACACGATATTCGCAGACTACTTACGCACGACGAAATCTGCGATGCTATAAGGAAAGTTGCAGATGAGTATGCCCTGACGAAGGTAGAGTACTTCGGCTCCTACGCTGATGGCCGAGCCACTGAAGGAAGTGATTTGGATATCCTGGTTGAGTTTGTAGAACGAAGTGTGAGCGTATTAAGAATAATCGGTTTGCAACAATCACTTGAGGAAATCTTTAATGTTGCTGTAGATGTTATTCATGCGCCTATACCCGAAGATTCCTTTTTGGAAATCGGCAACACCGTGGTGGCGTATGAAAACCAAAGATAGAACTATTCTTGAGAAAATTCATGCTGAGGCATCAGAAATTGATGATCTCATTAAGGGGTATAACGAAGATTCATTTATTTCGGACACCAAGACCAAGAAAGCAGTATGTATGACCCTTATAAACATCGGGGAGTTGATTAGTCATTTGGCGCCCGAACTTCGTAATGCCAGTAATCATGTACCCTGGAAAAAGATCTCTGGATTGCGCAATGTGGCCGCTCATAGCTACAGCACGCTCCGAATGGATGATGTTTGGTCATATGCATCTATTGATACACCAGTATTCAAGCAACAAATACAAGGCATTCTTGACAAAGGAATTGACAACCCCGAATATGGTATGTGTTGAAAAGTAAAGCAATGCAAATAAGTGAGGCTTCCTCCTTGGGGGCCTGTTGCACTTTGTCAAAGGTTGATACAAAGTCGCCTGCCATATTCACGGGCGTTGTCGGCAACTGCTCTTGTGTTGGCGGATACGGCTGCTCCTGCTTCCCTGGCATTGATTACTACCTTGTCGAAGTTACCTCCCATTTGCTTCAGGGCTTCGGCAACCTCCTGAACCTTTTTGGCGCATTCCTGTGCGGCAACATTGATGACCAGAGTTAAATTTTCTTGTGCCATGCTAAAGTTCTCCCATTTGTGTTACGATAAGAATATTGGAGGGTTTGTCATGCCGGATTCCCTTGAAAGCACACTGGATTCCTTGAGAAGCATAGAAATACCCGTGTTGAGCGACGCTGAGATTGATGATATTTGCAAGGCTGCTTTCCAGAGAGGAAGAATATTGGCGCAACAAAGGGAACTGTTGGCAGCCAGGCGAGCCGCCGAACACCGCCGCATGATGATGATAGTTGGCGCTTGTATGTCGGCTTGCACGTAAGACATTTTCTAAGTGTATGTTGAACATCCCCCTTACTCCATCCTCGGCAATTCAGGCGGTTGAATCTTGCTTCTCAAAATCGGTGCTATACTTGAAATGTGTGCCGGAAAACGACTGACATTTGCAAGTCTGATAGCGTAATAGGTCATAAAGAAGATAATGTGAGAAGAACCCAAGGAAAACGACTTACCTGCAAAATGCTGAAGAAAAGAAGGCTACCGTGAGCCAATCACAAGTACCAGAAGAATGCTCTCGTAAAAGTTTCCTGGAAAATTTCCTTGGAACCCTTGCTAGTCCCTATTTCACCAATAAAGGAAATCTGTCGGTCTATCTCATATCCTCAACCGATCAAAGAAGTGATGATGAACGCGATATTGTTGACAGGTGCATCACAGCTTTGTTAATAGAATCGCTAGGCTACGATAAACGTGAAGTCCTATACGATAAGACAAAAGATGGTAAACGACCTGATTACGTTATAAAAATCGAAGAATATCCGCGTTCTGCCTGCTTTATTATCGAAGATAAAAATACAACCGAATTGAACATCACCCATTATCGTCCTCAGTTACAAGGCTACATGACACAGTTCGGAGCATCACGTGGAATGCTAATCAATGGACATTCCATTCTGGCGTATGACCAGTTAGAGGGCGGTTTACAAACACCTGCTATCGAGATTGATTTGTCTTTAGCAGTACACGCATGGATTGGCGACGTTCTTTTTGCAAATGGAAAATCTAAAGTCGAGGCGCTTGATGAATGCGGCTTGCTTTCAAGTTTTTCTGCATTATGGCAAAGGTTCGGACGCAGTAGCTTTGCGAGTTTGTATGGTTTAATTGATGATTTGACACTTCAAAATGAAACCGGCAATCACAAACCGCACGAAATTAATGGGAGTACTTGGAAGACTGAATTTTGCCGAATCCCCATAATTTCGATCACACAGGAAAATGCCCATGATCTAACTGAAACGATTAAGGGTTTGATCGGAGAATTTGAAGATGACGCAGATGCACAATTGACCGCCATTGATACTGATTACAAAAAATACAAAACCGCTACTGAGCGGATTCCAACAGAATCTGCAACGCTTCAAGCGCAGGAAGATAGTCTAGTAAAGTCCGTTTTGCGGATGCTGCCGACACTAGACCAAAATACGAAGGACAATGAAGAAAGACTGTTGCGTAAGATCATGAGTGGTGAAGCATTAGTTAAAGAATTGGATCATGTAGAATCACTTCTTTACAGCGCTAATTCGGCCAAAGCGAAAAAGGATGACCACATTCAAAACCTTATAAACGAAATTTGCGCCCATACCGATAAACGCTTCCGGTATCTACGCAAACTAAAAGCGCAACATAAAAAAAGCATTGAAGTTAATAACTATTTTGAGACATGGAAAGAAAAAACGGCTTCTATTGTATTCCCTTCCGAAAAGCCAGAATTTTTGCGCAGTGAATTTTTATCACAGACAGCGTACCTGGTTATCATCCGTATCCTTCTAGTCCGCATCATGGAAGATAAGAACCTGGTCAATCGGATGTTTACTAACGGAGGTATAGCATTGTGGTTTCGAGAAGTGGAGCCGCACTACTTGAAACACGCGATGGGACGAAGTGCCGATTATCTTCTCGAATTTGCTTATACGTCCGCACAACACATCTATGCACACTTTTATGCAGAGCATACAGTATTAGATTGGTACGTACCCGACAGAAACGCAGTTGTAAAAGTGTTGCACAAACTCGCTGGTTTTGATCTTAGCAAAATTAACCGAGACATCATCGGTTCAGTATATGGGCAGTATGTTGAAGCCAAGCATAAGCATGAGAGCGGCATGTATTTCACACCGCCTGATGTTGTTTCATTTATGCTTGATCGTATCGGATATAAAGGCAAAGACATCATTGACAAGAAGTTGGTAGATTTATCCTGCGGATCGGGTGGATTCCTGGTAGAAGCTGCCAAACGGCTTGTCGAGGCTCATACCGAATACTGGCGCGGGGTAGGAGAGCCGCATATCCCGCCTGAAGAAATTCAAAAAGTTTTGAATGATATTGGGAAATGCATACATGGTATTGACCTTAACCCTTTTGCATGCGCCTTAGCCGAGACCAACCTGCTTATACAAGTTATTGATATTGTCAATATCGCTTATAAACATGACCAACTCGCAACAATCGAACGATTTCATATCTATAATTCTGACAGCCTGTTGTTCAGTGCCGACACGAGATCAATACAAAGTGGAACACTGCCGTTTGAAAATGAAGACTTGCCTGTGGAAGACCAGTTGAAAGCTGGAATCGGTAAATGGAAAGACAAATTTGACTACGTTGTCGGCAATCCACCATACATTAGGGCAGACGAAAGCCCCTATATGCAATCCTACAGGGAGAGAATCAAACGAGAACACATAAGCGAAGCCGTACGTAAAACGATGGTATTAAAATGGGACATGTTCGTGCCATTTGTTGCCTCCAGTCTGAACCTGCTCAGACCAGAATCTGAACATAGCAATGCTGGAAGAATGGCTATTATTACCAGTAATGCTATTGAGACTGTACCATATTCCAGTGAATTACGAAAATTGCTTGTTGATACTGCCACTGTTAATGAAGTGCATTTTTTCAAAGGCGTTAAATTATTTGAAGACGCAATGGTTCAGAATACAATAACCATAATAACAAACTGCCTCCCAAACGAAAATACAGAAACAGAACGCTTTTGGCATAATGAAGCCCCGAAAGGAGAAGCCAACAATCTGCGTAGTCAAAAGCTACGACAGTTGGAATACAAAGTGGATGTGTTTAGACAGGAGCTGCCTGCCCTTGAGATAGCAAAGGGCGTAGCAACAATTCCATTGGCAGATATATTTTATATTTCAGTGGGAATGGTGCTGAACGCTGATGAAAAAACCAATAAAGGCGCATTCAAAATAGAAGACTTGATCCTTGATTATCCTGACGAAACTCATTGCGCCGCTTTTGTCAGAAGTCAGGATATTGGTAATTACGGCATCAGGAAACCCCAGTATCTTGAATACGGTGAAGGGACACGGGTTCCAGGTAATATACGGCGACCAACATTCCCAGAGCTATATAACCGTCCCAAACTGATGGTTGGCAGATTTACCGGCTTCGCTGTATATGATGACGGCACATGGGACGACCTTCAATATCTAAAATGTAACGACTCCGTATTTCTTCTAATGCCCTGGTGCAATCTCAAAGGCATAGATAACAGGGCTATCCAAAGCGAACTAAAGAGCCGCCCAATTAGCCGTGAATTGCTGGAAACAATATCAGCTAAAATTGATCCCTGGTATGCAACAGCGTTTCTTAACAGCACCCAAATGGAAGCATTATTAGCCGGAGTTTCCCGCAGCAGCAATCAGTACGAATTAAAGCCAAACGATTTCCGGGAAATTTCAATTCCCTTCCCTGATGATCACGGGATTATGCAATCCGCAGCACGCCTGGCGAAGCGAGCAAGTATGATTCAGCAAGAAATAATGAAGCTACGTAAAGAAGGTTGGATAATTAAGGAAGAAAAACTGGAAGCATCAGCCATAATACCTGCCGGGATACCAACGCTTGCCCTCACACTCGCTCGCGCCAAATGGAATCTGAAGTTTTCCCTGCCAACAGCGAATGTATGTAAATTGGAACGTGTTGGACATACATTGTTTTATGGAAAACGGGAAGCCGTGAGTCTCACCACGACTGAAAATGAAGCGGCTGTGGAGTGGTTGAGGCGACAACTCTTGAATCTCCCCGAAGGTATAACGCTAGGCGAAGTTTTGCAAATGAACGATTTCAAAATACCTGATACACCAGAGCATGCGGCAAAAGCACTTAAAGCCTTGGAAGAAATGGAACTGCTCACAACTGGAAAAATTGCGGAAATCACGCAAATCAGAGAGCTTATCTCAAAAGGAGAGTGTTGACTAATTTATATATACATGATAATTTTCAGTATGGTAGTCAGAGGAGATTGTCGTGCCGATGTGCAAAAAGTGTGGTTCAGGGCGAGTAGTCAAGAGCGGTGTGGTTGCAGGGAAACAGCGTTATTGCTGCAAGGATTGCAGGTGCAACTTTCGGGA
>JAISSN010000165.1 GCA_031273105.1 Holophagales bacterium | reverse complement strand
CTAATATTTCGCCGTTGCTTACCATCGGGGCTTTGATGGTTTCAACGATCAGGCTTTTACCGCCGTCAGCCTGGGACACTAAAGTTTCTTCGACAACAATAATTTTTTTATCCTTAATAATCTTCTGGTCTTCATCAATATATCTTTGGATTTCCGCAGACGAGGCGCCAAATATATCCGTAACGGTTTTGCCGATGATATCAGATCCGCTGACGCCAAGAAAATTCAACATGCTTTTATTGATATGGGTATATAGCATATTTGTGTCTTTGGCATAAATAATGTCGGGAACAGAGTCAAACAGAGCCGTAAGCATGGTGGTTTTCAGCGCAAGGTCTTCTTCCAGCGCCTTTCGTTCAGTTATGTTGCGGGTTATGATCAAAATTCCAACTACTTTATCGTTCATAGTGAGCGGCGCTTTCATAATTTCAAATAGTGGTAAAGTCCCGTCAAAACTGGGTACAGGACCTTCGCACACGATTGTGCGGCGCTCGCCGACGACCATGTGGTTTACTTCAACGTATTTTTCCACCAGCGCATCGGGGAACCCGATTTCTTTTTCGTTTTTTCCGATAATATCCTCAATAGGCAGGTTAAAGTGCCTGAGCGCGCTTTTGTTGCAATTCGTAAAACGCAAACTCAAGTCCATGGTAAAAATCAGGTCGGGAATGGAGTCAAACAGCGTGGCGAGCGTGGAGGTTTGTGCTTCAAGCTCTTGAGTCCGCTCTTTGACCCGCGCTTCCATTCGTTTGTTGGCGAGCTTGCTTTGAAGTAAAAGAACGCTTACAAGGGCGGCAAACAATACGAAGGAGCCTATCCACAACGGACGTCGCTTTTCTGCGACCTTTGCCTGATAATCATAAATCTTTCTCATCCACTGGTTTGAGATAGTGTCTGTATTTACCAAGCGGAGAGCTTTGTCAATAATAGAACACAGGACAACCTCATTTTTATTAAATCCAAAAGTGGAGGGGAATGGACTATCGAACAGATAATTAATTTTGTAATTCGATCGCTCTAAATAATGCGTCAGTGTCAGAATTTCGTGACTGCTCGTCAGCACCAGGTCTATTTCACCGCGATCCAATGCATCAAAGGCTTTTGTACCGCTTTCATATTCTATGTTTTTGTTATGATTCGGAAACCATTTCCTGAACAAATCCGTGTGGGCGTAATCCTTGAGCAAACCCACTCTCAAATAAAGGATCTCGTTTAATGTGACATTGTGTTTATTCGACTTGGATATCATAGCGGAATTGTCTATTATGAACGCGGTTTTGGGCCATAAAAAATCATCGGCCCGATCTTTTGTGCGTATCAGTTCCGTGATCATGGACGCTCTGCCGTCTTCGAGCATTTTAAGCAACGCGGGCCAATCAGCCTTTTCGTCGTTGTATCGCTCAAAGCGCAAGCCTGTGATAGCCTCGATTTCACGCAACGCGTCCAAAGCGATACCCTGCCAGGAACTTTCATGCTTATTAAAAAAACTTATAGGATAATTGCTGGTTTCGGCAATGAAAGATATAACGCCAGAGTTTTTTATAAAATTCTTTTCTTCCTTAGTGAGTTGCGCGAACAGTTTGTGTTTCAAATATTCTTTTTGACCCCTGTTGAGCAAATCAACGAGATAATTCAGCGCCCCGCCGTCTATGGCTTTTTGTACGATGGAAATAACAGGTTTCAGAGCCGGATTTTGCGTTGCCAATGAATAGTGGTTGTAAATCAGTGGACTGAAATCCGTTGCGACCACGTCTCCATAGACGTCAAAGGACATTTCAAACATTTTTTCGCTGAAAAAAACATCGGCTCTGCCGTTGCGAAGCATTCTATGGACAGAGCCTATGTCCTTAGCCAGCACCACTTCAAATGTGCCAGGTTCAAGTTTGGGGACAAACTGCTCAAGCAGTATGGAATTCTCAATAAAGACATAGCGCAGCGGGCGGGATAGAGCTATGTACTCCAGCGGCTCGCTGTTCACCAGACGGTAGTGCTGCACCGCGCTTACGGCAATGTCGGTGGTAATAAAAAATTGTTTCCGCCGTTTTTCAGAGGCGGTCATCGCGCCTGTAAAATCAATTTCGTGACTTGCTATCTTAGACCAAAAATCGTTCCAGCTAAACATTTCCGGCTTAAACGGAATGTCAAACAAGTCGGTCAGCCATTCGCAGAACAGCGCCGAGTACCCTCTCAGCTCGCCGTTAGCGTCAATGAAACACATGGAAGACGGCGCTATGGCGTACACAAAGTGGTCGCGCCCCTCCTTTAGCGCCTCGACGGCCTTTATCTCTTCTTCCGTTACATGGGGAACATCCCGGAACGAAGCGTAATTGTACTTCACAGATCCGCCTGAATGATCTGCGGTGGATTTCCCACAGCCCGGATGCAGGATCAGCAAAAACGCGACCGTGAACATCATGCTTGCGATACGACTGAACTTCAGCATAGGCGCTTCCCTCTATTTCCCTGTTGTGCTTTGGTCAATGTTTCCATTTGTTTCGTACTTGGGGCTTCCCAGATGATCATTATACATCTCGTAGCCGTAATTGTCTTTCAGGTTTGAATTTACCCGCTCAACAGAACTCCGCTCCCTGAACCTTAATGCCTGCGCCGGTTTCATTGGAATGGCTTTACCCCTGCGTTTGTTTTGGGCTATTATCGGTACATGCCCCTGCAGGCGCCTGTAGCCCTTTATAGGGACAAGAGAACAGGAATAGGACGGGTTGCATCCCATGATAAGAGATACGCCTATACAACGGGGGGCTCCTTGATGTCTGTGTATGAACTATCGCCAGCAAACACAAACACTATCATAGGGCGCAGACACATTTTCTATGCCATTCGTAGTCCAAAAGCAAGGCGTTAATGAATTGGAATGAAGATTGTTGGTATGGGCTACAATTTGTGAAATTGCTATAATATGACGCTACCTGGGAATTTTTTTGGGGTATCCGGCATGGCAGACGACGATTTTCAGCTCTTTTAAAATTTCCGCTGGGTCACATAGTCCATTAAGCTTTTGGCGCAGACCGGACGCGCCTGGAATTCCCTTTGTAAAATAACCGCTGATTTTTTTAATTTTATGCAGCGATTCTCTCTCATTACACTGCTTCATAACTATTTCAAAAAAACGAATCGTTATTTCAACGCGCTTAACGTGAGATACACAAAACGAATTATCTGTTATTTGTTTAAACAAGAAAGGATTGTACAGAGCGCCCCTTCCTATCATTACGCCATCGCATCCCGTTTCCCCAAACATTCTTTCCGCGTCTTCGGGGGTGAGAACATCTCCGTTGCCGATTATCGGATACTTCAAGCCAAGCTCCACGGCTCTTGTGATAAAGCTCCAGTCCGCCTTGCCCTTATATTGTTGGGATCTTGTACGGGGATGTATAGTCACGGCGGCAACGCCATTATCTTCAAACATCTTCAAAAAATCCAGGTAGTCCGCGCGTTCTTTTTGCGAATCATCCCAGCCTATGCGAGTTTTAACCGTGACGGGAGTTTTAACCGCTTTAATGGTTGCCTTAACGCATGACTCCGCCAGTTTTATATCCCTCAGCAGCGCCGAGCCGGCAAGGCCGCTTGTCACGTTGGAAGCTGGACACCCCATGTTGATGTCAACAATATCAGCGCCTGACTGCTCCGCGATAATGGCCGCTTCCCTCATCGCCTCCGGGCGCGCTCCAACTATCTGCGCGGCAAACGGGCGTCCGCCATCGCCAGCCAGCATTTTTTCGGCTTTGGCAGCCTTGCGTATTAACGCCTCGCAGGAAACCATTTCGGACACAGTCAAGCCTAAGCCGCCGATTTCGCGCATAAAGCTGCGAAACGCCTGGTCTGTGATTTCATGTAACGGAGCTAATGCCAGGGCCGGTTTTACCGGTACGGAGCCAATAAAAAAAACGGACTGGGATAATTTAGTCAATTAGTTAATTTCTCCGCCTCTTTTAACTGTACGCTCACCAGCCTGCTTATGCCTTTTTCTTCCATGGTTACGCCGTACAGAGTATCTGCTGCAATCATCGTTGGTTTCTGGTGGGTTATGACGATGAATTGGGTATGTTCCTTCATGTTTTTAACCAGTGTGGCAAAGCGCGCCACGTTTGCCTCGTCGAGCGGCGCGTCAACCTCGTCTAAAACGCAAAACGGACTCGGCTTGAAGTGGAATATGGCAAAAAGCAGAGAGATAGCCGTCAGGGCCTTTTCGCCCCCTGACAGTAGCGTTAATACCTTTGCGGTTTTGCCCGGCGGCTGGGCTGTTATCTCAATGCCGCACTCCAACAAGTCCTTTGGGTCCTGAAGGCTCAAATGGGCGCTGCCGCCGCCAAACACCTGGCGAAAGACCTCCTGAAACCTCGAATTGATAAAGTCAAAGGCCTCACGAAACCTCTCTTCACTTGCCAAGTTGATTTCTTTTATGGTAGTTTCCAGATTGGCAATCGCCTCAAGGACGTCCGCCCTCTGTTCATTCATAAAGCCAAGCATGGCTTCGACTTCTTCCAACTCCTGAATGGCCAGGGGGTTAACGCTCCCTAGATCCGTGCGCCGGGATTGAAGCTCGTTCAGCCTCGTTTGATGGACTAATTCGCCCTGCTCCCACGCCTCCTTTTCGTCTTTTGTAATTGATGCAATGAAATCGGGAACGGATAGGCCAAGGGCAAATTCGACCTCTTTTGCTACAGCCTCAATCTTGCCGTGTACCTCCGCGGCCCGAACCATGAAATCCTGGCGCAGTTGCCGAGCGTTTTCCAATGATTCCTGAAACTCTCTGGCCGCACGCTCTTGTGTGCGCAGTACCTCGCTGGCTCGCTCTGTTTCAGGCTGAGCGTCGGTTTGAGTTTTAGAAATATTCAACCTATCGTCAAGCAGGTTCTGGACTTCCCGTTCTATATCCGCTACGCGGCCAGCGGCGGCTGTCCGGCGCTCTTTAGCTTCCGTCAGTTCAGCCGCCAGGCGTTTTTTCTCCGCTTCCAGGTCAAAGGCGGCCCTCTGCAGGTGCTGAAGCTGGCGCTCCACGGAATCTCTTTCAGACCATGCGGAAGCCCTCGTCCTGGTTGCTTCCATCAGGGTTTCCCTGCGCTCTTCCAAACGCCCCTGCGCCTCCGTTTGTTTGCTTTCAGTTCCGCGAATTTCGGCCTCAAGCGCCCGTTCCGCGTCTTCGGGATGGGCCTCGTCTATCTCCTTTAGCCGCGCCTTTAGTTTGGATATTTCGCCTTCGTGCAGTTCCCACTGCGCGTCGGCGCGCTGCTGGGCCTCAATAATCTCCTTGATTTGCCTCTCTACAGAAGCCCACCGCCCCATTTTGTCTTCGAGGGAACGCTTCGCGTTAGCGCGGTCTTCTTCCATTTCCCTCAATCGCTCCTGGGCCTCAGACGCTCGGAGGGCGAGGGATTTTTTTTCAGCTTCAAGGCTCTCCAGGCTATTCAGAAGATTTTCCCGCGCTACGTTGCAAGCCTCGCGCTCGGCCAGCATTTTTAATGGAGACGCCGCCGGAGGCTCGACGCCGACTTGAACCGGGCCGTAGGGCAGCTTGACAAAAGACTTTGAAACAAATGCCAGTTCAGGATGCGCCGTGGCTAAATCCATAAACTCGTCGTCCCTGCAGCGGAATACTCTGTTGAGCAGCCCTTCCAGCACCTTTGGCGCCCTGCTCTGCCAGCGGATATATTCAATCAGAGGACGCGCCTGGAACGCTTGCGACGCCGTACCTGCGGTCTGTGGGGAGGGAACTACGGGGACGATGAGGGAATTGTTCTGTTCTATGGACACAATTAACTGACCCGGCAGTTGTTTCAGTGTTTGCCAATCGGTCTTCAAGGCAACGGCGTTGATCCAGTTGCCCAGGACGCGCTCTAAGTCGGGACGCGCTTTTTCGTCAATTTTCAGGACGTCCGTCAGGGCTTTCGGAGTGACGCCCTGTTTCTTCAGCCGCTTAACGGCTTCCTCGTTAATCGCCGCGCCGCCCGCGGTTTTCAAAGCGTCTGAAAGCTGATTCAGGCGCAATTCTTCCGCCTCAAGGGCGCCTGTCGTTTCGCGGTAATTGCGTTCGCTGGCTTGCAGCGCGTCCTGGGCTTCATTGCGAACCGTGGCTTGTAATAAAACAGCATCCTCTATTTCGCTGAATCTTTCTTCTGTCCCTTCGATTTCCCTCGAAAGGCGTTTTGATTCAACCATGAGGCCGTCTAATTGCGGCGCCCTCATGGCTTCTTCGTGATTGAGGGTATCCAGGCGACCTTCGAGCTGGGCAATTTGCGCATAAATGCTCTGGCGCGTTTTCTGATGTTGGATGGCCGCCTGCGCGACTTCAGCCTGTCTGGCGCGCAGGGTCTTTAACTCAGATTCAACAGATCTCAGCGCGCCTCCGGCCAGGGCCACGGCTTCTTCTGTCTCCCGGACGAGATCTTCGCGGGCGTCCAGCGCCGCCTGGGCTTCGTCTTTCATTTTTACAAGGCGCTCAATTTCAGACGACCAATCTCCGCCTCTGTCGTTTAAGCCTGTAGCTCGTTGATTTATTTGGTTTAACGCCTCACCTGCCTCTTCTATGCGCGACTCCTGAAAGCCGCGCTCCTGCTCCAGCAGCCCCAGCTTGTGGTCTATGGCGCTGATTTGCTGAATCCTCTGTTCTTGCAGTCTGTGCAATTCAGCTAATGTTAGGCGCTGTCGCTCGACTTCCTGAGCCTTTTCAGCGGCTTGGGCCGTCAACTGGGCAATCCGGCCGTCTAAGTTATCCAGATTCTGAACAACGCCTTCTTTGGATGCCTCAAGCTCCATGACTTTGCCGGTCAATAAAATCCGCTGAGTATCCCTGATGACCCGGTCTAATTCAAGGGCGCGCCTTGTCCTAGCGGCCTGGCGCTTTAGCGAATCCTGCTGCTTGCTTTTTTCAAACAGGATATCGTCCAGCCTTTGCAGGTTTGCCTTTGTTTCATCCAGTCTGCGCTCCGCTTCCGCCCTTCGCACTTTGTACCTTGTAATGCCGGCTGCTTCCTCTAATAACTGCCTGCGATCCTTTGGCTTTGTGGAGAGTATCTGGTCAATCTGGCCTTGCTGAATAAAGGAATAGCCCCTGGCGCCCATTCCGGTATCCATGAGTAAATCCTGGACATCCTTCAGGCGGCGCTCGCGGCCGTTAACTCGATATTCACTGCCCGAATCGCGGAACAGTCGCCTGGACACCGTAACTTCATTTAATGTCTCTGGTTTGGATTGGTCGCGCATCTCCAGAACCAATTTTACCTCAGCCATGCCCATGGGCTTTCGCTCGCTGGTACCCGCGAACACTACGTCAGCCATCTCCGCGCCGCGCAAAAGGCTTGCCCGCTGCTCGCCTAAAACCCACGCTAAGGCATCGGATATGTTGGATTTGCCGCATCCATTCGGCCCCACGACAGCTGTCATCCCCCAGGGGAAAACCAGTTTTTGGGGATCGGCAAAGGATTTGAATCCGTGTATTTCCAGGGAAATAAGGCGCATCAGCGTTACTTTAGAATCAGGCGGAGCCGAAATCGGTCTGCGATATCCGGCATGAACCACAGGCTATAGAATTATCCGATTAGTGTTCATTGATGAATACAAAAAAAGCAAAAATAGCATAGGGTCGACAAAATTTATTGGGGAACATCATCCAGGTTCGCCCCATTATTATCAGCGTTAGCCTCTTTACTGCGGGGTTTGGCTTGAACTACTCCTTGGTAGTAGAGCCAAATAGATTGTATAATCATTTCCTTGTGTTTACGCATCGGAGTAGCTTTGTTATTTAACCTGACGCGCCAGATTTTGACGGACAAGTCGCATAGCCTTGGTCTCCAATCTACACACGCTTTCGTCTGGGGCGCACTATGAGTTTGTTTTCCATCAAAGCTAAACAGGGAAATGTCGTCTGGATAGAGACAAACAGGCTTGCTACGGGCGGCAAAATCAGAATTACAGACGCCCTTGCTACAGAAGATCAATTATCCCTCGCGCTGTCATCGCTTCCCACCGGGCCGACAAAGTGGATTCTGGACGACGTCATCGCCCCATCCATAATTCTCAAAGATATTATTGAGGTACCTAAGGGTTCTGAAGCCAGGGAAGCGTTTTTCAGGTGGAAGTACGGTCAGGCCCTCGCCGTGGAAGGCGCATACGCGGTACAAGGACTTTCCCTGGGCGAGCAGGGCTGGCTCCTTTCAGGTATGCCCCTCGACCTGCAGGAAACCTGGATTAACCTGGCAGCCAAACTGGGACGGCCGCTTCACGCAATGATTCCCAGATGGTTATGGCTGTATAACAGGGCGGCGTCAACCCGCGAAAAGCCTGGTATGCTACTGTCACTATGCAAGGCTGGAGGAGAAACATACACCGGCAGCATTGCCACCTGGGGCAAAACTCTGTCTCTCATTCGCCAATGGTCTGACTCCGCTGATATCAGAGTCTGGATGTCTGATCGGATCGAACCGACAATCGCGTTTCTTCAAAGGGACGGCAAGACCCCCATGGAACTGCTTGTATGGGGCCCCGACGACTGGCCGACCGGCGCAATACCTCACAAAGTCTTTCAATCCCTGATTCCCAATCAGGAGGCCATATAATGGGCGTCCCGGTCATTAAACTAAATCTGGCGCCCCCCCCAACGCTCTGGCGGCTACACCACGGCATTATTTCCTGGATAGTTTTTGTTATCGGCGTCGCTGGGCTGGGTATTTCGATTGTCGCCACGGTCAGGGCTTACCAGGAGGCGGACAGGGCGGGGCAAAAGACGGTAGCCATCACGGATCAGGCCCGCGCGGCTCAGCGGCAACAAGCCAATGTACTGGATGAGCTGCGCGAAATCAGCGTTGATAACGAAATGCCCCGCTGGAGGCTCGCCGAGCGAATCCTGATGGAACGGGCGTTGCCATGGTCCAGGGTTACGGCGGAGCTTGAACGCAGCCTCGTGCATGATGTGCGCATTAAAAGCCTTCAGCGCGCGAGAGGCGCCGATCAAAGCGTACAGATAAAATTGCGCGGTGAATCCAGAACCGAGGAGGCCGAGGCTGATTTTATTAAATCGCTTCATGAAAATCTTGCTTTTGCGCAAGTTGTTTTGGAACGCGAGTCTGAAATAACAAACAGGCGCGGAGCTTTAGAATTTGACTACAACCTGCACCTGAGCACCGAGCCGCCGCCATACGAATTGCTGCCCAAGTACGGGCCTGAGCGGAAACCGGGCCAAACTACCACTGTCAGCGAGCCGCCGCCAAAGCCGGAAGTAAAGCCCGAACCGCAAGCCGAGCCTGCGGCGCCGACAGCGCCTCAGGTAGTCCCACAACCGCCTCAGCCTCAATTTCCGCAAGAGCGCGACGCGCTTAGGGAGAGAGTGAGGCCAGAGCGCCGCGCCCCGGCGCCCCGTCAATTAGGCAGAGGACTAAGGCGTGAACAGCAGTAGCATGAAATCAAGCGCAAGCCGCCTTTGGCTGGGCATCGGCCTCACCGCGTTAGCGGTGCTGGTGGCCATCTTTCTTTTGCCGGACGCCTCTGGAAAAGCGGCCAAAGAACGCAGATCAGCGCAGGAAGCCCAGGTGGCGCTGGAGCGGCAGCTCCATGAGTTGTCTGAATATCAAAACATGCTGGACAGAATCCACGAGGGACGTCAGCGCATAGCCGAACTGGAAGAACACATGCCAAAGGGCAGCGTTGGCAACCTTCAATTCAGTCTGAGGAATACTCTGTTTAAACTTGCCAGCGAGTCCAACGTAAGAATTCCCAATATAAAATATAGTGTTCCCAACAAAGACGGTTCAAAAAATACCGGTATAGAAACATTAGACGTGGAATTCACCGCTGTAGGCGTCTATCAGAACTTAAAGGCTTTCATGCTTGCTCTGGAAAGCAGCGACCAGCCATTTGGGGCTTCCACGGTTAAGCTGGACGAAAGCCCTGAGGGCGGACGGCTGTCTGTGGTGCTTCGAGCTTTCAGACAAACCGATGGCTCTGGTCAGACCTTTGAGGAGGCGTCATGAGCGCGCCTCAGAGCAATGGAAACAAAACCAGGGCCTGGCTTCAGGAATTGAAGTCAAACCGCAAAACACAAGCGGCGCTCGCCATGTTTGTATTGGTAGTCGGATATCTTGGGTACGAGTTGTTCGCTCCCAAGGGCAGCGGCTCAAGTAATAAGCGTGTCAACGCGCCCCGCAATGTGATCGGACAGCCTTTAGAGGTCACGCAAACCGCCGCCCTGCAAAAATTACCAAATCTGGCTGGGCTTCATAAGGCCGGCGAGCTTCCCAGCGAAAGCAGAATGTTCCGCGACTTGTTTCTTTTTGACTCTCCGCCGCCGCCGCCAAAGGCGGTAGCGCCGCAGCCAAAGGTCGAGGCCCCGCCAAAGCCTCCGCCCACGCCTGAGGAGTTAGCCGCAGCAGCGCGGCAGGCCGCGATAGACAGAGAGGTCAGGGCGCAGCCTTCTGATTATAAATTTATTGCCATCGTACATGGACGCACCAGTCCCGTACAGGGCGTTTTCCAGAAAGGCGACGACATTCACTTCTTCAAAATTGGCGATGAAATAACGCCAAACTGGCAACTCGCGGCAATAAAAGATAAAGAAGAAGCCCAGTTTCAAAATACAAAGTTTCAAGAACTTAAATTTACCATTAAAGCCCAACTCGGCGCTTCCGGCCAGACCTCTGGCCAGCAGCCGCAAGTCACGAATTACTTCTAGTCAGAATGAAAACGGACGGTTACATGATGCCACCAAAACGCCATACGCCACTTTTACCAATAACAGCACTGGCCGCCATTCTCGCGGTTTCAACCGGTTGCAACCTGTACAGGGCCAACAAAGCTTTCGATGAAGGCAAGTACGAAGAAGCCGCCCATGCTTACTCAAGGCTTGTTCAGCAAAACCCCAGCAACGTCAAAGCTAAAATGGGGTATAAACGCTCAGCGGTGTTGGCGGCGGAAGGTTACTTGTTGCAGGCTAAGGAAGCCGAAAAGAGGGGTCATTCTGAAGTTGTTCAGGAAAATATCATTCGGGCGCTGCGATTTGACCCGCAAAATTCTGTGGCCCTTGATTGGCTGGCGGCTATTGAGGAAGCAAAATTTCGGGATGAATCCCTTAAAACCCTTGATGAAGACCTGCGGGCAATCAGAAACAGGGTTGAAAGTGAACCAATAATTAAACTTGACCCAAAAGAACCAACGCTAAATGAATTTGTTATGAATAATCAGCCATTAAAGCAAGTTTTCAAGGTACTTGAAAAGCATTTCGATATTACTTTTCTTTTTCATAATCAGTTTTCTCAAGGCGCTGATGCGCCTATACAATTTTCGGCTAAGAGCATGTCTTTGGAACGCATTTTAGACACGCTGGCTCTTCAAAACGATCTTTATTACAGGTATATAGACACAAAAACGGTGATGGTGTTTAAAGGCGGCGCTAACGCTGCCCAAAGGGCTGAATTTGAAAATCAGCAATATAAAACTATTTACCTTGATAACGCCAAGCCCCAGGATATAGCCACTACTTTGCAACGCCTTCTAGGACAATCTCAAAGAATACAATTAACGCCTGATAATCGTCTTAACGCAATCATCGTAAAAGGCCGTCCGAATGACGTAAAACTAGTCACCAGAATGGCTCGTCAGCTTGATAAAGCCAAGGCCGAAGTCATGGTCTATGTTGAACTGCTTGAAGTAACCGAGAGCAGCATGGAGCAGGTAGGCCTGATGCCGGTACTGTCGCCCGGCGGCGAAGGCATCTATAAGATTGGCGCTACAATTGACAACTCGGGCGGACCTAATATCAATAAAGGCGCCATCAGAATTTCCAAAGAAGATATAAGATTTTTATTCCCCAGCATTCAATTGGACGCCCTTAAAACCAGCGGCGAAGCCAAAATGGCCGCAAGACAAAATATGCGAATTGCCTCTGACGCTTCCGCTACCTTTAATTTCGGCGATAAAATCTTTGTTGTGACAGGCACCCCAACGACATCGTCCGCAAGCAGCGCCCTGTCCCAGCAACTTCAAGGTTATGGTTACAACAACCTCCCTTATGGCAACAATTATCAGCAACAGGACGTTGGCGTAAAAATACAAATTACTCCAAGGGTTCATCACAATGATGACATTACGCTTGATTTAAAATCTGAAGTAACAAGCCTCAAAGCCAGCGCAAACGCCGACAGGCCGGATATAGGGCAGCGCAAACTGGATACAGAGGTTCGTATGCAAAATGGCGAAACCATCATTTTCGGCGGTTTGTTGCGGGAAGATGAACAAAAATCCAAAAAAGGCATCTGGGGCCTGGCCGATATTCCACTAATTGGCAAACTGGTTAGCAATAACCGCAAAGACATATCGAAAACAGACGTATTATTAACAGTTCGTTGCGTCATAGTCAGGAAACCAGACTTGCGGGAAGAAGACTTCCGTCCCTTTGACCCCGATTTCACCGCCTTGCAAGAGGAGTTGGAAGCCGAGTTAAGAGCTAACAGACTGCTGGAAGCTAGACAAAACGCTGAAAGGGAAAGGGCTAACGCAGCCGCTGCGGAATCAACGCCTCCTTCCCCGGCGCAACCCCCTGCCTCAAGGCAAACAGAAGAGACGCAAACAAATATTTCCGGCGCCGCCACACAGCAGCAGACAACTGACGCCACAAGAAGTACCGAGGTTGCGACAGAAAACAAAGCAGAAAAGCGGCCTGCGGAATCAGACTTATTCCTTTTCCTGTCGCCAATCACAAGTCAAATATCGACTGGCGAGAGACGTCAGATAAACATGATGGTCAGTGGAGGCAGGGGCGTCACTTCTGGCGAATTTGTTTTCAGAATTGACCCGAAACTGAAATTGCATGGTGTGACAGGAGCGGATTTCCTGATTAACGAAGGCGGCAATATAATTTCCGGTCCCATCGTTGACGGACTCATCACGGTCAGCTTTCAGAGAAAGACAGCCGCAAGCGGCAGCGGAACATTGCTGACACTTGACCTTGAGGCGACTGAAAAGGGAAACGCGGCGATAATGGTTGACGCTTACAAGTGTTTTATGAGCGGAAACCCAATCACGGCGCAAATCCAAAACGCTCTCATTGAAATTGAGTGACATGAAGCTGAGTAACGATTCTAAGCCCAAAGCCGGATTCACGCTCCTGGAGCTGCTCGTCACGCTCATGGTACTGTCTGTCTTGTCAGCAGTGACTATCCCCGTATTAAAAAACTCACAGCGCAGGGATAAAGAAATTGAGCTGTACCAAACCTTACGCCAAATGCGCGAAGCCATTGATAACTACAAAAGGGCCGCAGACGCGGGGATTATAAACCCGCCGCCCGCAGAAAATTTTGGATACCCCGAGTCGCTGGAAATTCTTGTCGAGGGCGCTCCAAGACGCTCCAGCGCAGGTAAGATCCCTTTTTTGCGCAAAATCCCCATTGACCCAATCACGGGCAGGGCTGAATGGTCGCTGCGTTCCTTAAACGATGACCCAAACGCAAATGCCTGGGGCGGCGGCAGCGTTTTTGATGTAAACAGCATGGCAAAGGGAACCGGGTTGAATGGAATTCCCTATAAGGAGTGGTAGGTTGGTTTAGAGACGATTGGTTATAGTCAACGCGTTTGAAAAATGTAACCCTTATTACTATTTGCGGCCCATTGCAAAACACTGGATCAGTAGTGTCAGAAATCAACAAACTTCCACAGAGCCGCCGTCTTTCCCAGTTGCAAAAGCGTTTGCGGAGAAAGATGGGTACGGCGATCACGGAGTACGGCCTGCTGGAAGAAGGGGACACTGTGCTGGTAGCCCTGTCCGGGGGCAAGGACAGTTGGACCATGCTGGATCTGCTGCTCAACCTGAGCCGATACGCCCCTGTTCGGTTTTCCGTATGCGCCGCCACCATTGACGGCGGTTTTCCATCATTTAATCCGGGGCCAATTCAGGAAAAGTGTTCTGAACTCGGCGTTCACCACGTTTTGCTGACGGCCCCAATTAGGCATGTGTTAGAACAGTTCAAGGTTGTGAAGGATGAACCAGGCGAGGCCGCAGGGCTTGATCGCTCTATGTCAGGCTCAGCGAGGCCGGGATTTGCTTGTGAACCTCTTATGCCCCAGCCGCCGTATTCAAAGCAGGCGTCGGCGGCGAAACCCAGTCCGGGTGCAAAGCCAAAGTACAGCCCATGCGCTATATGTTCCCGCTTTCGCAGGGGCGTCCTTTACTCCCACATGCGGGAAAAGGGCTTTAGCAAGTTAGCCCTTGGTCATCATCTGGACGATATTTTGGAAACACTGCTGATGAACCTGTTTTTTGAGGGCAGGCTGAGCGCCATGCCCCTAAAATTACTTAGTAATGACGGCACGGTAACGGTTATAAGGCCTATGGGGACGTGCGACGAATCAGACATGCGGGATTACGCCAAACTTAGCGGCTACACGTTAGTTTCAAGCGGATGCCCTTTGGGTTTTTGTTCATCCCCTCTGTCTAAAAGGGTTCAGATGAAAGAGTTAATCAGCGAGCTGGTTGAAGACGCCCCCGACCTCCGCAGGTGTATGCTGCGGGCGATGATGAACGTAAAAACCACGCACTTGTTGGACAGGGATTTGCTTAAATTGCCGCCCAAGTGGGCAAAATAGGGGTTATGGTCAACCTTTTGCGTATTTATCCAAAAAAACTGGCCTCTGTCCTGGCGGGCCGGATAGCCTTCATGTCTTTGCCAAAAATAATTCGCGTATCGCTTTTGCGCCTTTTTGCGCGTCATTACGGCGTAAATTTGGATGAAGCCGAAAAGCCCCTTGAAGATTATAAAAGCCTTCAGGAGTTTTTTACGCGCAGGCTTAAACCAGGAGCGCGCCCCCAGGATGAAATTGTTCCGGGCGCGATAAATTGCCCTGTGGATGGCCGCCTCGTCACCCTGGGGCGTATATCTGACGGAACGCTCATACAAGCGAAGGGGCTGTCTTACAGCCTGAAAGAGCTGCTCAAATTCACGCCCGGGCCCGAACGGTTTGAAGGGGGGCATTTTCTTACGCTTTACCTTAGTCCGAAGGATTACCACCGCATCCATGTTCCTCTTGAAGGCGTAGTGCAAGCCGTCGCCAGGGTAGAGGGAGAGCTTTGGCCCGTCAATGACGCAAGCGTGACGCGCGTGCCGAGGCTGTACGAGCGAAACCGCCGCGCAACATGGCTTGCCCAGGGCAGGGGCCTGGATGAAGGGTTGCTTGTTGCCTGTGTGCTGGTTGGGGCAACCCACGTTGGCGGCTGCGTTATTGATGAACGCTGGTTAGGAGGCCGCGACCTGACGAGGAACGGCGGCTTTGAGGTTTCCGATTTGCAATGCGCCCAGGGCGATGATTTGGGCCTGTTTCAGTTTGGCTCCACGGTCGTCCTACTTGTTGGCGGCCTGAGGGCAAATAGCTGGCAGCCGATAGCAGCGGAAGGCCTTATGAAAGTTGGTCAGCGTCTGGGCGAATTCAGATGATGGAAGAGTTTTTTTATCAGGAATCTCTTTGGAGCGAAGGAGGCGACCTTGTAGGCGCCCTTGAGGCGCTTTTTACGGCCACAGGCGAAACCCTTACGTTAGAGCGCTTGCGCGAGCTCACAGGCTTGGGAGAAGGCGTCGTCCGCCAGGGCATAGAAGCCTTGTCTGAACGCTGTCAACCTCCAAGAGGCGTCCGATTGCTGGAAGTCGGAGGCGGATGGCGCCTGGCCACGGCCCCCGAATACGCAAGCCTGGTGGCTAAATTGGTTACAACGCTACGAAGCGGGCGCTTGACGCCAGCCCAGTTGGAAACATTAGCCATAATTGCCTATAGGCAACCAATAACCATGCCCGAAATATGTGAATTTCGCGGCGTCACATCCGTTTCAAATCAGGTCAGGAGCCTTTTGGAGCGCGAATTGATCATGCCGATTGGTCGCAGGCGCGTCGTCGGGCGGCCTATGATGTATGCGACCGCAGCGGGCTTTTTGCTGCACTTTGGTCTAAAAGACATCCAGGATTTGCCGAAGCTGGCTGATTTTGGAGAAGGCAATTTAGAAGCGCTGGCCTTGTCTCAGTTGGAAACAGAGATACCCGGGGAGGGTGTCGGCGGATTGTTTTCTGGTATTGAGGCAAGCGAAAATTGATAATGCAGGAGGCCTTTTTGAGGGCGTATAGGTCATTGAACACAAACCGCGTTGGTGCATCCTTTATGGCGTGGATCGGGCGCGTCACGGTCAACGCATGCTGCGGCTACCTAAAATTGTTGACACGTACCGGTTTGGAATGATAGCGTTATCAATTCAAAGGGAGACTCCAATGAACACTAGGTCTGCTTGCGCGATTGCTATTCTGATGATAGTAGCGCCATTATCACCAAGGTCCAATTGACTTATGAACTAAATCAAAACTAAATCCACTTTTTTTGGAGTGTTTATGTTTTTACGTATTAAGGTGTCTCTTGAAGCCTGGGTTCAGGCACTGGCCGAAGACATAAATAAATACAAGAGGTAATCGCAAAACCTCCTGGAAACATCGCAAGCCAGTGCGCAATTTCTGAAAAATGCGGGTCTGGCGTCCGAGTTTCCGGCAAAGCTGGAGGTTTTGCAATTAGCTCACATTCGTGAGGTTTTGTTATGGATCGTGGAACATTCTTGGGTTTTTTGCTGGGGATCGGCCTTTTGGCCTTTGCTATATTTGAAGGCGGAAACGCGCAGTCCTTCCTGCACGCAAAGAGCATTATCGTCGTAGTCGGCGGGATTGTCGCGTCAACATTCATCCGCTTTCCGTTTTCAAACGTAATTTCTTCATTTGCTGTGGCCTCCAGGGCATTTTTTACTCGTCCGCAAAACCATCAGGACTTGGTGACGCTTCTGGTGGGCCTTAGCATGAGGGCCAAGCGCGAGGGATTATTAGCCCTTGAAAACCACATGCCCAGCAATAAGTTTTTGGCGATGGGCCTGAATCTGGTTGTTGACTACGTTGAAGTGGACAGGGTTAAGGATATCCTCAATGCTGAAATACAAGCCACGCTGGACCGCCACAGTTTGGGACAGGAAACCTTCAGATTTATTGCTCAGGCCGCGCCTTCCTTTGGCATGGTCGGGACCTTGATTGGCATGGTACAATTGTTTGCCAGCACGGACGACCCAAGGAAGCTGGCTGCCGCCATGGCCCTCTCGTTGCTGTCAACGCTGTGGGGGGCGGTTATCGCGTATCTCTTTGCGTTGCCGATAGCGGGCAAGCTGGAAATCAGAAGCCGCGAAGAAGCGCAGAATAAGGTGTTGATGCTGGAAGGCATCCTTGGGATTCAGTCTGAAATGCACCCTGCCCGGCTGGAAGAACACCTGAACGCCTTTCTCGCTCCAAGTCAAAAGGTAAAGAGAAGCCTGTCGCCCGCCAAGGGAGGGTTCGGTGCGTGACTACTTTGGGAAAACCCAGAAAAAGGATGGTCAGTTAGAAAACTTGTGGCTCATTTCTTTTGCTGACCTCATGGTTCAGCTCATGGCTTTTTTCGCTGTCGTTCTTTCTTATACTTACCTTAATAATCCTAACCCAGGCGCGCTGATTCAGGCGCTGAGGGAGGAACTGGGGCTAAAGAGCGAGGTGCCCGAAGGGGATGGCATTTTGCCGGGGGCTTTGGGGATTGATCCCGACAGGGCTTCTGATTTGGAAAAACTTGTTGCCGAGGAAAAAACCGAAGAAGGGCCGGATGAAGGCGTGCGCCTGCGGGTTGTCACGTTCAGGGGGAGCATACTTTTCGACGAAGGCAGCGCGGTGGTAAGGCAGGAATTTCAGCCCTGGCTGGAGCGAATTGCCGCGTTGAGCAGAGAATACCAAGGGTATAGCCTGGTGCTGGAAGGACAGGCGGCGCCACGGGAGCGTAGCCGCAATGGCGGCGATGCGTGGGCGTTAAGCAGTGAGCGCGCCCAGGCTGTGGCCAGGAGGCTTGTATCGTATGGAATAGAGCCGATGCTAATGATTCCCGAATTCAGGGGGGATTCAATAGTTGAAGGCGAGGCGGCCTCGCCTGAAGGCCGCGCTCTGGCGCGTCAAGTGAGATTTCGCTTCCAGCGCCTTGAGAACAGGGAATAGGGTTCCAGTATCTCTGACTCTGACATTAGAATTTGATCATCCCAAAAACGCCTTCAGCGTTTTTGAGTAGCGGGGGTGGCGGATTTTTCTCAGGGCTTTGGATTCGATTTGCCGTATGCGCTCGCGGGTCACGGCAAATTCGCTGCCGACCTCTTCAAGCGTGTGTTCATTGGTTTCTTCACCAACGCCAAACCGCATACGCAATACTTTTTCCTCGCGCTCTGAAAGCGTTTTAAGCACGGTGTTTACAGTTTCTTTCAAACGCTGCTGAACTACCTGCTCGACCGGGGATAGTATCGCCCTGTCCTCAATAAAATCGCCTAAATGACTGTCTTCTTCTTCACCGATTGGGGTTTCCAGGCTGATTGGCTCCTGGGCAATCTTCATGACCTTACGGACCTTGGCAACGGGCATGTCCATGGCTTTTGCGATTTCTTCGCCAAGAGGCTCCCTGCCGAGTTTTTGCACCAGCTCTCTCTGCGTCCGTATCAGTTTGTTGATAGTCTCAATCATGTGAACCGGTATGCGGATAGTGCGGGCCTGATCCGCTATAGCCCTCGTGATGGCCTGGCGAATCCACCAGGTGGCGTATGTGCTGAATTTGAATCCCCTTGAGTATTCAAACTTATCCACTGCTTTCATGAGGCCTATGTTGCCCTCTTGTATGAGGTCCAGGAACTGCAGCCCTCTGTTGGTGTAGCGTTTGGCTATAGACACGACCAAGCGCAGGTTGGCTTCGATCAATTCGGCTTTTGCCGCCCTGCAAATGCTTTCCGCGTGTTTGAGCCCTTGATAGTCCGCGTGAAAATTTTCGCTGTCGGTTTCGTATCTTTGAAAAAAACGATTTAGCTCATTGGTAATTACGTCTATTTCCCTTTTGTACTTCTCCCTGAGTGACGCAAATACCGGATTTCCAATTCTGTCCTTTAGCTCCCTGAGGCGGCGCTCGCCTTCCCTGACTTTTTCATGTTGCTTGGTGATCTTATCAATCAAGCGCGTGACGGCAAGGCTGTTCAGCCCTAAGCGGCGTATTTGCCTGCTTATGCGCGCGCGACGGAAGAGGATTTCGCGGTTTAAATTTTTCCTGAATTTTGAAGGAACCTTGCCGACTAGTTTATCGCTTACAAGATCCTGAAGGGCTTTGTCATGCTGGAGCAGTTTTTCAAATTGATTATGGACGTGCTGCGTAGCTGAGGTATTGCCCGCGTCTTCGTCTTCGTCAACTTCATCGGACAGTCCAACCACTTCCCGTATTTTGCCTGGATTTTCCTTTAGCATTTTGCCGATGTCAATCAGCAGGCTGGAGGCCAGACGGCTTCTGGACAGGGACCTCATAACGCCCCTGATGCCAACTTCAATGCGCTTGGCAATTTCAACTTCATCCTCGCGCTTTAGCAGAGGAACCGTACCCATTTCCTTTAGGTACATGCGCACGGGATCGTTGAACTTATCACCTTCAGGGTCGTCAATTTCAATGTCAATCCCTTTTTCTTTGTCGGCCCTGCCTGAAAAGTCAAAAGAGGCGGCCTTTTCCGCTATGGCGGCCTTTCTGGCCTCAATCGCTTCTTCTTTAGTGGCGCCTACGCCGATGCCGAGCCTGAGAAACATGGACTCCAGTTGCTCCATGTCTTCAACTATGGAACTGGTCTCGGGTATGAAGTCGTTCAACTCGTCTAAAAGAACGTAGCCACGTTTTTTTCCCAAAGAGATGAGCGCCTTTGTAAGGGGATAGTAGCATTCGCGCGGTGGGCTGAAAAACATCAAAACCTCAGAACCTTTCAGTATAGTATGTTTCTGTCAAAAATCAAGGGTAAATTATTTTCTGAGCAATGACGATTTGCGTTGAAGCAACCTGGCCTGGCGCTCTTCAAGACGATTCCTGGCCTCAGAGTCCGTGAGTATTTCCGGGCTTTTCAGCATTTGGGCGCCTAACTTTATCTCCCTGAGCAAGTACGCCTTTTCCAGATTGTGTATGGTCCTTTCTATAGCTATAACCGAATCTTCTTTGTTTGCCCAGGTTGCTTCGAGTCTTCTGATAGCGCCCAGGAGTTCGTCAGGAATGAGCAAATCGCTGCCATCGCTGTCTAAAACGGCTTGCAGTATTGGCGCGCCCTTTAAGTATTCCCACCAGGCGGTTGGCAGTTGAAGTATTTCCCGCCGCTTGTCCGCGTCGCGGCAAAGGATAATAAGCGACCGTATCAATTCATCCACATCAAGGCTCTCGACCTCGTGGATTCGCGCGTTGCCGACGTTTTGCGTTTTTTGCGCCGCTTGGTTTTTTAGCGCGCGATTTAGTTCGTGCTTTGGAATGCTCAACTCCGCCGCTACGCTTTGGAGAAGGCTCCAATTTTCCGGCGTCCGAGGGAGAAACGCGAAAAATGTCACGAATGTTTGAAATATTTCCATCCTGTCCGCAATTTTTCTGATGTCGCGGCCCTCCCGCGCGCGATCCAGCACAAAACCCGCCCAATCGGGCGCTCGTCTGATCAAGTCGCGGAACCCATCTGCGCCAAGCCTTATACACCAAGTGTCGGGGTCTTCGTTTGGCGGAAGCAGTAATAATCTGATGTCTAAGCCCAAAGGCAGGGCCAGTTTAAGGGATCTTTCAGTCGCCCTTTGGCCGGCGGCGTCGCCGTCAAAGCAGAGTACGATTTTTTTTGTGAATCTGGCGATGGCTTTGATCTGTTCATCTGTAAGGGACGTACCCAGCGGGGCAACGGCCTGGTTTATGCCTTCCTGGTGTAGCGTGAGAACGTCAAAGTAACCTTCCACGAGTAGCGCGCCGTCGCGCAAATGCCCTTTGGCGCGATGAAAGCCAAATAGCGTTTCGCTTTTCTTAAAGAGTTGGGTCTCGCGCGTGTTCAAGTACTTCGGCTTGTCGTCGCCCATCGCCCTGCCGCCAAAAGCCACCAGGCGCCCTCTCGTATCATGAATTGGTATCGTGAGACGACTGTGCATGAAGTCCCGCAGGTTTCCACGGTCGTTGCGCGTCGCCAGACCCGTTTGTTCGATTAGCTCTGAACTGAAATTGTGCTGGCGCAGCAAGTTTACAATGTTTTCCCAGCCGTCGGGCGCAAAGCCAAGTCCGGCCGTCTTTGCAAAATCATCGCTGACGCCGCGCTGACGCAGATAATCCCTGGCGGGGCCGCCCTCGTTTAAGCGGCGCTGATAATAGACCTGGGCTATTTCCAGAGCGGAACGTATTCTGGAGTTTAATTCTTCTTTGGCAAAGTCCTGCCCCGCGCTATAGACTGGCAGTTCAATACCCGCCGCTTTAGCCAGCTGCTCTTTTGCTTCGGCAAAACTCAAGCCTTCGCGTTCCATCAGCCATGTGAAGGCGTCGCCGTGCGCGTTGCAGCCAAAGCAATGGTAAAATCCTTTGTCCGGTACTACGCTAAAGCTGGGTGTCCTCTCTGAATGAAAAGGACAGAGGCCGGTCCAGGCGTTTCCCTGGCGACGCAGCCTGACAACCTGACCGACTAGCTCTGCAAGGTCTGTCGCGTCTTTTATCCGCTGAATCAATTCCCTGTCCCGCATCATTCGTCCCAGTCAAACAGCCTGGGCTGGCTTGTATTGCCATCCGCGACGGCGGGAAGCGTTTCCGGCAGATCCCATGGAATATCTGCGTGAAATGGACCTGGCGGGGGTATTTCACGCGGAAGCCAGCGAATGGCCGGCGCCGCTTCCAGGCTTCGCAAAAAGGCGCGAACTCCTTCCATTGATGGCGCTGTTGGTACGCGGAGCAGCGCGACAGGCGGGTCTGATAGCAACGGGGCTAATGGTTTGGGGAGAGAAGCCCTGGCTTCAAGCGGGCTTGTTTTTCTGGGGTCGGCGAATATGCCCGGCGTAAAGCTTGGCGGGGCAGGAGGTAAGCCCAAAGCGTTCCGCCACGGCAGACCGTGCCTCATGGCTTGTTCGCCGAGTATTCCCGCGATTATTGCGTTGTGACTTATACCTGTATGAATCGCGCACTTCAACTGATCGCGCAGCTTTTTTTGCAGCGAAAATAAGTCGGAGGCAAGCGTTTCCCATGATTGACCTGAAATTTGATATTCCCATCCGCCTGTAAGCATTAGCCGCCACGCGGTTTTACGGCGCTGGAACGTAATTGATTGAGGCCACGCGCCTACGTTGACGCGCAGACTCAATGCCCGCTCCACGTGCGCCTGGGCATCTTCAAGGGCGAGTTTGAGGCCCTCGAAGTCCAGATGGCGCACCGCCGGCACTGGTATCGTCACATCGCCCCATAACATGCCGCTGGGGCAGTCATCCTCATCCGTTGGCGCATATCCTATTCCCGGCAAAGACCAACCGCTCCCGGACTCTGGAACCCATCCAATGAAGCCCTTGCGCCACCATTCAGCCAAATCGCCATCCGGCGCTTCCCGTGAGTGGTACCATGCGTTAAGGGGGGCCTCAATCGGATCAGAGAGCAACGGCCTTTTTAGGTGAAGGCTGAGGCCAGGCAAATACAGCAATATGCTTTCCAGTGTGGTCAGCAGGGCGGGGCCGCTCTGTTGCGGCGCTTCCACGATGTCCCATAAAATCGCAACGCCTCCTGGCAATACGGCCAGGATTTCCCCCAGTCGCCGCAAAAACATTGACGGGCTTGTTTTTATAAGATCAGCCCAGTCTAATTCCCTTACACTGAACCACCCAGACCAGGGAGAATCCGGGGCTGTTTGAATAACAAAACCGTGACCTTCTCTTATCATTACTGTACTCTTGGCGGAAACGTCAGGCGGCCTGCTCTTCCCGGTGTGTGTAACCTGTTCCAGGCGCTTCTTATGTATTGTACAGCGGCTTCAGCGGCGCGTATTGGCTCCATTCCGTTAAGGCGAAACGCCAGCCACGCGGATGTCGCCGTGCAGCCGGAGCCTCTAGGGTCCCCATCAAGGCGCTTGTATGGCGTCAGCCACTTAGAGCCGTCATTGTCACACCAAAGATCTTGCACTGTTTTACCAGAGCCGTGACCGCCGCGAATCCACACGCATTTCATCCCCAAATCCACCAGTTTTTTTGCTACGGCCTCCAGAGGCCCATCGGGAATATCCGCAAGCAGGCGGGCCTCAGGTATGTTTGGCGAGGCCAGCCATAGACCATTGGAAAGCAGGCCGAGAGCTTCTTTGATGGAAGCGGGATTGTGCAATTTTGCTCCATTTGTCGGCGCTATCACGGGATCCCATATCGCGGCGCTCGGCCCCAGTTGATGAATTTGCGGCGCCAGGTCGCGCAACAGTGAGCAATTGTAAAACATGGATAGCTTTACGCCCCAGCTCCCGCACAGATGGGGTTTCAGCGAATACAAGCGCGCAAGCGGGTTTAGGCCAGGCGGGGCTATATCTATGCACTCAACGCCATTTTGCACCGTTTCGGCCATAGGGATGGCCATCGGATGAACGCCCAGACCGGATACAGTCACAGCGTCGCGCAAAATCCCAGCGCCGCCGGAAGGGTCAAAGCCGCCCAGGAACAACGCGATAGGAACGTCTGAAATTAAGCTCTGTCCAAACTGGCGGCGGATACTGCCTCCTGTAACATCAAGCTGATAGGGACATCTGAAATTAGGTTGTCCAAACCGGCGCATCCACCAGAAAAATCACACTTTTTTGGAAAGGTCTACTATTTCCACAATACGGAGGCCGAGGGAATCTTCCAGCACGGTAACTTCGCCTCTCATGATCGTTTTGTTTTTGACCAACACATCCATCGGTTCTCCGGCGCTTTTTTTAAGTTCAATGATAGAGCCAACCTCCAAATCCAACAAATCCTGAATGGTCATTTTGGTTTCGCCCAGATTGATGTTGAGGCGAAAAGGCGTATCAATGAACGGAATCAGGTCGGCAATCACGCTCACAAAAGTGGCGGCCTTTTCAGATTCGTTTTTTTCAGGGCGTCTCGTAATTGGCATAGGGTCAAAAAAATACCAAAAGGCATTGCAAAGCGTGGGGCTAACTTATCACTGACTTATCACTCATCGTTGAACAGCCCATTCGGTAATCAGCACGTCTTTGATGGGCTTCCTGGGGCGTTGCGGCGCTTTTTTGTCGGCGGAGGGCTTTGGCCTGAAGCTTTCATTAAGCCTGTCCATGATGTCCTGCCTTACGGTTATTCTGATTTCACTGTCAAGAACCTCTTCAGCGGTCATATCAGAAAGGATTTCCAATATGATGGCCTTTGCCTCTTCCCTTTGGGGAGTAGGAGTTTCAGAGGTCATTTGCGCACCCAGCTCCGCGTCTCTGATAAAGATGGCGAATACGCATTTGAGAAAACCTCCTCTGGCCCCCGGGCTGGCTGTCGGCAGGTTGATCACGTGGGTTTGCGTGGCTACCACAATGCCGGTTTCATCTTCTTCGCCTGCGGGAAGATCATCATCGTAATCATTACTTGCGGCAGGAGGCTGGGCAGCGGGCGGCGGAGTAGAAGAAGATGGAGCTTCAGATGAACCGGATTCTTCATGACCCGAGTCAGATGCCTCTTGCCCGCCCTGCTTGTTGAGAACAAGAAAATAGTACGCCGCGCCTGCGCCCGCGAGGACAACCAAGCCTACGACGCCAAATATCATGATTTTTTTGATACTCATGTGAGAACGCCTCCAGGAAGCCGACCTGACTAGAGTTTATCTGGTTTTTCAAAAAACTGTAAACAGCGAATAACCCTGTCACAACAATTCTACAGGTTTTAAAATATTTCGCAATCAAAAAATGCTGAGTTTATGATATTTATGGGTGGCTAAGGCGAATTTGCGTCGAGGGCAGCTTGCCTTTACCCAATTTTACAAAAACCCAAAATGCTAAGGCAAAAAATACGTCTTATTCCATTTCTACTTCAAAATTGCGTCCTGCAATTTTGAAGTAGTCGGCTGCGGCGAGAGCGTGGTCTCGCCTTGCCTCTAGAAATGCTACGCATTTCGGCGCGACATCCGTGTCGCGCATTCCAATTCTAAATAGAAATTAAAGCAATTTCTATTTAGAATTGGAATTATGGCAAGTTTCTCTACCGACGCTTATGGCGGGATTTGCAACCAAATCCTACCTGTAGCGCGTCTGGCTTTCTCGAAATCGAATTGCTCCGGTTGTCTCTTCCAAAAACAAAATGCGCAGTCAGGTAAAAAACAAAAAGCGAAAAAAACTTTGAAACGCAAGACGGCCCGTACAACCCGGGCCGTCTCAAAAAAACAGTCAGACGATATTATTTTTTCTTCTTTGGATGTTTGCCGTTTACTTCGTCGGAAAGTTTTTTGCCCGGTTTAAATTTCGCAACAGTTTTGGCGGCAATCTTGATAGCTTTGCCGTCGCGGGGGTTGCGGCCTGTGCGGGCGCTGCGGGTAGCGGTAGAGAAGGTACCGAAACCCACAAGGGTTACTTTATCTTTCGCCTTCAGGGCGCCGCTGATACTGGCAATAACCGTATCCAGCGCGACTGCGGCTTTGGACTTGCTGATTTCAGCCTCTTTAGCGACGGCGTTGATCAGTTCGGCCTTGTTCATAGAAACCTCCATTTATGGGGAATAAACTCCCCTGGTTTTGGTTGTGGGAGCGGACTATCACATGATAGGCGTCCCGGTTGGGTTTTCAAATAGCGCCCCGCACAAAGCCCAGTGGATTCGGGGGGTGAACTAAAGTAATTGCAGGATAGGTTTGTTGAATTTGCATGTCAAGGATTTTTTTTAAACTTTTTTTTTTGATTCAATGTCAATGCCGTTCCAGATACCCAAAATGGGTCGAAACACATAGGTCATGGGAATCGTAAAAATTGAAAAGTATAAAGTTGCGTGTTTTTGCAGACTTGCGCGGGGCATTTGGCCCCCCACTCCCATGGGGCTTGATTTCAAAATTTTTTATGTAATATTCATTACTTTTGAATTTTGTGAAACGCGATCATTCTTGCAGGCAAGCTTCCAAATCGAAATCACAGAACGATTTCGATTTGGAAATGGGAATTAGAATAAATAGATGGCGCACCCGTATTTTCTCGTTTTGGCGTATGCAGGCGCCGCTTTTCATGGCTGGCAAGTACAAAGCGCGCACAGGAGCGTACAAGGAGAATTGTGGTCGGCCATTCGCAAACTCTGGATTGACGCGCCTATGCCTCAGGGGGCCGGTAGAACCGACGCCGGAGTTCACGCAAAAGAACAGGGAGTGTTGCTCTGGACGCAAAAGCGTTGGGACGCGTATCGCCTGTTAGCCGCGCTAAACGCCCACCTTTCCCCTGATGTAAGGGTAAGGGCCGTACAGGAAGCTCCCTATGGTTTCTTTCCCCGCCACCATGCTGTGGCCAAGCGGTATGTGTACAGGTTGGATGAAGGCCCTTCGGCAAATCCTTTTTTGGAATCGCGCCGCTGGCATCTGTACGGCGCCGCGCCGATAGACAGGGAGGCAATGCTAAACGCTGCGTCTGGCTTGATTGGCACTCATGATTTTTCGACTTTCAGGTGCAAGGAGTGTTCCGCGCCAACGCCCGTCAGAACTATATTTGACATACGTTTGGAATCCATGGGTACCGAATTTAATCTTGTATTTGAGGGCGACAGATTTCTGATGCACCAGGTACGAATAATGACCGGTACGCTTATTGAGATTGGACGCGGAAAGATAAAGTCTGAGCGCGTTTCAGAAATGCTTAATTCCAAAAACAGAAAGCTGGCAGGCCCAACCGCGCCGCCTGAGGGTCTATACCTGGAAAAAATATGGTACTCGCCGGAGTGGGGTATAGGCGAAGCAATACCAAGCACCCTGGGCGCATGAGCTGGCCTTTTTCCGCGAAACATTTCTACAAGAGCGTAATCACGTTCGCCCGTCTGACTTGTGGAGCGGCATTTTGCTCCACAAGTCAAATGACTGTCTATTTACTGGTCACAAATATAGCTCTTGGCAAAATGTAATCATCATCGGAGAAAGTTGGCAGGGGTGAGGCGGGCATTGAGATGGTTGTGGGCTCGCCGTTTATCCATACCGTTGGGTAACGGGTGATAACGTTGTCAACATAAGAAGTTATAAGCCCGGACACATACACGTTGTCATTGTACACATAGACGCACGACGCTTCGGAGTCATAATCGGGGTCCTGCCTGTGGAGAAGCAACGGTACGCCGTCTTCCCAAAGCACGGCCGTCGAATATGCCGTAAATGTGGCGGTTCCCGCCACGTACACTTTACCATTCGCTACAAATATAGATTCAAACCGCTGGCGCATCGCCCCCTGGACCAGAGGATATGTAGTCAATACGCCATCTTTCCAGACTGCCCAGTATTCCTGATAGTCAACATTATAGCGCATCGCTATATACACGCTGCCACCGGATACAAAGACGGAATAGGCGTCTGAATTTAACGCTCCGGCAGGGTCGTAGAGGACTGTTGGCGGTTCCCCTTCTTTCCATAGCATGGCGCAGCTGGCCCAGGAATCGTTCATGTCATATCCCACTACGTAGGCAATACCGTTTGATACAGCGATAGAACGGGCTACTCCAGTAAGCGTATAAGGGAGAACCGTAATTACGTTATCTTTCCAGAAGCCGGGGGCGTCTTGAACGTACCCTGCGGCATATATTTCATTGCCGGAGATAAACATGGAGTAAGCCACAGAACCTGTGGCGTCTCCACGGGGGTTGTCGAGGTATTGATGAAATTGACCGTCTTTCCAGATAGCTACCCGAAGAATACCATAGGTGATGTTGTCGGTGCTACCCCCTTTATATACGCTGCCGTCGTCCGCTACGGATATGGAATATGCGTTGCCGTATCCTTCTGTATTATCCAGAATCCATGATTCTCCGTTTTTTGCCCATGCCGGGTACGAATACGACAAAGCGCCGCTGTAGCGAAGATCCACATAACTCCCCGCCATATAAATATTGGCCAGCTCGCTTACTACATCCACCTTGCAGGTTGCCTCAAAGCCCCCTTCAAGTGTAGTGACAGTGATTACAGCGCTGCCGATGGCTTTGGCCGTCACGAGGCCCGTAGCGGATACATCCGCTATGTCCTTTTTGTCGGAATCCCAGGTCACGGCCTTGTTTTCAGCGTAGGAGGGAAGTACCGTGGGCGTCAACTGCACTGTGCCGCCAATCAGCACCTCTGTGTAACCCCTCATGGACACGCCCGTAACCGGAGCGGGAGTGAATGTCACGTTGAAATTCGCCGTACGGCTGCCGTCAACGGTGGTGACGGTGACTGTGGCTGGGCCGGCCCTCTGACCCGTCACAATACATGCAGAACCTGCGGGGGATATTTGGGCTATGTCCGCTGGAGCGCAGGACCAGGTCACGTCTTTATACGTGGCGTTGGATGGCGTCAAGGTTGCCAATAAGCGCAGGGGCTGCCCCGCCTGAATCGCAGATGAGTCTGACTCCACGGTAACGCCCGTCACCCTGACGGGGTCGGCTACCGTAAGGGCGCAGGCGCCCACAACACCGTTGGCCGCAGTGGCCCTGATTTCAACGCTGCCTGCGGCAACGGCTTCCACAAAGCCTGTGGGAGATGCTGTCGCCACGGCTGTATCACTGCTGCTCCAGGTCAGGACTTGCTGGGCGGGCGGTGCGATTGGCGGCGTGGCTATTGCCGTCATCTGGGCGGTTCCGGCCGGATAATTCGGTATGGCCGACAGCAGCGTCAGCGATGGCGGAACCACGGTCACGCCCGTCACGTCAATGACCAGCGGCATCACGGTTACGGCGCAGCTTGCCGTGTATTTGCCGTCAAGGGTAGTAGCCGTTATGATAGCGTCGCCGGGGGCAGCCGCAATAACCGTGCCGTTGCCTTCCCTGGCTACCTGGGCTACGGCTATATTGCTGCTCTGCCAGGTCACGGTCTGGTTTGCGCCAGAGGGCGTAACCGTAGCTATCAGGCGCTCGTCCAGACTCGCAATGATTGACGTGGACGTTTTACTAAGCGCCACGCCCGTCGCCGGGGGAATGAACACCGTGACGACGCAGGTGGCCTTAAAATCACCCTGTTCCGTGCTGACCGTTACATTGCTCGTCCCCGGAGCTACGCCCCTAATAGTACCGCCGTCTGTCACCGTGGCTACACTGGTGTTGCTGCTCGCCCAGGACACGGTTTGGTTTTTAGGGTTTGAAGGCTCGAAGTTTACAACCAGCGTTTCGCTGGCGTTAACGGCTATCGACGCTGCGGTCTTATTGAGCGATACGCCTTTGACCTTGACGTCATCGTCTCCGCCGCAGGCGGCAAATGAGAACAGCAGGGCCATCATGGCCGCAATCAGTAAGTAGAAATGCTTCTTCATAAGTTTTCTCCTCTCTCTCTTTGGTTACTGAACGGTGAACTTGTACCAGTGGCCGGTCGCTCCGCTGGTGCCGCCAGCGTCATTGAAACGGCCATAGTAAATAACTTTGCGGTCTATGGCCTGGGCCGCCTGGGCGGCGGCCCTGCTTGTGTGCTGTAGGCTCTTAACGCCGCCTGTCGGCGCGGCAAATGTGCCTGGGGCCACCGGAGTTCTGTCAATCGTCCCATCGGGGAAAGTGAAAGTTATATATTCATCAGGGTTCTCCGGCGCCCAGGGTTGGCCGTTGGTAAACCATAGAGCATATTCCCCTATTATCTCATCCGCGTATATTCCTTCCGCTTCGTCCCCATACTGATATACTCGTATGTAGTAATTGCCGGGGGTTGGCGGCTCGGGGAACGTCACGGAATCCATCAGCAGCCAGTCGTGCTGCAAGAGCAGGTTGCCTTGAGAATCATACAACTCAAGGCAGGTGTCTGTGTATTCCCACATTAGTTCATCAGCAGTTCTGTTTTTGGCGTCCTGTGTGTAAAAGGTCTGCACAGTCAGCATATCGGCGTCAAAGGCAAGGGGCACTTCCAGGGGACCCATGCTGGCCTCGACGTTAAAGGGCTGGGTGCTGGCTACCTGGTTGAGGCCCATGTGGGCCTTGGCTATATAGCGCCCAGGCCGCAGCATGTTGAAATAGGCCACGTTATTTTCTCTGGGTTGGCCCGTGTCGGGGTTTGCGCCCGCCAGGTATTCGCCCGTTACTGAAGACGCCACATAGTTTTCAATGTCGCCGCTGCTGCTGCAGTTGTAGAGATAGACGCTCAGCCCGTTTATGGGCGCCTTCACCCTGACGGGGGCAAGGGCGTAATTAGAGGGGGGAGTCGTGTCATTTTGCACGTCGGTTATGACGGCCTCTATGGTTTTCAGCACGTTGATGCGGCCCCAGCCGTATTCATCGGAAAAGCCCGTCTTGCCATCAACAAAATCGGCGTTTTGCTCTATGTAGGTCTTTATTTGGTCGGGCTTCAGGTTGGGGTTGAAGTTCAGCATGTAGCCGATAAGGCCAGTCACGTGGGGCGCCGCCATGGACGTGCCGCTCGACAGGCCATATGTGATGTTGCTGTCTTCGAAAGGCTCTTCAACAGAGGTATAGTCGTCAACAATAATGGTGGAAATGATGTTTTCTCCCGGGGCCACAACTGATGTGTGGGGACCCCAACAGGAGAAAGGCGCCAGCTTGTCGGCTATGTTTGTAGCGCCCACGGCTATCACGCCCGAAAAGGCTGTGGGAAAATAGACCATCCTGTTACCGAGGTTGCCCGTGCTTGCTACCATCACGATGCCGTTTTGCAGACCGTGGGCAATCATGTCAAGGGCAAACTGGGTGGCAAGGGGGGAACCTAATGAGTAATTAATCGGGATGGTCGCCGTGTAATTATTGGCCTCTTTCCAGCGGGCCAGATGCCAGATAGAGCCATAAATAGACCAATTTGAGGCGTAGCCGTATGAATCAAAGCCTTTATAGTGAATAAGCTCATTATTCCAACTGACGCCCGCCGCGCCCACGCCGTTATTTCCCGTGGCTATCATGGTCCCGGACGTATGCGTGCCGTGACCGCCTATATCAGTACTGTACCAGTTGTAGCCCTTCCACGGGCGTGTGAAGTCGGGCAGCAGTTCAAGGAGTCTCTCGCCGTCAAGGGGTATATTGCCGCTGTCCAGTTGAACGTGGTCTATCCAATAGTTGTCATAGGCGCCAGGGCCAAATGGCGTGTACCAGGAGAAGGCGTGCTTTACCCTGCCTATTAAATCTTCGTGACGCCAGCGCACGCCTGAGTCAACGGAGGCGATGACGGGCTTATTATTTGGGTTGCCGAAGCCATACTTCACCCAAGCGTCATAGGCCTTTATTGCGTAGGGGGCGTACGCCAGTTTGTCCGCCAGAAACTGGTCCAGAGCTGTAAAAGTTATGGGGTTTGTTTCAACGTTGGCGTGGAGTTTGTGGATAATTTCAGGCTCAATATAAACTAGGCCGGTATGTTTTTTTGCTTTATTGAGCGTTTGCAACAGGTTGCCTTCTTTATGCAGGCGGTAATAGACAGCGCCATCGGCGGCTATGCTGCCGATTACTTTCAGGCCCAATTTTTCAAAGTGGGCGGTCTTGAAGCCAGACCTTGCCTTGGCAATCAGATAGCCGTAGTTGGTGTCATTCCTGAGGCCCTCTTCTGTCTTAGGCTCATAGAAATTGTACTTGACGACCGGCTCAGTGACTACGGGTATGTCTTTGATTGGCGGGACGTTCGGCCCGCCCGGCTCATCCTGTGGATTGCCGCCGCCGCAGCCAATGTACAGGGCTAAAAGCAAGGCCGGGGCCAGGGGGTAATGTTTAATGCGTGAAAAATTCATGTCGCGCCTCCTCTATTCCGCGTTGGGGTGCATGATGAACGTGAAGTAGCCGTTTGTCGCCCCGGAGCCTTCATCCATAATCGTGGAGAAAGATTGAGACGTTTTTCGGAGACTCCAGGTTTTTTGGAAAAACATGGCGCTGCCGTCAGAGTTGTTCCAACCCGCGTCGCTGCTGGCGTCCTGGCCGAAGATGTTCCATTCGTACCCCACGCCAGGCTCAAAGTACCCTAATTCAATAGCTTCGTCATCTATATCAATTTTACTGGCGAGGCTTGTGTCAATTACGATTATGCCGTTATCCTCAATCCAGACAAAGGGGTCTTCTGCAACCGCGTAAAAAGAGTAGCTCCCGTAGGGGTACTCAAACCAAACGGTAGGATTGCCTTCTTCGTCAATATCCGTGAAGTCAACCTCAAAGCGCGTCTTGAGTATATCAGCGCCGCTCTTGTTTCTGACATACAAGGTAAAGTCGCAAAAATCGGCCATTTCAGGGTTTAGCAGGGCGTCGTTGGTCACCCTGAACTTGAATGTGGGCCGCAAGGTATTGATGACGGCCTGGTTGGCCGGAAAGGCAAGGTTTACGTTGAAGGATGGAAGCGGCGTGATGGCGCTGACGTCCGAGTACTGGGAGTAGCCGTTATTGTTAAAAGTCCTCAGTCTGTAGTAGTAGGTGACGCCCCCCACCAACTCGGCGCTGGCGTCATAAACCGTGATATTAAATCGGGATGGAGGGTTTATAAAAACGCGTCTGACCGCTGTCTGGAACGGGCCGTTTTGGTTTAAGGAACGCTCCAGTTCATAGCCCTGGTAGCCTTGTTGTAAGTAATTAAGGTCAAAGTATATTCGTATCGTGTCGCCATTGGGGCCAACCGGGTCAGGCGGGAGAGACATGAGGGCGTTTTCAATCGGATCTGCCGTCTCCTTGGAGTATAAATTGTAGCTCACGCCGTATGTGGTTGCCCGCTGGTTGTACCAGTCCGGCTTGCTTCCGCTGAGGTCAACGGTTGTCATGGATGATGAATTTGTGACATCAAGATAAATCCTTTGTTCCGTCCTGTTGTTGGCCCAGTCATATATAACTATGTCAATGAAGTGTTCGCCCTGGGGCAGCCCGTTGGTTATGTAAAAGTAGATTGACGTCATCAAGTACCGCTTGCCGTCCTCAATTACAGAAATGTTGCCGATGCCTTCCCAAAAATCCATTACCTGGACGAAATGGCCTACATCCTGGCCTGCATAGGGCATATTGTCAACACCGACGTGGAAGGAAACGCCGCCCGCCTGGGTATATTGCAAAAAGCTCTCGGCCATGGCCGTTATCTTAATGAATTGCAGGTTATCGGCTGTTTCGGCGATGTAGTTTTCACCGGGGGGCATTGACTTCCACTCTGTATAATTTGGGAAAAAGGTAAAGGCTATATCTGTGATTATTGGCGCCGAGGCGGGGAGAGAATTGCCCCAGTCCCTGCGGGAATATAGCGTTACCGTGTCTTCCCTGGAGGGGTCAAAGTCGGCGAAACAGGCCATGGCCGTGTCGGCGCGGCGGGCGTAAATGTTGTATCTCCTTGTTTTATCCAGCCCCAGAAACACAGTGCCCTGGGCTTCAACGGGAAAGGCTATGTCCGATGCCAGCAACTCGCCTGTATAGGCGTCCCGCAGTGAGAGCCTGACGTCGCCATCCAGGAGATTGCCGCCAATGCTGTCGTACACATAGACCGTTGTGTTGGGCCTCATCTGCTTTGTGGTTAATGTGACGACGTTGAAATTATTGCCGTCTTCTGCCTGCACGCTTATGGGTATGGTAGTATCGCCGCTGCTATTGAGAGTGACAGGCGTAACCTGTCCGTTGTTGCGCTCTTGCCCGCCTATAAAGAGCCTTGACTTGGGGTCTTTTAACGTCACCGCCACCGCGAGGCTGGACGTGGGGGCGTAAAACGTTGATACGCCGTAGTTTCTCACGTCGTCGTTGTAGGCCGGCATCAGCTCGCCCTGCGAGATGGTGATATTGGCTATCCCCGTTTCCTGGTTGTACACGATGGGCGGCGGCGCAGGTTTGGCGTCGTCGCTGGAACACCCCAGGGCGCCCAGCAGCGCAAACGAAAGTGTGATTGGGATTAAGAAGGCAAGCCATTTAGGCATGTATCTTATGTTTGGCATACAGGCTCCTGTGTTGAAAGCGAGGAATTTAAACCTCGGTTGGGGGAAACGATAGTGTTTACGGAGTTTGGAGCGTTTTCGCGCGCTCCCAAAACCGATTGCGATAAAAAAAACAGAGGGGACGCATGGACAAAGAGTACAAACCCCCTCAGAACACTCGCCAATGCGGTACCTTGAGTGAATAAGCATCAGACGCGCCCCCTCAAATGTTTATTATGGCTATTTTTTTTTTTTTCAATTCGGTAATTTTTGCCCAGCAACTTTTTTGAGCGCGTTGGCTATAAAAATATAAACACTTCAGAAAAAAGTGGATTTAATTTTGATAGCTAGAGCGGTTTAATTTTGATTCCAATTCTAATTACAAATTGCATTAATTATCCAAGGCCAGGATGAAATGGATTTGGTGATTTCGGGATGGTTTTCCAGGTCTCTGAGACCGTGAAACAGTTGATCTTCCAAG
>JAISSN010000097.1 GCA_031273105.1 Holophagales bacterium | reverse complement strand
ACACACCGTTGAGAAATTTGCGGTTGTCATAGGCCACTCCGCCCCATTGGCCTGCCTGTCCTGGCAAATGAGGGGACAGCACTTTCCAAACATCGTCTGAAATATCATGGCGCATGTATAGCGATTCCCCTAAATATTAGCATTATACAATGATCCTATGTATTTGGCAGAAAAATGTGAAGTCAGGCGTCCAGCGCTACTTTCCGGTCAAAACCGCGCCTAAGATATTACGAACATTCCCGATTTCAGAACGCGGTTTTGAACCGGAAACGCTATATGCTTCTTCCATAGAGAAAACTCCTTTCTATGCTTTCTCTTATATCACTTTTTCAATCTCATGTCCACAGTATCTAAATAGAAATAAAAGTAATTTCTATTTAGAATTGGAATAGATCATACCAGGTTGCGTTCAATCCCGTTTGGGCGCGGTCTGTTTGAGCCTGGCCCTTATTTTTTCGGCGCCTTTATTTATCACTCTTGTTTCGGGGCGCGTTAAAACCAGCGCGTCGCTGGGGGCGTCGGAAGTCAGCGTGGTGCCCGCTCCGAGTATTGCCCCGTCGCCGATGGTTACAGGGGCGACCAGTTGGCAGTCGGAGCCTATAAAGACGTTTTTCCCAATAACCGTGTGATGTTTGTTGAAGCCGTCGTAATTGCAGGTTATGCAGCCGGCGCCGATATTAGTCCCTTCGCCCACATCGCAGTCTCCGAGGTATGATAGGTGGTTTGCCTTGGCGTCAGAGCGCAAATGCGCCTTTTTGGTTTCCACAAAGTTCCCCAGCCGGACGTTTGAGTCAAAACGCGAGTCTTCGCGGACGTTGGCGAAGGGGCCAATTTTTACGTGGTCGCCGATTACAGAGTTGTTTATCAGGCAATAGGGCCGAATTTCAACATTCGCGCCCAGCGTTGAATTAAGCACGATAGAACCCTGGCCTATAACAGAACCCTCGCCAACGCTGACTCTTCCCTCCAGACGCACTTGCGGCTCTATCAATACTCCCCGCCCGGCCAGCTCTACCCGGGGGCCTATAATGGTTGAATCTGGATCAGCGAAGGCCACGCCTGAATCAAGCCAATGGGCGATGACGCGGCGTCTGGCTATCCTTTGGATTTCAGCAAGACTCGTTCTCGTATTGGCCTGAAGCAGGTCTTCATTACAGCATTCCAGCGGCGTCGGTTGAATTGATTTGAAAATGTACGAGTGCAATTCAACCGGACCAGGTTTTAAGTCTTGATCTTCCGTCTGCTGAATCAAGCTCTCGGCGGCGGATTGAAGGGATGACCAAGACAATGACGCAGGGCCGATTATAGGCGGCAGGCCCTCAGGGCGCTCGCTGGGTACTAATACGCCCGCAACTGACGCCAGGGATTGAAGCGCGGCGGCGCTGACCAGCGGCTGTGTTGACCACAACAACAAAACCCGCGCTCCTAACTCAATCTCGGCGGCTTTTGAGAGTTCAAGCAATAAAATAAAGGTGTCTGGGTTTTGGCGGCACTCTACATGACCTTTTATTTCGCCAGCGGATTTCAAATCGGCAACAAGACCGGCTATTTTTTCATGATCGTCTCCAGTAATGACGAAGGTGCGTTCAACTTCCGCCGGGAGCGCCCGCAGCATCCATAGCAGTATGGGGTCGCCAATCACGTTTTCCATACAAGTGTGAACCATGCCGTGGGGGGGGCAGGCGTCATTGGCGATGATAATAGCGGTTAAAGACATGATTTACCCCAAAAGCGAAAACGCAAGTTCAGACGCGGCCAGCGTGTTGTTTGGATTGGCAATCCACTTACCCGCTATCTCAAAGGCGGTGCCATGGTCTGGCGAAGTGCGGATAAATGGCAGGCCAAGCGTTAGATTAACGGCCCTTTCAGGCTCAAGCAGTTTAATTGGTATTAGGCCCTGGTCGTGGTAAAGGGCTACCACTACGTCAAAGTCGCCGCGCAGCGCCCGCAAAAAAATAGTATCGGCGGGGTAGGGACCGTATAAGGTTGGCTGCGCGACATTCGCTTCCGGCAATTCCACCTGGCCTGGAACGCTTGCGATGCCGTATCCGCAACCTGGAACGCTTGCGGCGCCATATACGCAACTTGGTTCATCGAAAAATTTTCGGGCGATTTTGACGGATTCTTCCAGGAGTAGTTCTTCCTTGCCAAAAGCTCTGCTTTCGCCGGCGTGGGGGTTTAGGGCGCAAAGGGCTATTTTGATGTGACTCATTTTAGCTAAGGCAATAAATTGTTGGGCTGTGAATATCAATGTTTCGGCAACGGCTTCAGAATTGAGTTCTTCAATAACAGCCCGCAGGCTTTTGTGTGCGGTGTGCAGCACTACGTTCAGGCTTGGGCTTAGAAAGGCCATTTGCGTTCGTGGGACTCCAACTATTGTTTGCAACAACTCCGTGTGGCCCGGAATGTGATAACCGGCTTTATGGGCGGCTGCCTTTGAAAGAGGCAGCGTCAGCATGGCGTCTGCCTTGCCGGACATAATATCCAGGGCCGCGCTGCGGACGGACTCCACGGCGCACTTGCCTGAGAGGGCGCAGGGTACTCCAATCTGTAAATCATCGGGAGATAAGCCCGGCAGAGGGTCAACCCAGGGTATTTCAAGTGAGCCAGTGCACAGCTTGTTGTTATGAAATTCATATTTAAAACCGCCGGAGGGCAGTATGGAAAGTCCGACTGCGCTGCCGTAAACCGTAATTCGCCATTTTTGTGCGATGACGGGCAGTGTTTTAAGCAGGATTTCAGGGCCTATGCCGCATGGGTCGCCGAGGGTGATGGCTAAACGTGGCGTCTGTTTCATATTATCATTATATACTCAACGGGCTGGAAAATAAAGGACGCGCCGTGATTTTCAAGTCTGCTGAATATAATTATTTTCATGCAGTGAAACGTCCAGTTCAGGGTGTTCGACGACGTCGTCTTTTCTTTCTCCGCGTATTCTGCGCATACGCGGTTCTTCTTCCTGCTTGTACAAATACTTGATGTTGTGCTTTGGAAGCAGGATATTCGGCTCTTTTACCCTGTTTACTTTTATGCAGTGCTTGTCGTACCACTCTATGACGCCCCTGATTTTTTCTCCGTCCTGAAGAACGACCACCATGGGCGTTTTGGCTTGCATTTGCTTGATGTAGTAAAAACTCTCCGCGTTTGTCTGCTCTGGCGGCGCGATTCTGCGTCGGGGGCTGGATGAGCCTTGCGGGATAGTGGCCGCGTTTGAATTGGCGCTGTTTACAGAACCAGTCGGTACTTCGTTGCTTGTACCGGCGGATTTTGTATCTTTTGCGCGGGGTGTGGAACGCCTTCCCATTTTCTCTTTGATTTCACCCAAGTTAGGGCGGATCAGCTTTCTGTTCATCAGTTTTCCTGCAAAGCGCCAAGCAAGGGCAAAGAGGGCGGAATAAGCACAATTCAACCTGAATGGATCATCATACAAGCGTAACTCATGACGCGAGGTCGGTCAAGGTTATAGTTGTTTGTCTTGCCAGGCATTTTTCGCCACAAGACACATGCGGGGACGCGCGTATTGATTCCAATTCCGGATAAAAGGACGCCTTTTATTTTGAATTGGAATCAATGGGTATAATCAGCCTTATAGCAGTTCCAACTCCTACTTCGCTGCTGACGTGTATTTCCCAGCCCATGCGCTGGGTCAACTGAAACACGAGGCTCATGCCGATTCCCGTCCCTTCGCTAAAGCCGCTGCGGAAGGGTAAAAACAAGTTGCCGATCTGCGATTTGTCCATCCCGACGCCGTTATCGGCAACTATCATCTCCAATTTATCGTTTTGTATTATCTGCGTAAGCTTGATGATGGGCTGAGCCGCGCCTCGTACAGCCTTGCGAGAGTTGCTCAAAAGATTGGTAAGTATCTGATGGCAAGCCAGCGCGTCGCCGTGAATCCATATCTCTGGCGGTGTTTCTATTTCCAGGGGCAACTCTGCAAAGCGCGGGTCAGTATTCCAAGCCGACTGGACTTCTTCCAGCAATCCCGGCAGCCAAAGTGGCCCCAGTTTAAGATCCCGGGGTTTTGCCATTTCAAGAAAATCAGATACCACTGCGCCAACGCGCTCTGATTCTCTTATAAGAATGGTCATCACCTTATCCACGATCGCTTTGTCGCAATTCGGCTTGCGCAATATTTGAACACATCCCTGCACGGACGCCAGCGGAGTCCTCATTTCGTGGGCAAGCTCGCTGGATAGCTCCCCTATGGCGACAAGACGCTCGTTCAGGCGCATCCTTGCCTCCATAGCTTTCATATCCGTAAGGTCGTCGAAGAGCAGTAAGAAGCCGGTTGGCTGGTTTTCGGCGTCCATCAGGGACGAGGCGGTTCCGCCGACAATTATTTCCACGCCGCCCGGAGTTGTTAGCGACCGTTCGAAGCGGCAGAGGCCGGAGGTAGCTCCCTGCATAACCAGGTTTATGGCGTCCAGCATTTTAAACGGTTGCCCCAGTACGAGTTTAGATTGCAGTATACGCTCCGCGGATGGATTTGCGCTTGTCAGCGCCCCTTTTAAATCCGTAGTCACAAGACCGGCGCGCATTGACTCGACAACGTTGCGATAAAGCGCGCTGAGTTCATCAACAACCGCCGCCGACTTTCTCAGGTTAGTCCCGAGGGTTTCCAACCGCCTGCGGATTGTGACCACTACCAGAGTGGCGATCATTATTTGAAGAGCGGTAAAGGCTATAAGCCAGACAAGCTCCGATAACGGAGTTCCGCCCTCAAGGCTTGAGTGGCCAAAGGGCGGCGCCGCTCCGCTGGAAAATAACACAACGCAAAACGCGTACATGGCAATAGAAATAGCGCCAACCCCTATTATTGTTGTTATGCCCACGTAAAACGCGGAAGCCAGCACGGGAAACACATAGAGGGCGGCCAGACCGGCTTGGTCCACGCCGTGGAATGACACCAGCAATGTCACAAGAAAACAGAGCAGGAATAAATTGAGCAAAATCCAGGCGCGGTTTGGAACGGCAAAGGGTAAGCCATAACTCACTGTTGAGCGGGCGGATTCGAAGGCTGATTCCACAAACAGCGCGCTCAAAAAAAGCACATAAATCCATTCACCAAGGGTGTTTGCGGGCAAATCCCATTCCAGAGCCAAATGTAAAACAAGCAGTGAAAAAGACGCGGCAAACCTGAGGGCCAGTGGCAAAAAAGGCCCCCCGGCCCTAATGCTAAGGGTTGTTATCGGCTCTGTATAACGATCCATTTTTTAAGTGTATCAGAATGCTTATTTACAGCCGAAAGTGTTGATGTATAGCGTTTCCAGTTCAAAACCGCGTTTCGCTCCAAGAGTGTATGCGATGCCGTACTCGCGGTTTTGAACCGGAAAGTAGCGCTGTATGCTGACCTTGCTTTTTGTTGCCAGAAATAATTGAATCATGCAACAACGCTAATATTTAGGGGAAGCGCTACACAACCATATCTCGCTAAACGCCGTCTTCAATATTCATTTGACCAACTGGCCGCAAGCGCCCTTTATGTCTCCCCCGCGGCTCTTGCGAAGCGTCACAAAGCAGCCATTGTCTTTGAGAGCCGAGGCAAACGCTGTTTGAACTTCCATCGAAGGCGCGCTGAAGCCGCATCCTTCAAACTTGTTAAAGGAAATCAAATTCACGTTGGACACACGCCTCAGGTCGCCAAGCCAATTAGCTACAGCTTCCGCGTCTTCCAGTTTGTCGTTGACGCCATCCAGCAGCACGTACTCAATCAGCAGTTTTTCTCCGTCCATCAGTTCCCATCTGTCAAGGGCCAGGCGCAGGTCCGCCATTAGGTAGGTTTTCCCGATAGGCATAATCCTCTGGCGCTGATAGTCATTGCCGCCGTTTAGAGAGATAGCCAGCCATGGCCGTGGACGCAGCGCGGCGAGGCGATCAATGCCAGGAATAAACCCGGCTGTGCTTAAAGTGATGCGGCGCGCGCTGATATTCAGGCCAGATGCGTGGTTAAACACCCTGATGGCGCGGTGGACATTTTCCAGGTTGTGCAATGGCTCGCCCATACCCATGAAAACGAGCGTCACCTGGTGAGGATGATTTGGCCCAAGGGTCTTTAACAATACATGAACCTGACCGACTATTTCACCTGCCGTCAAATCGCGGATAAGCCCCATAGAGCCTGTAGCACAAAAGGCGCAGCCCATGGCGCATCCAACCTGGCTTGAAATACAAAGCGTGACCCTGGGGTTACGCACTTCCCTGGGCATGTGTACTGCCTCAACGCGCGCGCCGTCAGCCAGCCCGAGTACTACTCTGGTTGCGCCGTCTGAGGACGAACTGGTTTCCAGCGCGTCGGGCAGGCGCAGGTCAACGTTGTCATTCATCCATCGGCGTATTTCCCTGCTTAAATAGGGTTGACCATCGCGCCAGCCCCCAAGCCTTTGAATCCGCCCAAAAACGTGCTCGGGCCTGCCGGGACATCCCATGCTTTGAAAGTCTTCGGGCAACAGGGCAAAGACGGGGATTTTTTTTCCGGAGGCATGATAAATCACATCAGGCATACGCTATTTATACTTATCTAAAAAAACAAAGACGCTCTTCCAGCAGCCATGAACAATTGCCGATAAAAAAAGCGATTTGGTTTTCCAGGCCACAATTCCGTACAACAACCCGCCAATGAGAATTGCGATCCATGTTTCAGGACGATCAAAGTGATAATAGTACGCTCCCCAAAAAAATATTGTTGTAAAAAACAAGATTGATAGTTCTGAAAGTTTAAACTTTCGCAGGCGTCCCCATAAAAAGCCCCTGAATAGAATTTCTTCAATAAGAGCAAATCTGAAAAACTGGACCACGAGCTGTATAGGAAAAACAATAAACAGCAATAATAGATAAAGATAAAATTGTTGAAATAATACTGCACCGCAATAAACATGATAAGCAACATTCGTCACGCACCATAGTACTCCTATGGCAGAGGATATAAAAATAGCTTTTTTGCTTGGTATGGTTAAATTATACAAATGCCGGTTTTCCGGAGAAATTGTCAAAAAGAAAATATATGATAAGGCATAAGCTACTATCAAATTAATGTACTCTGGTACTACCGGATACAAAAATCTCTCCAATAATAAGGCAAGTAATACAAGGGTCTGAATTAAATTTTTGTGACGGCTGATTGATAAAAGGTGATGATTCATTAAAATTCCTTTCTTTGCGACATTAGTGTCTAGTATCTAGTGCATAAGTTACATTTATTATTTTCAAGCCAAATGCAACTTCATCCCTGCGTATTTTGAATGCATGTCAATAACTTAACTTTTGAAATTAGACATTAGCGCATACCTTGAAGATCATACTACAAAATATGGGTGCAAGTTGTGCATAGACATTAAAACCCTTCCGGCAACTTCATATCCAGCGCCTTAACCAGAAACGTCCACATATCGGCCCGCTCTGCGATTACTTTGTCTGTGGGCTTGCCTGCGCCGTGGCCCGCGTCGGTTTCGATCCTGGTGAGAATCGGGGCTTTTCCACCCTGAGCCGCTTGCAGCGTGGCCGTGAACTTGTGGCTGTGGGCTGGTACCACCCTGTCGTCGTGATCTCCCGTTGTTACCAGCGTGGCCGG
>JAISSN010000039.1 GCA_031273105.1 Holophagales bacterium | reverse complement strand
GGCCTGGTTCACTTGTCAGAAATCGGTCATCAATTCATAAAGCGCCCCAGCGACGCTCTCACCGTTGGTCAGCCTGTCAGGGTGAAGGTGGTAAGCCTTGACCACGAGGCAAAGCGGATCGGCCTATCCATCAAGGCGCTGCTGCCCGCTCCGGTCCCGCGCCGTCAGGCAAGGCCGCCCCGGCGGGAAGGGCTGGATCAAGAGGGGCAACAGCTTCATGGCGAGCGTCCGCCGCGCCGTTCACGGCCAAAAGCGCAAAAGCAGCCAAGGCCGCGGCAAACCGAGGGTCAAGGCCCTGAACAAGCCGAGCGCCGGGAGCGCCCACAGCAAACAGAGCGTCCGGAACGCCCCAGGCGGCCTGAGCAGCGAACACAGGAAGAACGGCCTCCAAAGCCAAAGAGTGAAACCCCGCGCAAAGAAAATCAGCCCCCCCCAACCTCGGCCACCCTCGACGACTTAATGGCAAAATTCAACAGACGGCTGCGATGAAACCAAAACTATCCGGGAGTTTGAATGGCAAAGGATAAAAAAGATAAAGATAAAACTGAAGCCTTTCTGCCGCCAGGGGCGCAAAAGGGCGCCATCAGGGACAACCTGGAAATAGCTTGCTTTCTAATTATTTTAATAATGTTTTTTAAAACCTTCGTAGCGCAGAATTTTACTATTCCCAGCGCGTCAATGAGAAACACGATGATGATCGGGGATCACTTATTGGTCAACAAGTTTATCTTTGCGGTTCCCCAGTGGAACTGGGAATCTGCGCTATTTCCCATGAGAAAAGTCGAGCGCGGCGACATAATAGTATTCCGCTACCCGATGGACAGAAACCAGGATTATGTAAAGCGTTGCGTGGCAATGTCCGGCGACGCGATTGAATTTCGCAACAAGCGTTTGTATGTCAACGGGGAAATGATTACCGGGCCTTGGGAGCATCACGTTCTGGGCGACATCTCAACGGATAGATCCGCCGAGCCTGAGCCTGGCCCGTGGCCGCCGGGGAGATACGCGGGATACGTTGAAGCGCCAGGCTCAGGCGGGTTTTCAATCTGGCCGTACGTTGACCCCGAAGTCCAGAGGACAAACCAACAAGGCATGATTCCGGTAATGGGCGGCTTCCGCGATTTTTTAGGACCTGTGAAGGTACCCTCTGGTCACGTAATGGCCATTGGCGACAACCGCGATAATTCCAGCGACAGCCGATATTGGGGCTTTTTGCCGGTTGATCACATGAGGGGCCGCCCCTTCATGGTGTGGTGGAGTTACAGGGAAAAGGGTACGGACTATGAAAACGCCAATGTCCCAGACGGCCCTGTGGAACTTCTCCAAAACTACTGGGACGGCGCGCGTAACTTTTTCCGCTGGACCCGCTGGGAACGCACAGGCCATATGCCGCGCTGAATTCATTGCCATGTTGCGTTCAATCAGGATTGATGCAACATGGTGTGGAGCGCATAATCCCCGCTTGATTGCAACTTGGTATCAGCAGATTTGGTTGGATATGTCGAAATATCGCCAACATCCAATTGACTTGCGTCTGATCGAGTTCACTGAATTCCGCTTGGTATCAATGTAATACGGCGTTACAATGATGTGTTTGACGTGAATGGAAACATAATGATTGACAATCTGCTGAAAAAATTCATTGGCTCTAAAAATGACAGGGAACTAAAGCGCCTCTGGGTCAAGGTCGAGCTTGTAAACGCGCTGGAGGGCGAAATTCAGGTCCTTTCCGACGCCGAGTTAAAGGCTAAGACGCCATATTTCCGCGAGAGGCTTTCTGCCGGTGAAACACTTGAGGACATTTTGCCCGAAGCCTTTGCCGTCGCGCGCGAGGCGTCCTTACGCGTATTAAAGATGCGCCACTTTGACGTGCAGTTGATAGGCGGCATGGCCCTCCACGAAGGCAAGGTGGCAGAGATGAGAACGGGCGAAGGCAAGACGCTCACCGCCACGCTGCCTCTGTACTTAAACGCCCTGGCGGGCAAGGGCGCGCATCTGGTAACGGTAAACGACTATTTGGCGCGGCGCGACGCCGAATGGATGGGGCGCATCTATCACTTTTTGGGCATGACCGTTGGCGTGATACAGCACGGCCTTTCTGACGACCAGCGGCGCAAGGCCTACGCCTGCGATATAACCTATTGCACCAACAACGAAATAGGATTCGACTATCTCAGGGACAACATGAAGTGGAGCCTGGAAGACTTCACCCAGCGGGGTTTTAACTACGCAATCGTTGACGAGGTTGACTCCATCCTCATTGACGAGGCCAGAACTCCCCTGATAATAGCCGGTTCCTCAGAAGAAGATACGTCCAAGTACTACCGCATAGACGGCATAATTCCCAAACTCAAAAAAGACGTTGACTACAAGGTTGACGAAAAAGACCGCCAGGTCATGCTGACAGACGAAGGCATACGCCACGCCGAAAAAGTACTGAACGTGGCAAACCTCTACGACCCAAGCGCCATTGACACGCTGCACGGCTTAAACCAGGCGCTGATGGCCCATAATCTGTACAAGCTGGACGTGGAATACATGATACGCCCCAAGGAAAACGGCAAGGGTCAGGAGATAGTCATCGTTGACGAATTCACCGGACGCATGATGCCGGGCCGCAGGTGGTCCAACGGCCTGCACCAGGCCATTGAAGCCAAGGAGGGCGTGGAAGTCAACGCCGAAAACCAAACGCTTGCTACTGTGACCTTCCAGAACTTTTTCAGAATGTATAAAAAATTGGCCGGCATGACAGGCACGGCCGAGACAGAAGCCGCTGAATTGTTACAGATTTACAAGCTGGAAGTGATTGTTGTCCCCACCAACATGCCAATGATCCGCAAGGACTTCGCCGATGTCGTCTATGCCACCAAAAAGGGCAAAAAGAGCGCCATCATTGAAGAAATCAAGGAACTTAACACGAAGGGCCAGCCCATATTGGTGGGTACGGCCTCCATTGAATCCAGCGAAGATTTGGCGGCGGAACTCAAAAAGGTCAAAATCCCCCACGTTGTGCTGAACGCAAAACACCACGAGCGCGAGGCCGAAATCATCGCCCAGGCCGGGCGCAAAGGCGCCGTCACCATCGCCACCAACATGGCGGGACGCGGCACCGATATCATCCTCGGCGGCAACGCGGAAGGCCTTGCAAAAATCGAAGCCAAAAAGCGCAAGATTGAACTGTACGACGCCGATGGCCGGAATACGCCCGAATTTGACGAAATCATCGCCTCAATGGAAAAACAAACCAGCGCCGAACACATAGAAGTAGTAGAGATTGGCGGCCTGCACATACTTGGCACAGAGCGGCACGAGAGCCGTCGCATTGACAACCAGTTGAGGGGCCGTGCTGGCCGTCAGGGCGACCCCGGCTCCAGCCGCTTTTATTTAAGCCTTGAAGACGACCTGATGCGTATTTTCGGCGGCGAGCGCCTTAAGTCAATAATGAGTACCCTCGGCATGAACGACGACGAGCCTATTGAGGCCGGCATGGTGACTAAGGCCATCGAAAAGAGCCAAAAGCGCGTTGAAACCCAGCACTTTGAAATCCGCAAGCATCTCCTCAACTATGACGATGTGATGAACAAGCAGAGGATATTTTTTTACGGCCTTCGCACAGAAATCCTGAAAGGCAATACAAAAGAATACGTCCTGAGAGTGGCCGCCGAAGTAGCCGAGGGCCTTGTTCATGACTATCTGCCCCAAAAGGGAGAACGGGACATAGCCGGTTTCAAAGAGCGCGTCGAACAACTATACGCCATGTCAAGCCTGGATTTCGACGGCCTGGCGAGTATGCCTCAGGGTGAAGCCACGGAAAACCTGATAAAAATTGTTCACGACGCTTATCTGGACAAAGAGCGCAGGATTGGCTCAGAAGATATACTCCGCTGGCACGAGCGCGTCGCTATTCTGCAAATCATTGACTCAGCCTGGAAACGTCACTTGCTGGTCATGGATCACTTGAAAGAGGCCATCGGCTTCAGAGGCTTCGGCCAGAAAGACCCCCTGGTTGAATACAAGCGCGAAAGCTACGAGTACTTTGAAAACATGCGCTTTGGCTATGAAGACGAAATCATTTCCTACCTCTACCGCGTTGAGCCAAAACCCGCCTTCGTGACCGAAGACTACATCGAACCTGACGACGGCGCCATGGACGCAGACCAAAACGGTGAAGTCACCGTTACAAAACGCTCAGACGATGCGCCTGACGGCGTCCAGCGCGTTATGAGATTCAACGTCGGCGGCGTGGGTGAAGATGATTGACCCCGGGAGAGAGACTGGAAATCAGAGAACAACTGTTCAATTTCGCCGCTCGGCGCGTCAGAATAACTGATTTTTTACGTTGTCCTTTCTATACTTTCCACTGAATCAGAGGCAGCATGGAACTCATCATCGTCACTGGCTTATCCGGCGCAGGGCGGCGGTCTGTACTTGGCGTACTGGAGGACGCAAACTTTGTCGCCCTGGACAATGTTCCGTTCCAATTGCTTGGCCCCTTGCTGGAATTGGAAAACAAAGCCGGCATGAGCAGCGGCCGCCTGGCCGTCGGCATGGACAGCCGGTACCTGGAGTTTCCCAAACAACTGGCCCCTATGCTGGAACAACTGCACAGTCAGGGCCTCAAGCCCTTTGTCCTCTACCTGGAGTGCGAGGACGAGGTGTTAATCCGCCGCTATTCCGAGACCCGCCGCCCGCACCGCATGGCCGGGGATGGAACAATCGCCGAAGGAATCATTAAAGAGCGCGGCCTTCTGCAACCCGTGAAAGAGCAGGCCTCGCTTGTTTTGGATACCAGCCGCCTGACGCTCTACCAGCTCAGGCAGCGCATAGCCGAAATACTGCCAAGGTGCGGCGCATCCGTGACACGCTTAAACATCATGAGCTTTGGCTTTAAACACGGATTGCCTGGTGAAGCTGATATGGTGTTTGACGCCAGGTTTTTGCCCAATCCCTTTTATGTGCCGGAGCTGCGCCCCCTGACCGGACTGGACGCTGAAATTCAAATTTATCTGGAACGCTTCAAAGAATTTAATGAATTTCTGGATCGCGTGGAGGATTGGCTGATGTGGTCATGGTCATATATTCTGGAAGAGAGCAAGGCTTACCATACAATAGCGATAGGTTGCACGGGCGGTCATCACCGCAGCGTCGCCCTCGCGGAAAAACTCGCGGAACGGCTGCGCGACCGTATTGAAAACACAAATGTCCGTCATCGCGAACTACATTAAAATGCTGATGCCTGAACCACGAACCATGCGGCGCGCTTTACTGGCGCTTGCGCTGGCATTTTTGTTTTTGGCTCCGGTCTGGGGCCTGTGGGCTTTTTTCAGGTCAGGCCCTTCGCTAAACGAAACAACGGTGCTGGTCAGGAATGGTATGACGGTAAACCAGGTGGCGCAAACGCTGTATAGTCAGGGCGTCATTCGCAACAAAACCCTTTTCAAATTCTGGGGCAGGGCTGCCAGGCTAAAGCTGATGCGCGGCGAGTATCTGTTCCCGCCGGGCGCGTCAATGTCTAAAGTGACCAGAATGCTCACCCGGGGCGAAATCCATGTGACAAAATTGGTCATAAGCCCGGCAATACATGGCTGGGCGCTTCAAAAGCGCCTGGAGCCTTTTATTCCTGCCGACGCTTTTTGGGCGATGTGGAAAAGCCCAAAGCTCACTAAAATCGCTGGCTTCCCTAACGCGCCAAGCCTTGAGGGTCTTATAGCGCCTGCCACGTACAACCTCAATCTGGCAATGGCGCCTGAAGAAATCATGCTGGAAATGGTGGAAACATTTCGCGCCCAGGTGTTGCCCAGGCTTGAGGGCGGCGTACTGCCCCCATATGAAACTCTGATTCTCGCCAGCCTGGCTGAAAAGGAGACCAATATTCCCGAAGAACTTCCACGCATAACAGGCGTTTTCTATAACCGCCTGAAAGTACCCATGCGCTTGCAGTGCGATCCTACAAGCCTCTACGCCAGATGGCTGAGCGGGGATGTCCGCTTCACATCACCCACGCGCAATGACATAGCCAGAAACCACCCGTATAACACATATTCGGTGATGGGCCTTCCCCCCAGCCCCATTGCTATTCCGGGCAAGGCGGCCATAGAGGCGGCGAAAGCGCCGATGAAAACCGAAGAGTTTTACTTTGTCGCCACTGGCAAAGGGGGCCACAACTTCAGCCGCACGCTGAATGAACACAATAGCTTTGTAAATACCTACAGGGCTGAAATTACCAGACAGCGCAAGGGCGCGCAAAAGGGCAAACCAGCCCCTTCAACAACCACTCAAGGGCAAAGAAAATCCAACAGGAAAACCACGACAAAGAGCGTTTCCAGGCCGAAGTAATATTGCAATGCTTGAGCTGGAGCAAGGCCAGGAATATTTTAATCAACTGAGGTAATTGCAAAACCTCCCGGAGCCTTGTGCGCCAGCGTGGCAGTTCCTGAAAAACGCGCGTCTGGCTTCCGCGTTTCCGGCAAAGGCGGAGGTTTTGCAAATAGCCCGACTTTGACAACCGGGAGTGTATATGGGCTTTATAGCACTTCAATTTATTGTAGTCCATAGCCGCAGTGCCGAATCCAGCCTTCAATGTCTTTGGGCGTAATCGCATCCAGAGCCTTCGCAATGGCGGGGCCAAGCGTCTCGACCCTTCTGGCCTTTACTTTGCGTAGATAGGCTTTCACTTTAGACCACGCCTGTTCTATTGGATTGAAATCCTGTGAATACGCTGGCAGGAAAACAACATTGACGCCCTTGTCCACAAGCGATTGTAACGAGCCCTTTACTTTATGCGCTGGCAGGTTGTCCAGGATCAGCGTGTCGCCTTTTTTCATGACGGGAGCTAGGCTCTCTTTGACGTAAAGGCCGAAGAACTTGCCGTTCAGCGTGTTTTTGTATGTCAGCGGTGCAACAATTCCATTCAGACCCAAGGCTCCCATAAAAGAAGTCCTTTCAAAGCGGACGTCCGGCACATAATCATTTACCCTCTCGTTTGAAGGCGCACGTCCATATGACCCTATCCATGGTTTCATCACTGACTAGCGCCTTCCTGCCACTCCTTTGGGGTTCTGGCTCATAGCTCCCAAACCTTGTGTATTTGTCCCAAATGCGGGTGATGGTTCTAACGCACACAAACAGCCACTCTGCTACGTCAGCCTTGCTTTTGCCTGACTGCAAGTGCCT
>JAISSN010000136.1 GCA_031273105.1 Holophagales bacterium | reverse complement strand
GTCCTCGCTACCCGCAAGGGTAAGGCCAAGGACGGCAGCGACGCCGAAGTCTATGTCAGGGAGCTATGCCGCCACTGCGCTGATCCCGCCTGCTATTCCGTGTGCCTTGTGGGCGCCTTCCACAAAACGCCGGAGGGCGCCGTTGTGTACAGCAACAAAAAATGCATCGGCTGCAGGTACTGCATGCAGGCGTGCCCTTTCTTTGTGCCCAAGTACGAATGGAAGAGCGTTTATCCCGACGTCGTCAAGTGCAACCTGTGCTACGAGAACAGAGTCTCCAAAGGTCTCCCCACCGCCTGCTCCGAGGCCTGCGAGGAAATGGGTATTGGGGCCACCACCTTTGGCGACTACGACGAAATCGTTGCCGAGGCAAAGAAGAGAATCGCCGAAGATCCCGACACATATGTTGACAAGATATACGGATTGACGGAGGTGGGCGGAACTACCGTTCTCTATATATCATCCGTGCCCTTTGAAGACTTGGGGTTCCGTAACGCCCAGCGCGATGAAAAAACAACAAGGGCCGGTATAACGGACGAGCCGATGCCCCGCCTCACCTGGAACGCCCTCTCCAAGGTTCCGAACGTCATTGGCGTGGGGGCCGTGCTATTGGGCGGCATCTGGTGGATCACGAACAGACGCCATGAAGTAGAGCAGGCTGACGCCGCCAACCACAACGATTCCAATTCTCAGAACGAGGGTTAGTCATGATCTTCAAAATCCCCAGCGTCTCCGACATAGTCTCAATAATCAAATCCATGCTCCCGCGCACATTCTGGGGCTACGTGGCCTTTGTTCTGATGACCGCCGGCACCATAGCCATGATTCTCAGGTTTGCCCTCGGCCTCGGGGCGACTACAAACCTCAATGATCAATTTCCCTGGGGGCTTTGGATAGCCTTCGACTTTTTCGGCATCGGCCTCGCCGCGTCCGGTTTTACCATAGTGGCCGCCGTTCATCTGTTCCACGCCAGGCAGTACGAACCAATCCTGCGCCCCGCTATCCTGACTGCCTGGATAGGCTACTCCCTGGTGGTTCTGGTGTTAGTCATTGACTTAGGGCGGCCATTACACTTCTGGTCCCCCCTGATCAACTGGCACCACACCTCGGTCATGTTTGAAATCACCTGGTGCTTAATCCTCTATTCCATAGTGCTGATGCTGGAATTCGCCCCCGTGATACTGGGGAAGTACAACCTTCAATGGCCAATCAGGGTTATTCACAAGTTTACTCTGCCCCTGGTGATAGCGGGCGTCATATTGTCAACGCTGCACCAGTCGTCCTTCGGCTCCCTGTATTTAATTCTCCCCAATAGAATGCACGAGCTTTGGTACTCGCCGCTGCTGCCGATTCTGTTTTTCATATCCTGCATTTCAACCGGCATTTCGATGATAATCTTTGAAACTCTGCTCATTTCCCGCAAGGGCGTTGAACTTATATCCGATGAGCTAAAGTCCAACCTGGCAAAGATAGTGGCCATGGTGCTTGCCATTTATCTGGTGGTTCGCTTCCAGGATATGCACGCCCGAGGCGCTCTGGAGGCGATGAAGACCATCAGCTACCACAGCCTAGCCTTTTACGTGGAAATCGGCCTGGGCTTCGTCTTGCCCCTTATTCTGCTGCTGATACCACAAATAAGAAAATGCCGCTGCGGTCTGTACGCCAGCATCGTGTTTGTATTCATCGGCTTTGCCGCCAACAGGATGAATACTGTCGTCACCAGTCTGGAAGAATACGGAAACAAGACGTGGAACTACTTCCCGTCCGCTATTGAAATCATCATCTCTCTGGGCATAGCCGCCCTCGGCATCACCATGTTTGTTCTGACGTCCAGATTCCTGCCCGTGTTTGAGACAGAGAAGCATGAATAATGGTTCCGGTCAGCTTAATTTTTAAGCTGACTGAGCTTGTATTTCCCCAGCGCGAATAAAGCCGGATTTGGAAAAGATCCAAACGTGTCCAGCGCGGCCCTGGCTATATGTTCCATGCGCTCCCTTGAAGTTCTGGCGCAAACAAAAACAGACTTAAGATTAATGTACGCCGCTTCCAGGTCGTCGTTCAGGATGATGTGGTCGTAGCTGTCCCAATGTTCCATCTCGTGTTTTGCGTGTTGGAGGCGGATCAAAATCTGCTCTTCGGTGTCCTTGCGCCTTCCCCTCAGCCTGTCCGCTAAGGCTTTGGCGGAAGGCGGCGTCAAAAAAATCAGCGTTGCCTCTGGAAACATCTCCTTGACGCGCATGGCGCCGACCGTTTCCAGGTCGAGCAGCACGTCATGGCCATGGTCTGTTTGATCCTGGAGCCAGGCTCTTCCTGTGCCGTACCTGTGCTTATAGATATGCACCCACTCGACAAAGCCGTTTTCAGCCTGCATCTTGTCAAAGGCCGCGTCGTCAATAAAAAAATAGTCCCGCCCGTCAACCTCGCCCTTCCTGGGGCGCCGCGTTGTGAAAGAGACTGAAAAGACGAGCCGATCCAACTCATTCAAAAGCCTGCGGATGAGGGTTGACTTGCCCGTACCCGAAGGGGCCGATATTACAAAAACGCCGCCCTTGACGTCCACTGGGAAAACTCCATTTGTGTTCATCTTATCCGGTTTGCGCAGTTAATACGCATGAGAAACGGACAGACGTTTCAGACGGAGAGGCGGCTGCCCCGTGGCACGGATTTGCGTATGGACGCAAAAGGCGCGGAATCGCTCTAGCGAGTCGGCTTGCCGCTTGCTCCGCTTGCCAGGTCACGTTTAACAGGGATTGGAAGCGGCTTGTTATGAAAGCTCTCGCCCGCAACGTCCTGATGGGTTTCTCCAAATCTCGTTACTCTTGAGATCGGCAGCGATCGGGCTATTGCCTGGGCTGTGTCAAAGCTGCAGAGTTCAGTGTTGAACAACTCCCAGCGGGAAAATTCGGCCAACTTGTACCAGACTTGATAGATTGCTTCACTGCTCATGTCTCACGCCTCGCAAAATTCCGGTTGTCTCAGCGGGCGCCGGGGGCCAAAAGTCATTTCCCGCAACGCTCACTTATTCAGTGTTAACGCAGGACAAGCGAAAATCAACCAACAAGATTGTAAGATTTTCTTATAAAATATTTAACCAACCGAGCTAATTGCAAAACCTCCTGAGAACAATGTGCGCCGGTGTGACAACTCCTGAAAAATTCACGTCTGGGGCCCGCGTTCCTGGCAAAGTCGGAGGTTTTGCAAGTGGCTCAACCGGCCTTGATAAATTGCCCAAATAAGGGCATACTCATTTACTCCACTTTTCCTTTGCGCCTCGCGGGGCGGTTGGAAAGTTGCCTAAAAGCTCCCGGGGGTGACCGGTTTCGACAGGTTGACGCTAGGGCGCGAAGCGCAGGCGGGGGTTGGCCGGCTGGCCCCCTCATCAAGCCGACCAAATCAAAAATGCCAACGATAATTTCGAACTGGCTCTCGCCGCCTGATTTTCAGGCGATGAGCGAGTAACCGTGACCATCCGATAGCGGACTCGTAAAACCTTCTGACGGGTGGCCTTTTGGCCTGCCGAATGAAGGGCCGGATATGGACGCCGCCAAGGGCGATTCAATACTCTCCTAGTTGAACCGCTCTAAGCCCCCTAACGGCGTCCGAGACAAGGGGGCGGGGCCTTGAACAGGGTCGTCCGCTAAATCCCTGTAGAGGCGCATCCCAAAGCGGACCAAGCCTGTGGATGAGCTTTCGCTTTACGCTTCTTGGACGTGGGTTCGACTCCCACCACCTCCACCAATATAATCTTCAAACAGTTCCACCATAGAAAGCAAAAGATGCTAAAAAATAGCGAGTATCTATTGGCAAATCAAAGATGTGGAAGCCAGGATTAGGCGCATGGCTCGTCTTGAAGATATTACCGTTGGGGCAAGCGTGGCAGGCATTGCTGGAAACGCGCCCGTGAGCGTCGTTGCGGTCAAGTGGCACGGCAGCGCCGTATTGGAAATAACATTCAAGGATGCCCGCGGTCAGCTTGCCAGTCAGCTTTTATACAGGGAGGACGAGGAACGGCTCGGCGTGGGGGCGGACAGTCTGCCCTGGAGTTTTGACGCGGACGCAAACCTATCCCGGCTTGTATCGGAAGCCTATCGCATCAACCTCGCCCACATATTTGACCCTTATCTCGCAGTGCATACATCCTCCATCGAGCCGCTGCCGCACCAGATTTCGGCAGTTTATCAGGAGATGCTCCCGCGGCTGCCGCTCCGTTATATTTTGGCGGATGACCCCGGCGCCGGAAAAACGATTATGACTGGGCTGTTTCTGAAAGAATTGCTGGCGCGAGGCGACTTGAAACGCTGCATGATAGTTTCGCCTGGCAGCCTGGCTGAACAATGGCAGGACGAACTTTACCGCAAATTCAATCTGCGGTTTGAAATACTGACTAACGACCGGATAGAATCAGCAGTTACAGGAAATGTCTTCACGGAGGCCAATCTCTGCATCGTCCGCCTGGATAAACTGTCCCGCAATGAGGAGATACAGGAGAAGCTGCGCGTCACGGATTGGGATTTGATTGTCTGCGACGAAGCGCACAAGATGTCGGCGACTATCTGGGGCGGCGAAGTCAAATACACAAAACGCTTCCAGCTTGGACGCCTGCTGTCGTCTGTTTCGCGGCACTTCCTTTTATTAACCGCGACGCCGCACAACGGCAAAGAGGAGGATTTTCAGCTATTTATGTCCCTCGTTGACCAGGACCGTTTTGAAGGCGCGGCTCGGAGCGGCAATCAAGCAGTAGATGTGTCGGACGTCATGCGGCGGCTTGTTAAAGAGGACTTGTTAAAATTCGACGGAACCCCGTTATTTCCTGAACGCAGGGCCTACACTGTCAATTATGATTTATCGCCATTGGAGGCAAGCCTCTACACCGCCGTTACAGACTACGTGCAGGAAGAATTTAATCGAGCCGACAACCTCAACAATGAGCGCAAGACCACGGTTGGTTTTGCTTTGACCACACTGCAACGCCGCCTTGCTTCATCACCGGAAGCCATTTACCAGTCATTGAAACGCCGCCGGGAGCGTTTGGAAAACCGCCTTGCCGAAGAACGGCTCGGCAAGCGAGCGGCGGATTATACAATCCCCTATTATAAAGATTACGATGATGACGATATGCCGGTTTCCGAGTTGGAAGATACCGAAGAAAAGGTAGTTGACCAGGCCACCGCCGCCCAGACCATCAACGAACTGGAAGCGGAATCAGCCACGTTAAAAAAACTGGAACGCATGGCTAATGATGTGAGGCAAAGCGGCGAGGATAAGAAATGGGACGAACTCTCCAGACTGCTTCAGGACGACGAAAATATGTTTACGGACGCTCTGCGCGAGAAGCTGATCATCTTCACTGAACACCGCGACACGCTCCGCTATTTAACCAATAAAATCCGCTCGCTCCTGGGAAACGAGGAATCTGTCGTAACCATGCACGGCGGCATGCTCCGGGATGAGCGCCGAAAGGCGGAAGAACTGTTCAGACAGGATAAAGAAGCGCGAATACTTATCGCCACAGACGCGGCTGGCGAAGGCATTAATCTGCAACGGGCGCACTTGATGGTCAACTACGACTTGCCCTGGAATCCAAACCGCCTTGAGCAGCGTTTCGGGCGCATCCACCGCATTGGGCAGACAGAGGTCTGCCACCTGTGGAATCTAGTGAGCCGTGAAACCCGGGAAGGCATGGTTTTTAATCGGTTGTTTGAAAAACTGGAACAGGAGCGTGAATCTCTCAAAGGCAAAGTCTTTGATATCCTCGGCAAGGTTATGTTCGACAATAAACCGCTGCGCGATTTGCTCATCGAGGCAATCCGGTACGGCAACGACCCTGAAGTTAGGGCGCGGCTTTATAAGGTGGTTGATAGCTCCCTCGACCGGGACGCGCTTCAAAAGCTGCTTGACGAACACGCCTTGACCGAGAATGCGATGGATGTTCATCAGGTTATAGCGATTCGTGAAGATATGGAGCGGATGGAAGCCCATAAGCTGCAACCGCACTTTATCGAAGCATTCTTTTTAGAAGCTTTCCAATGTGTCGGCGGGAAAATCAGACCGCGTGAAAAAGGACGCTATGAAATAACATCTGTGCCATTTGCCGTAAGAAACCGCGATACGCAAATCAGCTTTTGCGAGCCGGTACTTTCAAAGTATGAGCGCGTTTGCTTTGACAAACCCCACTGCAATGTACAAGGGCTTGTCCCCGCCGCGATCATTGCCCCCGGACATCCACTGTTGGAAGCGACCATTGACTTGGTGCGGGAACGAAACGTTGACGTATTGAGGCGCGGGGCGGTATTTATTGATGACAATGACTTAGGCGCGGACGCCCGTCTGTTGTTTTATTTAGAAGACTCCGTGCAGGACGGAGTTATCATGCCGAATGGCAGTAAGCGCGTTATTTCCAGGCACATTCACTTTGTTGAGATAAAAGAAGACGGCACAGCCATAAACGCCGGATACGCGCCCTACATTGATTACCGCGCCCCTAAAGACGACGAGCAGCCCGCTGTTAGATCATTCCTGAACAACCAGCAGTGGCTAAGGGCAAACGCAGAGGATATTGCGGTTGGCTACGCTATTTCGCGGGTTATCCCCGCTCACGTCGCCGATGTTCGGGAGCGCAAGACGAAGTTGATTGATAAAACAGCAAAAGCGGTCAAAGAACGCCTGAGCGCGGAAATTCAATACTGGGATTGGCGCGCCGCCGATTTGAAATACAAGGAATCAGCGGGCAAAACCAACGCAAAGCTAAACTCGCAACTGGCTACGCGCCGCGCCGAAGAACTCGAAGCCAGGTTGCAAAAACGGCTCGCTGAACTGGAAACAGAAAAACTCATCTCCGCCACGCCTCCCGTGATTGTAGGCGGCGCCCTCGTCATACCCCGCGGGCTGCTGGACAAACTGATGGGCAAACCCGATACCTTTGCTGCTGACGTTATAGCGAGGCGCGAGGTTGAAATGGCCGCCATGAAAGCCGTTATGGACATAGAAACATCTCTTGGCTACATCCCGGTTGACGTCAGCGCCTTGAAGCTGGGCTATGACGTGGAATCACAGATACCGCCGGACAAACGTGATCCGGGCGGCGCAACACTCCGTTTTATTGAAGTCAAAGGCCGGGCGGCGGGCGCGGATAATGTTACAGTCAGCAAAAACGAAATTCTCACGGCTCTTAACAAGCCGGATGAATATATACTGGCAATAGTCGAGGTAGGCGGAACGCGGACGAAAACCGTCTATTTAAAAAAGCCTTTCAGGGATCGCCCGGATTTCGCCGCGACGAGCGTGAATTACAACATCGCGGAACTTATGAATGGTTCGGAAATCGCCTTAAGGCGAGGTTAGGGATATGGAGTATAAGAAAAAACTTATCGAAGTAGCCTTGCCCCTTGAAGCGATAAATACGCAATCCGCCCGCGAAAAATCTATACGACACGGGCATCCGTCCACTTTACACTTGTGGTGGGCGCGGCGTCCATTGGCGGCGGCTCGCGCCGTTATCTGGGCTTCGCTGGTGGATGACCCTTCGAGCCTGCCGGAGCGGTTTCCCACAGAAGAAGAACAAAGCATTGAGCGTGAACGGCTATTTAAGATACTCTCCGAGCTTGTAAAGTGGGAAAACTCCAACAATCAGGAAATTCTCGCTGCGGCAAAAGCGGAAATAATGAAATCCACAAACGGCAAACCGCCAGCCTTGCTCGACCCCTTTGCGGGCGGCGGTTCCATACCCCTCGAAGCCCAACGGCTCGGGCTGGAAGCCCACGCCAGCGACCTAAACCCTGTCGCCGTAATGATAAACAAGGCAATGATAGAGATACCGCCTAAGTTCGCCGGTCAGCCGCCTATAAATCCCGAGGCAAAAGCAAATTCCATGAATACAACGTGGACAGGCGCCCAGGGGCTTGCCGAGGATGTGCGCTACTATGGCAAGTGGATGAAGCAAAAAGCCTTTCAGCGCATAGGACATCTGTACCCAAAAGTTAAGGACGAAAACGGGCGCGAGCATACAGTTATAGCCTGGATTTGGGCGCGGACCGTGAAATGTCCCAACACTGTTTGCGGATGCGAAATGCCGCTGACTGGTAGTTTTGTGTTGTCCAAGAAAAAGGGTAAAGAGGCGCATATTAAGCCTACAAAAATTGGCGAAATTATAAAATATGAAGTAAAATATGGGACAAATGCACCGCAAGAAACTGTAAATCGAAAAGGCGCAATGTGCTTTTTTTGTGGAAGCCCTGTTGGGTTCCCATACATTCGAGAAACAGGAAAAGAGGGGAAAATCGGCAGTAAACTTATTGCTATTGTCGCCGAGGGAAAGAAGGGCCGGTTGTATATTTCTCCTGACAAATTGCATACATCAATAGCCAACATCGAAAAACCCAAAGACTGCCCAGATGCAAACCTTCCTAATAATCCTCGTGATTTCAAGTCACCCAATTATGGTCTGACAACATTTTCTTCATTATTCACAAATCGTCAGCTAACTGCGATGACAACATTTAGCAACCTTGTCACAGAAGTACAGCAGCAGATTGTAATTGACGGTGGATCACAAGAGTATTCCTACGCAATAAAAGCGTATTTAGCATTTGCAGTCAGTAAAATTGGCATGAACCATAACGCGCTTTGTTCATGGCATAACGGAGGAGAAAAGATACAAACAGTATTTGCAAGGCAATCTATTCCAATGGTCTGGGATTATACAGAAGCAAATCCTTTTAGCAACTCAACTGGTTGCTGGGACAACATGCTCGAATGGGTTACGAAAACTGTCACTAATCTTCCAAATGGAAAACCTGGGCGTGTTATACAACAAGACGCTCAAACGGCCTGTGGATTACATGATATTATGGTTTCCACCGATCCGCCATATTACGATAATATTGGATACGCTGATTTATCTGATTTCTTTTATGTCTGGTTGAGATATATGTTAAAGAATGAGTACCCAGATTTATTTAAGACAATGCTCGTTCCAAAAACGGAAGAACTTGTAGCAACGCCTTATCGCTTTGGAGGAAACAAAACAGAAGCAAAGCTGTTTTTTGAAAATGGCATGTTACAAACATTTAAACAAATAGGCCATTACGTGAAATCATCCATCCCAATGACAGTTTATTACGCATATAAGCAAAGCGCAGACGATGACAACTCAAAGTCTTCAACTGGATGGGAAACAATGCTGATTGCGTTAATTAACGCAGGATTTGCTATAGCGGGAACGTGGCCTATGAGAACTGAAATGGAGAGTCGTGCATTAGGTCGCGCTGGAACCAACGCCCTCGCCTCCTCCATCGTCCTCGTTTGCCGCAAGCGTCCCGCAGACGCCCCGATTTGCACGCGCCGCGACTTCATCAACGCGCTTAAGCGGGAAATCAAGCCCGCGCTGCAAAAACTGCAGGCGTCTAATATCGCCCCGGTGGACTTGGCGCAGAGCGCCATCGGCCCCGGCATGGAAGTGTACTCGCGCTTCTCGAAGGTGCTGGAAGCAAACGGAATGCCTATGAGCGTCCGCTCGGCTCTGCAAATCATCAATCAAGAACTTGACCTTTATTTTACAGAGCAGGACGGCGAGCTTGACAGGGACAGCCGTTTCTGCATAGACCTCTATACCCAATACGCCTTCAACGACGTGAAGTTCGGTGAGGCCGACGTATTGGCCCGGGCAAAGAATACATCCGTGGAAAAACTCGCCGGGCGCGGCGTCCTCTATGCCCAAAAAGGCGTCGTCAGGTTGCTTGCCAGGATTGAAATCCCTGAGAGGATAGACACTGAGATTATCTGGCTTCTCACACAGCAGCTTACACACGCGATGGAGAAAGACGGCGTGGCGGGCGCGGCTAAAATCGTTACAAATATATTAACGTCCGAGCCAGAACAGGCAAAAGCCCTGGCTTATCGGTTATTTAACATAGCCGAGCGCAGGGGCTGGGCGCAGGAGGCGTACGCCTATAATTCGCTCGTTATCGCCTGGCCGGATGTGCAGACGAAAGCGGCGGAGTTGCAGGCGCAAAGAGCAATCGCAAAACAAACGGCATTGTTTGAAGATGAGGAGGGTAATTAAATGGCTATCAAGAGCGTGGAGATAAAGGATTTCCTCGTATTCAGGGGTGGGTTCGCGGCGGGCTTCTGCCCCGGCGTAAACGTACTCATCGGCGGCAACGGCACGGGCAAGACCACGCTTATGAAAGTTATGTATGCGGCGTGTAATAATGATAAGCATATCGAAGGCTATTTCGATACCGCCCAGTGGTTTAACATTGAGACTAAACCCAATGCTTATAAAATTGACGCGCGATTTTCTAATGGTAAAAAATTCATACTTGAGCACATGCCCGACGAACCGGAACTATCTCCAAACAATAAAACCCATAAAATCAACCTAAAAAGCGTATATATTCCTGAAAAGGATATGCTCTCCAATTCAAAGGGCTTGCCGGAAACCGTAAAGTATGGAAAAGCGCAATTCAACAGGATTGAGATTGATATTATTGAAAAAGCCCGCGTGCTTGCTACCCGCCCGGAGCAGGATCTCTATAGGAAAATCTGTAATGTGATTAACGGCGAACCCGAAAATGACGGGCAGAATTTCTTTATAAAACATCCAAACATTGATAAACCTGTACCTTTTTCGATGGAGGCTTCCGGTTATCGAAAGTTTGGATTGCTTGCCGCATTAATTCGCAATGAGCAGATAAAATCCGGCTCTGTCCTTTTTTGGGACGAACCGGAAAACAGCCTCAATCCCGAACTCGCGCCTGTTCTTGTGGATATTCTGCTTGAACTGTCGCGCAGCGGCGTGCAGATGTTTTTAGCGACACATGACTATAACTTTGCGCGGTATTTTGACGTAAGAAAGGACAAGAGCATTCCGGTAATGTTCCACAATCTATCAAAAACCGATGATGGACATATTATTTGTAACACATCGCCCGAATACGTTGGATTGCCAGACAATCTTTTGGAAACCGCAAGCGCGGACTTGTTTAAGGCTGTTATTGCCAACGCTATGGAGATACAGGACGATGAATAGATTGCTTGACGAGGGTAATCTGCAATTTGACTTTTCTGCTTTCAATACCGCGGATAGATTTGACGACAAGCGGATAAATCCATCGGGGATGAAAGCCGTTGACTTTGTTGCCGAAACTGATGATTATTTATATTTTATAGAAGTAAAGGATTACCAAAATCCGAAAGCCACAGAGGAACGGCGCAGAACAGATTATAAAATGCTCATTGCTGCGGGTACACAGAAAAAAGCCATATTCAATATTGAGGTGGGTGAAAAAATCAAGGACAGTTTACTTCGCAAGTATTCACTGGGAGAAAAAATCATTAAAGATGTTGTTTATTTGCTATTTATCAACCTGGATAAACTGGGCGCATTTGAGCGCGGACTGTTAAAATCCAAAATCATCGGTCATGTTCCTACAGGATTAAACGATAACAGATTTTGTGAATTTACTGAGATTTCATTTGATTTAGTAAGCGCGGAGCAACTTAAATCTTATGGTATTACTTGCACGGCTAAACAATAAACCTATAGCGAAATAAGAGGTTCACGTCATGGAAAACCATGCGGTCATCACCAGAGGATTCGGCATCCTTCGCGATATGCTCGCCCAGTACATAGGCCGCGAATTATCACAGGAGTACGGGAACGATTCATGGTGGCTTAAAGGCGTAATGAAGGTCTTGCACGACGATCAGAAGCGTAATTTGCCGCAAAAGGGCGACCTTGCCGCACTGACCGGTTCGCTGGATATTTTCGCCTGTCTTCTGCTGTTTGACCTTCACTGGCAATATGTTTTCAGGAAAAAACTGTCCGTTGACCACCGCACTTGGGCTAAGGAACTGATGGGTTTCCGAAACAGGATGGCGCATATCGGCGGCGAAGATTTTTCCGCGGACGATACCTGGCGCGCTTTGGATACCATGTCGCGCCTTTCCGAGCAAATTGACCCCGAATGCGCGGAGGAAATTCGCGGTTTGCTTCGCAACTCCCGTTATGGTTCCGCTGACGGTTCGACAAGCTCTACCGAAGCGTCTGCGGTGCCCACAGCTTCCGTAGCCGCAAGGTCAAAAACTATTGGCATATTGAGCGCCGCGCCCACCGATGGGCTTCCCAGTTGGCGTGATGTCATAGAGCCGCACCCCGATGTAGCCCAGGGGCGATATAAGAAGGCTGAGTTCGCCGCGGACCTCGCGCAGGTAGCGAGGGGCGAAGGCGCGTACGAATACCGCGACCCCGTGGAATTTTTCGCCCGCACTTATGTCACCGAGGGCATGACGGGGCTTTTGGAACAAGCTCTCCGCCGTGTGTGCGGTAAGGACGGCGAGCCTGTAATTCAGCTAAAAACTGCGTTCGGCGGCGGGAAAACCCACAGTTTGCTTGCGCTCTACCACATGACGCGGGGTACTGTGTCGGTGGATAAAATCCAAGACATAAAGCCTGTCCTTCAAAGAGCGGGCGTTTCCGCGCTGCCGAAGGCGAATGTGGCGGTTTTGGTTGGTACGGCCCTTGACCCCACTAAAAGCAAGCGCCCGAATAACATGCCAGGCGTTACCATCAATACCTTCTGGGGGGATATGGCGGCCCAGCTTGCAACATCTGCAGGCAATCCGAGTTTATATGACCTTGTGAAAGAGTCGGACAAGAAAGGTGTGTCGCCTGGTTCGGAAGTGTTGAAAAAATTATTTGACGCCGCAGCGCCGTGTCTCATCCTGATGGATGAACTGGTCGCTTACGCTAAGAAGATTTACGGCGTAAGCGGTCTGCCTGCCGGTACGTTTGATAACTTCATCATTTTTATTCAGGAAGTAACAGAAGCTGCCAGAGCAAGCAGGAACAGTCTTGTGGTCGCGACAATTCCCGAATCTGATATTGAAATCGGAGGCGACGCGGGTAAGATTGCTCTTGCAACCATAGAGCATACTTTTGGGCGCATGGAGTCTGTCTGGAAGCCTGTCGCGGCCACCGAGGGCTTTGAAGTGGTTCGCCGCCGCCTTTTTCTCAACTGCAAGAACACCGACGGACGCGATGCTATCTGCGCCAGGTTTAGCCGCATGTACAACGAAAACCAGAGTGACTTCCCTCTGGAAGCCAAGGAAGCAGAATACCGGGAACGCATGGTTTCCTGTTATCCGATTCACCCCGAAGTGTTCGACCGTCTCTACGAAGATTGGGCGACTTTGGAGCGATTCCAAAGGACGCGCGGCGTTCTGCGTTTAATGGCGGCTGTTATTCACGAACTCTGGATGGGCAACGACGCGGGGCTTATGATTATGCCCGGCTCAATACCCCTTGACGCGCCGAATGTGCGCGATGAACTGACGCGGCATCTCCCCGAAGGCTGGAATGCCATCGTTGACAATGAAGTGGATGGCAGAAAATCCATCCCGTTCCAGAAAGACCAGTCAAACCCGCGTTACGGCGTCAAACTGGCGGCCCGCCGCGTGGCTAGAACAGTGATGCTCGGCTCAGCGCCCACGGTCCGCGACCAGAATGTGCGCGGCGTTGAGGCTTCGCGCATCCGCCTTGGCGTGATTCAGCCAGGCGAAAATATAGCCAACTTCAACGATGCATTGAACACGCTGAAATCGTCCCTCGCGTATCTCTATACTAATCCATCGGGCGACCGCTTTTGGTACGATACCCGACCAACGCTTCGTAAGACCGTTGAAGACCGCGCCACACAGGTGTCGGCCTCCGATGTGGAATACGAAATAGAAACGCGCCTTCGCTCCCTTCGCAGGGAGCAACCCTTCGCGGGAATCCATATTTGTCCCGCGTCCTCCCTTGATGTACCTGATGAACAGGCGGCCCGCCTTGTTGTCCTGCGTCCCGCTGACGAGTACAGAGCGGCCAGTCAGACTAACAGCGCGATGACCGCTGTTACAGATATACTGACCAACCGGGGCAATTCACCGCGTATTTACCGCAATATGCTTGCGTTCATCGCGCCGGATCAAGACCTGATGGTTTCGCTGAAACAGGCGGTCAGGCTCTATATCGCCTGGAAGTCCATAAAGGACGACAGCGAAGACCTGAACCTCGACGCGGCGCAGAACCGCGAGACGGAAAACAACCTGCGCCGCGCCAATGAAACCGTGGACGCAAGAGTCAGGGAGGCGTATTGCTGGCTTCTTGTTCCATATATTGATAAAAACACGGATATAAAGAACATTGTCTGGGACGCCAGCCGCATAAGCGGCGGCAATGAGAGCATCATTCAGAAAGCAGCCAAGAAAATGCGCCAGAGCGAAACCATTATTGAGCTATGGGCGCCGGTTCTGCTGCTAATGGAGCTGGACAACGCGCTGTGGCGCGAAGCCGACAACATTGCCATTAAAAAATTGTGGGAATATCTCTGCGCGTACTGCTATCTCCCCCGTTTGGTAAGCGAAAACGTACTGAATGAGGCAATCCAAACCGGCGTTAATTCTGCGGAATATTTTGCCATCGCGTCTGGTTTTGACGGCTCGCGCTATATTGACCTGAAGTTCAACCAGTATGTCGGCGTCATTGAGAAGTCGGGCTATCTGGTCAAGGCCAGCGTTGCGCAAAAACAGCTTGCTGAGGAGGAAGCGAAAAAACGTCAGGCTGAAACAGACGCGACGGCTCGCGCCGACAGCGGCTCGTCAATCTCCGCAGGGGTTGGCGGCGATGGCGGCTCATTGGTCCGCGCCCCATCTACAGAGCAAAGCGGGGATGGAAGCGAGGTTCACGAAGTTCCAAGGCCATCCGCACCGAAAAACAGACGCTTCTTTATGTCCGCTGACCTTGACACAACGCGCATCAATCGCGATGTGCAGAAGTACGTCGAGGAGATAATCCGGCACCTGACCTCCGTTGAGGGCGCAAGGGTCAAGGTGTCCCTGGAAGTCGAAGCTGAGTCCGCAGACGGCTTCACACAGCAGACCGTGCGGACAATCTCTGAGAACTGCCGAACACTGCGCGTCAAGGATTCGGGGTTTGAAGAGTAGAGGAGCATACACTCCATAGGAGAGTTTATGAGGATAGAGGTAAATGGCTTGATAACGTCATGGAGCAGTGATACTTTTTTACCATATCGCCTCTTTTTCCTGACTTTGACACTTTTTCCGGGTAGTTTTTGCAAGTTGTTATTTAGCATATACTCACGATTTTTGATTTTCGGTTTTGGGTGACGCAAGACAGAAAAGTATGATTGTTACATGTTTATCAGAATGAAAAAGAATCGGTCAGGTAGCACAAGCGTAGTTGTGGTAGATAAGAGCAGAGGCGGTTTCTGTGAGTTAAAAACAATAGGGGTAAGCGCTGACGAAAAGAAAGTATCAGAGTTGAGTAAGGCAGGAACGGTAGATTACTTGAAGTCCTATTTTGACGAGGATGTGTCCATTATTGCTTGAGTCGGAGAGTTGGAAGGATTGGATACGTTATCGTGATCGGTCCCACAAAATTTCTGATAGGCTTGTGGAGAAGAGGGGTTATTTCCTTTGCTGATAAATTTAGTCGTCTTTAGACTGCCCCTTTCGCCACCGAATTATAGAGTATTTTTGATTTTGCTCATCAAGCTCATAATCCTTAATAAGCTTGCGCTCCTTAAAGATGTCCAACAATGATTTATTCCACTCAGTATTCTCAATTTTGGGACGTTTTCGCTCTTCGTATAATACCAAAAATTCTTTGCTTCCTATGGATGACAACCAACTCTGAATGTCAGAACCGCTTGCAGTTGGAGATAATATCCTAAACATATTTTGTTTGTTTTCTTCAATAACCTTATCGGATGCGAATAAAGTCAAAAGTAACTGGCGGTCAATATTATTAAGTATGAGTAAGACATTTTTAATATTGTTTATCGCTCTCTCAACTATTTCCATCTGGGTTTGCTTCTCAAAACTAGAATATGATTCAAGCAAATGGTTAAAGTCATTGGCATAGTAATTGTTCTGTAAAATATGAACTGTCACAGCATCTGAATATTTTTTGTCCTTTATAGAGATAGGCCTCGTGTCTAACTTGAGGATAGCAATTTTGTCTGAATCTTTAATTTCCGTATTGAGTAATTCGAGTGCTTCTTCAAAAACAAAAACTGTTAAGTCTGTAATTATTTGAGTGTACTCGGCAATGTGCCCCACAATAAACGTATAGAGATAATTGATATAATGCTCTCTCATAAACGTCAGCGAATCAGCGGACAATTTTATCTTATTCAGTTCATCAAGAATCATAAGTTTCTCCTGTGACAATCCATCAATCGAAAAGTTGTTGTAATGTAAATTGAATTGCTCAATGATTTTTTTGTAAATATCATTGTTTAACGATATGGCCTTTACAGTTGCAGTAAAGAAGTTATTTTTCTGATCATCGTCCTCGAAGCAATCAGCCAGAGTGACAGACGCATTGTTATTATTGACATAATTCAAGAGGACATCGTCAAATGTGTTGTTGCATTTTTCAACGAAATAAGCAACAATGTTTTTTGCCGTATATTCAACGATGGTAGGGTTCCGTAGTAACTCGCTCCACAAATCTTTGTCATTAACGTCCAATATTTCTACGATAGTGGATTTTAAGTAAGTAATGTATAATAGTTTTTTTGATTTTTCAATAGTGTCATTGTTTAACAGTAAAATCACATTTTTTGGAATATCAGTAATCACATTCCCACATTCAGCGAGAAACACCGTCATATAGTCGTCAATATTGGCATTTATATATTTGGAAAGCGGGGATTCAGCGTTTGCCATAATCACAGAATAATTCGCAGTTTGTAAAGCACTAAGGTTTGGGGTTGAATAAAATGCTTTTATCATCGTTTCAATATTGCCATAATTGATAACATATGAGTTATCACAATAAATTTGCTTGAGTAGCGAACGGTTTGCGGTCTCAAGATTGATTGCCTTGAAAGAAATTCCCAATTGATGTATACCGAGAGCAACATTTTTGTCATCGCATTCATAAATTGACAGGAAATTAGCATCGTTTGAAAGATACTCAACTAAACACTCTTTTGAAACGTCATCAAGAAATGTTGTCCTTGTTGAATTATCACCTATTAATGTCAGTAACGTATAGGCACATTTTGAGATGAAAGCATCGTTTTTTTTTTTTGTTTCAGTCGGCGCTTCACCAATATTTAATGCAGCAAAAAAATCTGCAAAGAACGACATCCACTCAGTACCAAATGTCTTTATCATATTAACGATTAGGTCTTTTTGCTCGCTGTAACCCAGTATAAAATCGAAGCGTTTACTCTCGGCTATCTGTTGAATCAATTTCTTTGTCTTATCAGTAAATGAATGCTCGAACATGAAATCTGTCAAAAGGAAGTCGAATCAAGCAAAGTTCAGAATTTCTTCTTGTCCAAAATACGCCAGCGGAAGACGAGAAACCACCATCGACGGATTATCCAACATATAATTGACTTCTTTTGCTCTTTTATCTGTAACGCTCCGCAAAAAGATTTTGTCTATCCGTGTTAGGGAGTTTTCGTAGAAGTATGTCATATAATCTGAGTATGTCTCATCAATAAATCCTTCACGTACAAGATATTTTAACAAAGCGAAATATGGACTATCTTTAAGTGTAGTGAATTTTTTTTCTTGTCCTGTTTCGCTCGTAAACTTGGCTTTAAACAAATCATCAATGTTTCCCCTATTTATTAAATCTTTAATGCGCGATCCCTTAAATTCTGTTAACTTTCTGTTTGCTTTCGATATTTCTGATTCAATGCTTGAAACTCGTGCATTCTTTTTTGCAAGAATTTCATCGCTACATTTTAGGCGATTATCATATTCGGTAATAATCGTGTTATATTGTCGCTCACCGCGAAATTGTTCAATGTTTTTTTTGCAAGTATGCGGGTCGGCACTTGGCTGAAAATCATGATAACGGCTTACTTTATTCATTGCATAGTAAAGTTTAGAATAATAAAGTATAGCGATTTCATCAGAGAAGAACGGTTCGTTTTGTAGATTTGAAAGTTCGCTATTCTTAATTTTAATAATTTCCTTTAATCTCGCTTGTTCAGAAGAAGTCAATCGTTCTTTACCGTTACCTCCGATAATTTCAAACATAAAGCCGCACCCCAATTGTAAGTCAGCAAAGTCGCGTGGAAATAGGTTCTTATAAGTGATAAGCGCCAACATCTTATTTGGGTCTTGCTCAGTTGTAAAAAGTCTGCCATGGTAGATCAAGAACTCGTTGCAGATGTTCTGTAGGATTCTCATGTCGTCTATGTAAAGAGACAACCCTTGTGAAAATTCAGGGGCAATTACAGCTTTTTTTGTTTCTTATTAAACCACTTTTTTCAAAGCATTCAATAAACTTGTTGAATGAATTAGAGCAGTCAACCACGGGAACAATCGGGATGATGAAGTCAAAGAATTTTGTCCTATCCTTGGATACAAAAATATCATCGCGCATCAGATAAAAAAAGCGCAATGGCGCACCCTTGCGATCATTATTAACAAGCGTATTAATTTCGCGAAGCCGCTCAAATATCCTACTCGAATCGTAACGATCAATATCCTCAAACACAATGACATCGACTTCTGCGTTCTCAAACAGATAGAGAACTTCGTTAAGGTATTTGTCAAAGTAGGATTAATTGCTGTCTTCGAAAATCACAATCTCAACACCACTTACATCAGCTTTTTTTATGATATGACAGCTTTCTTGTAACTTTACGAAACGGTACACAAATATGCTCACTACGACAAATAAACTAAGTCCTGTAATAAGGCGGCTTTCAGACTGTTCTGAAAATGCAAGTAAGTCTTTCAAGCAAATAACTGTGAATGACTGCACGAATGTAGTCCAATACGCAAAAAAGAATGTAAATAACCCCAATATTAAACTTATCATGATAAGTACTGTGGTGATGATGCCCCGTTTTTTTGATATTTTCTTTTTTATTCTAAAATTTGTACGTAAATTTTTTCGGGTACAATTTGGTGAATTAATTGGTTGAGAATTTTCCCCTCCAATATTGCCTCAAATGATAAATCGCCATCGGCATCCAATGAATCGTCGTTTTCATTTGCCGTGTGAAAATGCGCCAAAGAGGTGTGTATATATTTCTTGTCATTGTGTGTTTTTTGTAAGAAGCGAGAACACTACTCTTTCCGGCACCGTAAGAGCCAGAGATAGCTACGTTTCGAACGTTATTGTTTGCGAAAACAAAATCAAGCGCATTCTCATAAATACCTATTTCGGCATCGTCTTTCGGAGTAAGCGCATAAAAATTGTATTCGCTAGAGTGTAGTAAATCTGCGCCAGCAGATGAGCGAAACGGAAAGCACAGACATAATTTTAATACTGCAAGTAGCTTTTCAAGTTGAATCCCTATATTTTTCATTCTCGCATCTCCGTTCAAGGTTTTACCTCAACTCAGTCATTATTTTCCTAGAGCCTGTGGACGCTCTATTCCGTTTATTTCGTTTCTAAATCAAAATCGAAGGGCGCGATTTTGATTTAGAAAATAAGAATTCTTACCATCCTTACTGCTCTGGCAGCTTTGTTAGCGAAAGCTGGATTACTTTGTCCATATCGCTTACCAAGTGGATTGTCAGGCTGCTCTTGACTTCTTCAGGGATGTCTTCCAGGTCGCGGGCGTTTTCCTGAGGTATTAGGGTCTGTTGCCACTAAATGGATATTGTAGTAATCTAAGAGGCATGAAGATAACGCCTGAAGAGTTCAGAAAAATAGAAAGCCTATTGCCAGTGCAGAGAGGGAACGTCAAGCACGATAACTTGAAGTTTCTGAATGCGGTTTTGTATGTGGCAGAGAACGGGTGCAAATGGAGGGGTTTGCCAAAAGAATATGGCAACTGGAACTCAATATA
>JAISSN010000128.1 GCA_031273105.1 Holophagales bacterium | reverse complement strand
GCCCGTAAGAATTCGGTGAATGGTATGCGATGGTATGCGCTATGCGATAGACAGGCCCGCGATAGCAGGGCTAGGCCCTTATTATGCCCTCATGTCCATGACGGTACCCATCATCTGACCCTGCGTGGAGACAACAGCCGCGTTTGCCGTATATGTGCGCTCATCCTGAATCAGGTTGACCATTTCCCGATCCAGTTGCGTATTGGAGCCTCCCGGCGGCGGCGCCTGCTCCTGGGATGCCTGAATTTGAGTCGGGCGCGTCCCGCCGCTTTGCTGGTCGGCCTGGTCAAGCCGCCCTGCCTGAAACTCTTCCGACCTGAGGTTAGCGACATTATTGGCCGTGACCTGCACACCCAAGGCGGCTGTACTCATCCCGGACAAGCTGACGGAAAAATTATTGTCCATATCTGACCTCCTTATATTAAATTACGGCATTCAAAAAAGAAAATCAAGCAAAATTTTTGTTATTTCTTTATTTTTTCTTGTGGAGCATGGGGCGGCAAACGCGCGCCGCTTTAAGCGCGTCAGCCAACCCTCTGCTCAACTCTTCAAACTCCACATTGCTCACAACATCCAGTTGACGCTTCCGCCCCGGCTGCGCTCACACCAGGCTTTTTCTAATTTTGCGCGGTCTTCTGGCGGCAGGCGAAAGGTGATTACTGAAATATCCGCGCCAAAGTCTTGTTTTAGTATTTCCGCGTTCTTAAAGCCCCCAAGGACGGCGAATGGCAAGTGGGCGGATTCAGGGGGCGCCTCAATTGCGCCCTCAATCATAATTTGAACTTGTTCAAAATTACCAAGGCGCTCGGCTTCAGTAAGCGCCCCCAGGACGCCCTCCGTATAAGCCCTGACCAGGCCGCCGGTACCCAGCTTCGCGCCGCCGTACCAGCGGATGCAGACGGCCATGACATCCGTGATGTCCCGTCCCTCCAAAACCCTGAGCATCGGAGCGCCCGCTGTTCCAGAAGGCTCACCGTCGTCATCAGACCCCCAGGCAATCACCGGGACGCCTTCCCGCCATGCAAAACAGTGATGCGTTGCGTCGTGATCCCTTTTGCGGATGGCCGATAGAATCTCTGTCCTCGCAGACAAGTCAGCGACCGGATGCAATTCTGTCAGGAAAACCGAACCCTTTTCCCGAAACCTGTAACTGACAGACACCGTGAGCTTTTTCATACAAGCGTGTAAATACTTTATTCCGTTTCTGTTTCAAAATTGCGTTCCGCAATCTTGAAACAGAAAGTTTTTTTTAAAGCGCGACATCACTCTTCCCTCGAAACAGCTCACATGATTGTATTTATTGACGCGGCGCAAGCATAACCCTACTTTCCACGCTTAGCATTTGGTTATAAGTGCTTGGGCGCGGCGCCGACATTCTTTTTCAATGCCTCGCGGCGCTGTTCAATAATCGCTCCGGCAATCTGGCGTACGCGCAAACTCAGCCATCGCGCCGTTGAGCTTTCCAGCCTGTAATCCGCCGGGCCAAAGTGGTCAACGCGGCCCTCCCTGCGTAAACTATCGGCCTGCTCAAGGCTTTGGGGCAGGTTGTCGTCATAGACGGCAAACGTCGTTCCCTTGTTGATACGCACAACGGAAAAAGCCGGAACGTCGCTTGGGCCATCGGCGATATAGATCATGTTTTCAAAGGGTACGCGCCTGTCTTCGCGCCGCATGGTTGCGTTGACGTCTATTGCGGAATTTTTGTTGGATCCCTTGTTAATCTCAAAAAGGGCGCGGGTCTTGCTGGTGTTGTCGTACGCGACGGCTATCTGGGAAATCCCCCCAAAGGGAAAGAGCGGCGTGGCCTGGGCGTTTACGTCTAAGTCTAGCGTGGCGTCGGTGTCAAAGCCGGGCTGGGCGGGGGCTTCAATGAACTCACTGGCCCAGATGTCTTCCACGTACGGCCTGATGGCGCTGCCCTCAATCATTTCCCTTAAACCTGCGGAAACAATGTAGTGTTCCAGGCGCAGTTCAAACCTGTCAGCGTCCGGGACATGGCTCAACTCCTTTTGCAGATGCGCGAAAAAATCTGGAAGCCCCGGGTAAAACACAATCCTGGCGCCAAGCTCGCGCAGCCTGGCGTTTGTAAGATTGGGCATAAGTCCGTGAGCCACGTATGTAATCAAGTGGTTCAGGTAGGAGTTATCCAGAATAACATTGACGCCAAGCCGCTTGTAGTGCGTAGGCAGAGCGTTTACCTCCCGCCAGAACTGGGCGGCGTCTATACCATATTCACTGAAAATCGGGTCCTGCATAAACCCGGGTATCAGCGTCTTGTCAAAATCCCAAACCAGGGCAATCACGTTTTGGGGATGTATCGGAGCGGACATAAATATAGAGTTCCAGAAGTTTACTATCCATTGCCGCCGACCGTTATCTTCGCAAAGGCCGATTCCATCCACTGATATAACATCAGCATGGCGGCGTTCATCCAGACAATCGTAAATTGGGCAAATACGTTGGAAGCGTGCCATCCTGGCCCGCGTCCAAGCTGACTGAAAACCCGGGACGCCAGGTCATTGCTGGCAAATACTATCAGCAGAATCACAACCACGGCCATTGAAACCTGGGGCCACAGAAAGGCCATGGTTCTGACTGAACCCTTGGCGGCCGTTTGTATTGTTTCGCCCTGCAGCAATACCCGCCAGGGCGTCCAGCCAAAGTACAGCAATATCAAAAATCCGGGAACAATGCAGAACATAAAACCAATGGAAGAGACAAGAAGCACTAGAATTCGGGCCAGGAAAAACCTGCCCCAGCGATCTTCAAACAGTTTTTTCCACGTTTCTTTGGAATTTCTGGATTCTTCAGGCGTAAAAGCGTCTGTGGCCAATAGCCATCTTGGTATGAAATACAGCTCAAGGGGGAACAGGACGGCCAGGTTCAGAAGGCCCAGTTGAAACAAGCCCGACAGGTCATCGGGCTGAGGCCTGTCCGGCAAGCCTAAGCGCCCAGCCAAGTACGCGGCGCAAATAGACAACAAAACGGCGATAGTCACCAACCCCAATGTCCTGGCGGGGTGGATGAGCAAAAGGAATTTGGTTTTCGACAAACTCCTGAGGGGTTCAAAAAGTGAAATACGCACTGGATACTAGTTTACACCAAGTAAACCCATGGCCGTCGAATCGCTCAAAAAAAACAGTCTTGCCCTGTTTTTCAACTTGATTGACTATAAAGTTATGAATTGTGTTGCACCCTGCCTGTTGCTGGCTAGTCCGCTACTGCTTGATCCCAATTTCCTGCATACCGTTGTGTTGGTGATTGAACACAACGAGAGCGGCGCCATGGGCGTCGTGCTGAATAGGCCGATACCTGTACCCGTTGAAAAAATTTGCGTTGAGGGGGGCATGGAATATAACGGCGACCCGGAGGCCAGGGCGTTCTATGGCGGTCCTGTAGAGCCTGGCAGAGGCATCGTGCTGGTTCGCGGGGAAATACCGGGACCCGCTGATACGGTTCTGGACTTCACCGACTTTGTCAGCTTTAGAAGAGACCTGCTGGAATCCCTCGCCAAAAATCCTGAATCCAAGTATCGTTTGTTCCTTGGATACTCGGGCTGGGGCGCCGGTCAGTTAGAGGGCGAGTTGGAACAGCAAGCCTGGATCAGGCTCACCCTTGAGCCTGAATTGCTGTTTTTTGACGAGCCAGCGATACTGTGGCGGGAGAAGATAAAGCCCTTTTGGGATAAGAGATGGCGGCAGGGACCGGAAGCTATACAAAATATCTAACAGAAGCCCTGGCTCATTTGAGCCGCGACGCCACCCTGAAGCCGTTGCTGGACAGGGTTGGCGCTATTTCGCTAAAGCCAAATCCGGCGCCATCGCCCCTATATTCTCTGGCCGAATCCATCACAGGTCAGCAGTTGAACGGCAGGGCGGCGCAAGCCATTTTTGAAAGGTTTTTGGCCCTGTACAACGGCGTCCTGAGCGCAGGCGCCATATTGGACACGCCGGAAGAAACCATGCGCTCCGTTGGCCTCTCCAGAGCAAAAACCATAGCCATACGTGATTTGGCTGAAAAAACAGTGTCTAAAGTCATCCCGAGCTGGCAGGCGCTGCGACGAATGGATGACGAAGAGATAATCCAGCGCCTGACGCAAGTCAGGGGCATAGGGCGATGGACGGTAGAAATGATGTTGATCTTTTCCCTTGGCCGCCCCGACGTTTGGCCCGTGGACGACTTTGCCATTCGGAAGGCATACGGCGCGCTCTTCGGCATCGAGGCGCCAAAACCTGCTGAAATGCGAATAAGGGCCGAAGCTTGGCGTCCTTGGAGGTCTGTTGCCGCAAGGTATTTGTGGAAGAGCAGAGATATTTAATTCCGTTTTTGCATCGCAACGTACATAAAGCATCGCCACAAGCGTCTTGAGGCGCTTTGCTTTGTCAAACACTTGCATGTAAAAACTTTGCGGGCGTTTTACTTGTGGAAAGCCTAACCGCCCGCAGGCGGCTTACTCTGCTACGATGGCTTCCGAGGGGCAGGCCGAAGCGCAGGCGCCGCAATCAATGCAGGTTTCAGGAGCAATGGTGTAGTGGGGGCTGCCTTCTTTGATGGCTTCCACCGGACACTCTGTGATGCACGCGCCGCATGCGATGCAAGAATCGTTGATATTGTGGGCCATAAAATTTCCTCCATCAATGGCACTATTGAGAATATGACATTTTGACGGAAATTTCCTCAACTAATTCCGTGGTTCCATTTCTGCATTGAAATTGCATTTGCCGCACAGAGCAGCAAATATGCAACGATGTCTATTTGCCAGGGTTAAATTCAATCTCAACATTGGATGCAGCTTTGTATAAACTAATACACTAGACGAGGTAAAAAATGATTCAGGGGCCTGTTGTGTTGTTAATAATGGATGGCATTGGGGACGGCCCCAGGAATTCATTTGACGCTACCTTCGTATCAGGAATGCCGCAACTGAATGACCTGCGGCGGCGCTACGCCTCTACCCAACTGAAGGCCAGCGAGGAGGCTGTGGGTCTGCCCGAAGGCCAGTTTGGCAATTCAGAGGTTGGACACATGAATTTGGGCGCGGGGCGCGTGGTCTGGCAGGACTTGACGCGCATTAACGCGGCATTAAAAAAGGGCGTGTTCAGGCAAAACGAGGCAATGGCCAAACTCATTTCAGACGTAAAGGCCAATAAAACCAGATTGCATCTCATGGGCCTCGTCAGCCCGGGGGGCGTACACAGCCACCAGAATCACTTAGTGGCTTTGGCGCAGTGGGCGCAGGCTGAGGGTGTACCCGCCACCATCCACGCGTTCCTGGACGGGCGCGACACGCCCCAAAAGAGCGCCGATACATACCTGGCTTGGCTGTATGAGCAGCTCAGGGAGACGCCCAATGTAAAAGTCGGCTCCATAGGCGGCCGCTATTGGGCCATGGACAGGGATAAACGCTGGGAGAGGGTCGAAAAGGCATGGAACATGCTGGTTGACGGCCAGGCGGAATACGCCTGCGATAATGCTGTGGATGGAATCAGGGCGGCCTACGAGCGCGGAGAAACAGACGAATTTGTGACGCCTGCGAAGACCGCTGATTTTTGCCCAATCAAAGACGGCGACGGCATCATTTTCTTTAATTTCAGGTCTGATCGCGGACGCCAGTTGAGCCACGCCCTGGTCAATCCGGCCTTTGACGGATTCAAGCCAAAACACCGCCCGGCCGTAAAGCTGGTGACGTTCACCCACTATGACGCGGGGCTTGATCCATTCGTCTCGGTGGCCTATCCGCCCCAAAACCTCACGAAGATATTTGGCGAGCTGATAAGCGAGAAGGGCTTGAGGCAACTCCGCACGGCGGAAACAGAAAAATACGCCCACGTGACGTTCTTTTTTAATGGCGGGCGGGAAGAGCCATTCCCCCTTGAGGAGCGCCGCCTCGTTGACAGCCCTAAAGTAGCCACGTACGACCTGATGCCTGAGATGAGCTGCCATCAGGTAGTCAGGGGGCTGGTAGAGGCAATAAAATCGAATGAATACAAGGTGATAATCTGCAACCTGGCAAATGGCGACATGGTTGGTCACACGGGTATTTTAGACGCCGCCGCGACGGCCTGCGCCGTTGTTGACGACTCCGTGAGAAAAATTGCGTGGGCGACGCTTGGCGCAAACGGCGCGCTGATAGTCACGGCCGACCACGGTAACTCCGAGTGCATGTTGGATGAAGAAGGCCATCCCCACACTGCCCACACGATGAACTTAGTCCCCTGCGCGATAGTGGCCAAAGGCTTTGAAAACCTGCCCCTGCGCCAGGGCGGGGCGCTGTGCGACATAGCGCCCACGCTGCTAAAGCTGCTGGGTATTGAAAAACCAGTTGAAATGGATGGCAACAGCCTTTTTTAAGCCTTGCCAGTGTTGCCCCGGCCGGTTCAAGCCCGATGATAGTTACAATCTGAATATTTATTCCAATTCTACTTCAAAATTGCAGGACGCAATTTTGAAGTAGAATTGGAATAAATACAAATTAGGACTAGGAGATTCATTCCTATTAGCAACAGCCAAAATTCAAGAAGAGCCAATAGTAGTAGCAGCCGACAAAGGATTGAAAGCAGTTGAAGAAAATAATGATATTGAAATTCTGTGGATCAGATAAACATGGCGACGCCCATATTGTAGCTTGCCATGAAACGGCTTTATTTGAGGCGTTTCAAGCGCAGACGTAACTTTAATACTGCAAGTCGTTTTTCAGGTTGAATCACTATAGTCGTTTATATCAACTCACATTTACGCTTTCCATTTCCAGCCATTGCTGAATGTCAGCTTCATTCACGCCTAGTTTCAAAAGATGTTCTGTTGCCTTCTTGAGGCTTTGACACCCATCGCGGCAGATGAGCAGACGTTGCTTCCAGGCTTCAACAGCGCGCGAATGCAGGCCAGGCTCCCCATGGGCCATTCGCTTTTCAAGGACAAAGCCCAAATTGTTCGCCGCTTTGCGGTGATAGGGGAAGAGAGACAAGGCGCGTTCATAAGCGTCGGTGGCTTCTTTAAGAAGGCCCTCCACTTCGTAAGCAACGCCCTGGGCGTTCCACACGTCTGAATCTTCCGGGGCAATTTCCATGGCTTGCTTAACCATGGCTACTTGTTCCACGGTCTGCCTTGTCAATCGGAAACACTCTGACATGCCCAGGTAGGCGCTGTACTCGCCAGGGTCTATTTCCAAAGCGCGCCGGAAATACGCTTCGGCTTCTTCGGGCTTGTTTACTTCAACTAAAACGTAGCCGATTTGAACCATGACTTCGGCTGCGCCGGGATCCCGCTGCAACGCCTCCTGATAACAGCGCAGGGCTTCTTCCCATCTTTCTCCTTCGCGGGCCATGTCGCCGAGGGCTATCCAGGGACTGGGGTTTGAGGGGTCGGTCTCTGAAGCCAGGATGAAGTATGACGTGGCGCCATCCAAATCACCCAAGTCCAGCCGATACTCGCCAATCGTTGAAAACGCTTGAGCCTGCACTTCTTTTTCAACCGAAAGCAGCAATAAGCGATGCATTTCCGCCTGCGCCAGTTCCATGTGTCCGAGTTCGGCAAAGAGTTCGGAAAGTATAAAATAGCTCGCCGGCTCGCCTGTTTTCAGGCTACGGGCGCGGTTTATGCAACGCATTCCCAACTCAATTTCGCCCTGCTTGATAACCAACTCGCCAAGGCTATGCCAACCCCAGAAATAGCGGCTGTCTTCCTCGATGGCGGCGGCGTAATTATTTTCTGCGGAGGTCATATCGCCCAGTTCTTCGCAGGCGATGCCAAAAAGGCGAAGCGTACGCGGAGCGCGGGGCTTGAGGCTCAATGCCTTTAACAGCCAGCCTTTTGCTTCGGCTGGCTGATCTCTGCGCAGGTACAGTAATCCCATTAACTCCAATGTGCGGTGATCCTGCCCGTCCCGTTCCAATGCCTGCCGTAATGCCCGCTCTGCCGAGTCAAGGCGCTGCTGGAGTATCCTGACATAGCCAAGGTTGCGGCGATGCGCGGCTTCACCGGGGTTTTCATCGCGCAATGATTCAAGTTCGTTATGAATTCTTTCCAAATTTTCGTGATTAGTGCCGCCGTCACCCTCAATTATGATCCGCTCAAACCACGCGTCGCCGTCGCTTCGGTGTTTTTCAAGCCAAGGCTCAAGCAAGTCCAGAGCGTCGGCGTACCTGCAACGGACATTAAGGGCGTTAGCAAGCTCCAGTTTTTCCTCTCTTCCGCCGACAGCGGCCTTATCTTGCAACGCAGAAATGATTGGATCAAGAACCTTCAGCCAAGTGCGACGCAGCATGGAAAACCCCTAAAAGTAATTATCTCTGACTTAGAATGTCTTACAGTCCAGGATTTGCCCACGGCGCCCGGACAAAAGCAGTTTAACTTATTTCAAAGCTATGCTCCAGTCTTGGATCAACGGGTTAATGCGCCCTCCGGGCCACGGCAAAATAACGCCGCCATAGATACTACGGGATTCAAACACAGGTGAGCCTATTTCTTCTATCGTTGAAGCGCCTTGAGGCAGGCGCGGATTGCGTCCTGGAGGGGCGGTTTGTCCTGCTTGAACTGAGCCATGAGCGGCGCTACGGCGTCTTCTTTGAAGCCCAGGTTCGTAAGAGCGGAGCGCAAGTCAGACTCCCAGGAGTTGGCAATCTGAACGTCTCCAGAAATCCCATCCAATCCGGTAAGGCCGCCCAGCTTTTCACTAAGCTCAAAGCAGAGTTTTTCCGCCGATTTTTTCCCAACCCCGGGTATGCGCGTCAGCGTTTTTACGTCACGTCCGCGAATAGCGTTGATGAGTTCTTCTATCGGCAATGTCCCCAGGGCGGCCAGAGCCAGCTTTGGTCCAACGCCGTCAACCTTGACCAGCAGGCGGTAAAGATTTCTTTCCTGCGTACTTGCAAAGCCCAGAAGACTCAAGTCGTTTTCGCGCAAAAGTGTTTCGACGTGCAGAATTACTTCAGCCCCCTCATCCGGCAGCAACCCGTACGTAGTCAGGGATATTGAGCAGGCATAGCCGACGCCTCCGCACTCCACCAAAGCGGCGTTTGTGGTTTTTTGAATGAGCTCACCGCGAAGGCGACCAATCATTGGATGATTCCTTTTTTGGCATTTTAGATTGTTCTTAATTTGTTACGCTATAAGAATTGGAGCGTAATGATAACAAGGGGTCAGAATGATATTGACTAAACAGTTTAGCAGCCTCAGAATTAATAAAAGGATTTTCAGACGGCTCTGCCGGAATAACTAAACACTCTTTGTCAGACTTAACATTATGTAATATGGAAACTAACGCTGACCTCTCTTCTGTTTGTTTGTCCTGAATTTGTTTAGTATTCTGGCAGCTTATGCTGACTAATCCACGGTTAATGCCAAGTTTTGTTTTAGGTGAGTATTGAGATAGGGGTATGATCACAAAAATAGCCGCCAGAGGCCATAGCAATACAGATGGGCTATAGCTGATTTCAGCTTGTTTTTTTTGAATATCGGCAATTTGTCGTGTAATGGCGGAATCGGTTATTGATTGTTGCTCGTAAATTTCAAGCAGGCCTTTTTCAAGCAGGTTTGCAATGTGCTTACACGTGTCCAGTTCATAAAATTTGCTATTCTTAACAACGCTGTCTATTGAGTGTGGCTGGTCGAAGTACTGCAACACGATTTCTTCATCAAAGGTTAAGTTCATTGAGTTGAATTGCGCAAGAGCGTTACCGTCAAGTATTACAGTAATATCTTTACTTATATCCCTATTGATGGCTCTAATAAAATCATCCGCGACCGCGGATCTGGCAAGTGCCTGAAATCGGTCTGGCAAGCGCTTTTGCACATGTGGCCATTCATCAAGCAGGTTTGCGGCTTCCATGAGAATAGCTTCAATAGGTATGGGCGGAAAGTTATTGCTTTCCAGATCATCGGTAATAATTGAATTAAATTGATAATTGCCTGATGTCCATAAAAATATTTTATGAATCACTTTCATTGCCTGTATATGCAATACATCCTGAAGGTCTTTTAAAGTAATAGTTCCAGATTCAAGAATGATTTTTTCAATATACCTGAAATCATGATTTTGCTGAAAAAAAATGGACTGCATCTCCTCATGCGATATTTTGTTAAACCGTAGCAGTATTGAACCAAGATCATCTTCGCTATCGCGTTGATTTGAATAAACTCCAATAACATTGCTGTTGTCAAAATATATTTTCACGCGCGCATCCCCGTTGACGATCTCCAGGGCGCCTATCTTATTTTGAGATTTAATTATATTGAATATTGAAAACAAATTAAAATCCTGCAATGAAGCCGTAAGAGTCATTCATTACTCCCATTTAAACTATTAGAAAATGATTTAATCCATGAACGTAAATATATTATAACGCATAGCAAAATACCAATTATTAACAACAGCGATTGGGGGTCTGAAATAATTTCCCCAGGGTAATATGTTTTGTTCAAAGAATAAACGATCATTCCAATAGAGGCGGTAGTTGATAAAAAAATCAAGAATCCTGAAACCGTCGCCCCAAGAAAAACGCTATCGCAGCCAGGTAATACAATCTTTAGAAATTTATATATTAGCTTTTGATGAGACTGAAATTTGTTGACTTCTTTTGTTTTTTTTGCGCGATCCCTGGTATGAATGGCGCTTTTCAAGGAAAAGTAATAATTGCATTGCGGACAGACATTTTGACCTGAAACTTGCTTCGCCTGAAATATTACACCGCAAGTGTGACATTGACAATATTTTATTATTGAACGGTTTCTCCTGATCACAATGCCGACTGTTCCAAGGAGAGGCCATATTATCCAGATAACGTCCATCGCTCCGAACGGACCGTTTTGTGTAACATCAATATTGTCAATGTAGGTTTCATTATAGGAGTTTACAAGCGCGTTTGCGCGCTCAGGCGTGTCCTTGACAGGCATAGGATACGTCCATTGCTCGCTTCCTGATATAGACGCAATTATTTGGTCATAACCAATGGGATTAGCTTTTTTTGCTTCAAAAAGTTTTTTTTCAGCCTCAATTGAATTAAGGTATGAAAAATGTATTACGGCCTGGTTGTAAATTGGCTCCACGGCCTTAGGGTCAACCATACTAGCTTCAACGAATGCTTCCAACGCCTCGTCGAATTTTAACTGATGATGAAATGATACGCCTAAATTATTTAACGTAGCCGCTTTTTCAAAAGACTGCGAAGACAGGTATTGAAAAATTTGTTCAGCCCTTTTCCAATCCCTTGAGCGCAACGCCTCCCATCCTGTTAAAAAATGCTGGTCTTGTGAAGACAGCTTATTTAGGGGCCTAGCCTTGAATGAAATCAACTGGGGCTGAACTTGCAAGGCTTCGATGCTTGCCGGAAAAACGTTATTAACAAATTTGCTCTCCATCAATGAAATACATGGATGGATGAGTTGGATAGATATGCAGAAAATTGCGACTTTGAGTTCTGACGGCGTAAATGTCGGCGCCAACAGGAATAGCCAAAGGAACGCGTTAAATGATGGATCCAGCCCGATTATTATTGGTAGCACAAGAAGCAATCCTGTGGCTATCGCGGCCAGGAAGCTATTGCCTAGAGCATTTGCAATCGGGCGTTCCAGGAGATAACGGAGGTAGAGGCGGTATCTGAGCGTCAACACAATAGCCGTCCCCCACAAAACAATAGTGGCCATTGTTTTGATCCAGCCCAGATGCCAGAGTAAAAAAATGTACCTCGTGTCAGGGTTTTCAAGGCGAATTCGGCTGAGTTTCGCTACAGGCGCCAGACTTTTTATATATCCTGCAAAGCCTTCTTGACGTTTCAGCGTTATTTCAGCCCCCAGCAATGCCGGATGAACTGAAGTCCATCGGCTTATTTCAGCCAGAACGCGAACCCCTGTTTCAGTTTTCCCTTCATTTCCAAGCTCCCTTGCCCATAGGCACATGGCCTCGACTAAAGGCGCGACGTCAAGAGTTCCATATTCCCTTCTCAGTAAATCTATTTTAGCAACCGCGTCCTGAATTGTCCTTTCGTCTCCAGAAAGAAAAGCCTTTTTTAAAGCGTCGGCCCTATAGGCAAGGGAGACAGCCGACTCGGTTGAAAGTTCGCTCAGGTTGTTGCTCTGTGACTTTTCCACATCTGCGCTTGGTTGGACGTTTGTTTTTTGAACAGCCGCTGCTCCGACGGCGCCGGAAAGAACCAACAAGCCAAGAGCAAAAAAGCGCAACATCTAATGGTACCCCTGCAACACGACCCGCGAACCGCACGTAAACCTATGCGCCTGCAATGAAGAGCAGTGTTCAAAGTGTTACTATACACTATTCCTTGAGCCGGTTGCAAAACTTCAGTTTTGCAACTTCAATGGAGTTGATGGGCTGCGCCTTCATTTCGCCGGACGCGGCTTTGGAGCGGACGGCTTCATTTCAGGCGCAGACGAAAACGGGGTTTTGCAATTACCTCCCTTGAAAAAAAAATGAACTTGTTTTCATTTTGCGCCATATGTGTTATGCTTTGGTTTGGAGGTCTATATGAAAAATCTATGCTATTGCGCCGCTGTGCTCATCGTCTCAACGTCCCTTGCAGCCCAGGTAACCGGGAGGGTTTTCGGGAAAGTAACAGACACGGCCGGTAAGGTAATCCCAAATGTATCAGTATCTCTGAAGCAGATGGATACTAATTCCGTTAGAAATCTCAAAGTAAATAAAAAGGGAGAATTTATACAAGCAGGCCTGACGCCAAAAGAGTACGAGTTGATAATTTCGGCTGAGGGATACGTTGGCGTTAATGAAATCATTAAGATTCCTCTTAATGATTTTATTGAAAGAAACATCACTTTGAAGACGCCAGATGAAGTAATTCAAGAATCGAATCCTGGCGCCAGTATTGCTTCAGGCAAAGCCGACGAGGGCAATCAGGCTTACACTGAAGCTGTTAAGTTTTATAATGATAGAAATTACGTTGAGGCCATGCCAAGATTTGAAGCTACAATAGATTACTATAACCAATCACTCGCGGAAGCGAAGGACGGGTCTTTACTGGAAGAAACAAAAAAATTTTTAACAATAGCAGTGGATTCGCTCGCAAACTGCCAATATCAGGTGGGAAAAAGCGACCCCTCTCAACGCGATGAACTTTGGCAAAAGGCTGAGCCTGTTCTAACAAACGCTTTTGACGCTGTTCCAAAAGATAAACCGCAAGACAGGGCGCGACTGGCTTCATTTTTGGCTGAAATCTCAAGGGCAAAAGGCGACGAAGACGCAGTAAAAAAATATGAGGGCATTATTGAAGAGATAGAGGGACCAAAGGCCGAAAATTCTTATAATGTAGCCGTTCAGCTATACAATGCCGGCAATCTTGCCGAGGCTATACCGCACCTGAAAAAGGCCATTGAAATCAATCCCAAATTTGCCGAAACCTATTACTTGCTTGCTATATGTGAATACGCCGGTGGCGACTTAAAAGCCGCCAAGACCAATTTGCAAAAGTACATTGAACTGGATCCAAAAGGCAAGTACGCCGATGAAGTGAGGGAAATGCTTGATGACCCGTCAATAAAGAATCTGAAGTGATTTTGAATTGAAATTGCAAAGTCGCTTGCTATGCAGTTGCAAGCTGATTGGGCAGTGGTCTGAGCCGTAGGCGTCACTGTGGATGCCTGCGTTTTCTATTTGACTTGCTAAGGATTGGCTCACCAGAAAGATGTCAATCCTCCATCCGACATTTCTCTCTCTTGCCCCGCTCCGCTGGGTCCACCAGGTATAAAGCCCAGAAACGCCCGGGTTGCGCTCGCGGAGTACGTCAACAAGTCCCGCGCTCAAGTAGCCTTGAAAGTCTTCCCTCTCTTCAGGCGTGAATCCAGGGTTGCCCACGTTATCCTTTGGACGCGCCAAATCAATTTCACAGGGGGCGACGTTCATGTCGCCAACGAGAATCACGTTGTTCCCTGCCGCGTGTTCTGCCCTCACGCGGTCAGTTATGGCCCTGGCAAAAGCCCGTTTATAGGGCAAGCGTGTAAGACCCGCGCTTGCGTTGGGGAAGTAGCCCCCCAACAAAACAATATCGCCTTTTTTGCTGATTATAACGCGGCCTTCCGCGTCAAAGTCTGGAACCCCCATTCCTTTTTGGTGTTTCCAGCCATCGCCATGTTTTGTCAGAGTCGCCGAACCCGCGTAGCCCTTTTTTGAATTAGCCGGAAACCAGCACACTTCATACGCGCTTTCTATTGCTTTTCTGGCAGAGAGGTCAATTTCGTCCCACTCGCACCGGATTTCCTGAAGACATAATACGTCAGGGTCTGTTTCTTCCAGCCAATCCATGAAGCCCTTCCTGAGAGCCGCCCGAAACCCGTTCACATTCCAGGAAAAAAAGCGCACCAGGGCCTCCGTCTCTATTTACCTCTGCCCATCAGCCTGTCTATGCCTTTCATCGCTCCCGCTATACCATTTTCAGCGGCGAGGCTGTACCACTTTAACGCTTCAGCGCTGCTTTGTTCAACGCCGACGCCACTTTCGTACATCTCCCCTAAGTTAAACTGAGCGGATGGATTTCCCTGTTCCGCCGCCTGGCGGTACCACTTAAACGCCCCTGTATCGTTCCTGACAACCCCCAGCCCGTTACGATACATATTGCCTAGATTGTTTTGGGCGCTTACGTTCCCTTGCTCCGCAGCCGGGCTGTACCACTTAAACGCTTCGGCGTTGCTTTTATCAATTCCCCGCCCGTTTCGATACATATTGCCTAAATTGTACTGGGCCAGCGCATTTCCCTGTTCCGCCGCTCTTTTGTACCACCTGGCCGCCTCGGCGTCGTTTTTCTCTATACCCGTCCCGTTTGCGTACATTACGCCCAGATTCAACTGAGCATTCACGTCGCCTCGCAGGGCCGCCAGCCGGAACCAGTTCGCCGCTTCAGTGTCGTTTTGTTTAAGGCCGCGCCCTGCAAAGTACAGCACTCCTATATTCGATTGGGCGCTTGCGTTGCCTTGTACCGCCGCCTTGGTGTACCACTTTACCGCTTCTGCGTCGCTTTGTTTTACGCCCCGTCCAGTCAGGTACATGTCTCCCAAATTCACTTGAGCGGACGCATTGCCCTGTTCGGCCGCTTTGCGGTACCATTTCAGAGCCTCTGCGTTGCTTTGCTCTACGCCTAAGCCGTAAAAAAACATGTTCCCCAACTCAAACTGGGCATTTGCGTGCATCTGCTCCGCAGCCAACCGGTACCACATTGCCGCTTCAGAATATTCCTTATCTGTATTCTTGTTGAATAATATTTTTCCCAGTTTGAATTGCGCGTCTATATCGCCTTCTTTGGCTTTGCTATGCAAGTTATCATAAAGCTTGTAAAAGGTAAGCGCGGCCTCATGGTTTCCAAGCTCCGCCGCCATTGCGTACCATTTACTGGCCTCTATATCGCTTTGGGGGACGCCAACGCCTTTTTCATACATAACCCCCAATTGTATCTGGGCGTTCGCGTTCCCCTGATAAGCAGCCAGACGCAGCCACTTCAGCGCTTCAGCGTTGCTTTTTTCTATACCCCGCCCTTGCTGGTCAACGCCGAAAAAATATATCATCCCTAATCTGTACTGCGCTACGGCATGTCCCTGCTCTGCAGCCAGGCGAAACCATTTGGCGGCAAGTCTGCGATTCTGTTTTACGCCTTTGCCCTCGTAATAAGCAACGCCTATTTTGTATCGCCCATCGGCATCCTGCGGGTCTGCTAGCCGTTTTTGCTGGGCCGTTGCCCCTGCGGATACGGTATCGGCGCACTGCGCTCTTGCGCCGACACTTAATAACACTACTAATACAGCCGATGCGATGATTCCCTTTACCGCCATGTAAACCTCTGATTTCGTTTCTACTTCAAAATCGCGTTCCGCAGTTTTAAAAGCAGAAAGTTGTTGAGATACCCATCCTAACATTTTCTCATGAGCCAACTCAATTTGAGGGCATATTCCACTCGCGGCGTTTACTTAACGCTGTCCCTCTGCCACCACACAGCAAAAATTGCCTGTTGAAAAAAGAAAAAAAAAAATAGCATTGTAAATATGAGAAGGGTTGCAATTCTAAAAATTGTTCGCCCTGACCACAGGAGGGCGTTGCCCATGAGAAAGCAATTCTGTTACCTGATGGCGGTCATAGCCGCTTTGTCGCTTGGCCTGGTCTCCTGCGGAGGCGGTGGCGGAAATAACAATAACGGAGGCGGCCAGACAGTCAGCGTCACGGGCGTATCCCTGAACAAAAATACGATGACGCTTAATGCCGGAAGCTCTGAAACGCTTTCTCCGACTATAACGCCGTCAAACGCCACAAATAAAGGCGTAACATGGACGAGCAGCAACGACGCCATAGCATCTGTGAGCGGCGGCCGCGTTACAGGCGTAGCGCAAGGCGAAACCACAATCACAGTCAGGACAAACGACGGCGGTCACACGGCAACATGCTCCGTAACAGTGAACCCCGCCACAGTGCCTGTAACGGGCGTGTCGCTCAACAAAAACACAATGACGCTTACTGTTGGTGGTACAGAGCAGCTAACGCACACCATTCAGCCGCCAAACGCCACAAACCAAAACGTAACCTGGGAAACCAGCAGCAGCGCCGTAGCTACGGTGAGTAACGGCATTGTTACGGCAATAGCCCAGGGCAGCGCGGCCATAACCGTCAAAACCGTTGACAGCAATCACACAGCAACCTGCGCCGTAACCGTGAACCCCGCCACAGTGCCTGTAACGGGCGTGTCGCTCAACAAAAACACAATGACGCTTACTGTTGGCGGTACAGAGCAATTAACGCACGCCATCCAACCTGCCAACGCCACAAACCAAAGCGTCACCTGGGAAACCAGCAGCAGCGCCGTAGCTACAGTAGCCAACGGCCTTGTGACGGCAATAGCCCCAGGCAGCGCGACCATCACAGTCAGAACAAGCGATGGCAACCACACAGCCATTTGCAACGTAAGCGTAGCTCCGGCCCCCATAGCCGTGAGCAACATAACACTCAACAAAAACACCATGACGCTTGCCGCTGGCGACGCCACGGGCGCGCTCGTGCCGACAATCGCGCCCATTAACGCCACAAACCAAATTCCTAAATTCCGCATATTTTAGGCACTAAGACATGGGAGTTTTCAAAGAGGAGGCGTTGTTTTTTGGTAATTTCGCAAGGGATGATTTCATCATCAAAAACTTTGCATTTCAGGGTTT
>JAISSN010000108.1 GCA_031273105.1 Holophagales bacterium | reverse complement strand
AATCACTATATCTAGTAAATACGATCTGTCAAGCACTAAATTCTACAAAAAATACTGCGCTTCAATGCCTAAGCTGTTATCCTAGATATATTCCTGCGGGACTCCAGGTTTGAAGTAGTCGGCTGCGGCGAGAGCGTGGTCTCGCCTTGCTACGGATACGGCGTCGTAAGCGTTCCATGCCTCTTGAAATGCTACGCATTTCGGCGCGATATCCGTGTCGCGCATTCCAATTCTAAATAGAAATTAAAGCAATTTCTATTTAGAATTGGAATTAGGCGGACTTGGCGTCTCCCCTTGGCTTATTGTTGGCGCGGAGGGTGCAGAGGGAGATATATTTTCCTGCTTGATCCCGGTTAAGCGCAAGTTTACGGCATAAGCAGCCGCCTTGGCAATATCCACCGTGCGGGGCGCGTTCCAATATCTGCCCCAGCCCCAGTCGTAATATTCAGTCTGGTAACTGGTTTTCACCAGAATATCTTTATAATCAGCGGAAGATAAATCAGGATTTATTTCCTTCAATATCGCCACAAATCCGGCCAAAACGGGCGAGGTTGAAGATAATGACAAAAATGGTATGTCGTCACCGGATTTTATCTGAGAATAATCACCTTTAAGACCAACAAATTTTTCATATTTTTCTTGCATAATTACATTATAGTCATAATGCAGGATGTTTACATCGGCTTCCCTATTACCTTCATTAAACGAAGAAAAACCGCCTGGAAATAAATTGTTTGGGTTATCATAATGTATAAAAGTTGTTATAATTCCATGTTGTACCGCTTTGTTTACCGCCTTGTCAATTTTGGGTCGGTTATTTTTTGAAAATGACCCACTTGAATATGTAAGAATATCAATATTGTTCTCAATGGCCCAGTCAATGGCCTTAACCATATTGACCACCTTTTTGTCCTCGTCGCCAAAATCAACGGCTAAAGCGTATATATCGCAGTTGGGGGCTATTTCCCTGAGAACATTAGCCATCCAAAGCCCATGACTTTCCCCGTCAAGGGCGCGCTGATTTTGTGTGAAATTTACAGCGTCGGCATAAAGGTTTGAGTAGTTGGCGTAACCAAAAAACCAGTCCATTATTCCAACCTTAACGCCTCGCCCGGAGCCTAGCAAGTGCGCGGCTCTGACATTGTGCAAAGTAAAATAAGTATCCCGTGAATTCGCGTTTGAAAAAGCTATTATGTTGCTCGTTGGCTTAAGCGAATTTACCGACTTCGTCCACAGGTAAAAATTCAGTATTAACGAAGCAATGAACAGGGTTGAGATAGCGGAAAAAAGGATTATGTATTTCTTCTGCATGTTGGCTGCCGCCTTTCGTGTGGGTTTAAGGAACGGTAGTATACTATCATGGTTGCGTTTCAGGAGGTAAAAAAATGCCTGTCTTTACTCTTTCACAGGATGAACAGGGAGCATTGCTCGACCGCTTTTTGCGCTATGCGCGAATAGATACGCAAAGCGATGATAACGCCCAATGCTTTCCCACAACCGAAAAGCAAAAAGACCTGGCGCGCCTCTTAGTAGAGGAATTAAAGGCCCTGGGCTGCCAGGACGCCGCCATGAACGATTGGGGCTACGTGATGGCAACCGTGCCGTCCAATTTGCCTGAAGGGCGTCTTGTGCCCACCATTGGTCTGATCGCCCACATGGACACCTATCCCGGCACGTCCGGTCTCGGCGTTAAGCCTCAGGTAATCAAAGACTTTAAGGGGGGCAATGTTCCCCTGCCCTCTGGCGGCGTCATCCCCCTTGCCCAGAACCCGAATTTGAGCCGCTGCGCAGGCCACACGATTATCACATCGGATGGTACGACGCTATTGGGGGCCGACGATAAGGCGGGCATAGCCGAAATAATGACCATAGTCGCCTGGCTCAGAGATAATCCCAATTTTTTGCACGGTACCATAAGGATAGGCTTCACGCCCGATGAAGAAGTGGGGCGAGGCACAGAACACTTTGACGTGGCGGCGTTCAAGGCCAATTACGCCTACACGCTGGACGGGTCGGACTTAGGCGAGATTGAGGACGAAACCTTTTGCGCCGATTCAGCCGTCATAACGGTTACAGGCCATGACGTCCACCCAGGCTACGCCAAGGGCAAGATGATAAACGCCCTTCGGGTTGCCTCTCACATCGTGGAATCCCTGCCCAAAGACCGCTTGCCTGAAACGACTGAAGGGCGCGAGCCGTACTTGCACGCGATAGCTTTCAACGGCGACGTCGGCAAGACTGAAATAAAGCTCCTGGTCAGGGCCTTTACGGAAGAAGAACTGCGCGAGAGGGAAGACATTCTGGGAGCTATCGTTGACAAAGCCGGGGAAGCGTTTCCGGGCGCAAAGATTGAATTGACGATTAAGGAGTCTTACAGAAACATGTACTATCCCATTTCCAAAGACCCAAAGGTGTTGGATTACGCCTTAGAGGCCGTCAGGCGCCAGGGCATTGAGCCGTCCAAAAAGCCCATAAGGGGCGGGACGGATGGGGCGCGGCTCTCCTTCATGGGCCTGTTGACGCCGAATATCTTTGCCGGCTCCCAGTCTTATCACAGCACGCACGAGTGGGTGAGCCTGAACTGGATGTCCAGGGCCGTAGAAGTTACGCTTCAAATACTCAACGTGTGGGTGGAAAAGTCATAGCCGTTTGAAATGATCCGATTTGCCGCAATAACGTAGTGGCTCGCTACGTCAACATTACGCATTTAGAGGCATTTAGCGGAAAAGGGGCGAGTTCGCGCGCCCAGAGCTGCTTTTCGGTTCAAAATTGCGGAACGCGGTTTTGAACCGGAAACGCTATAATTACATAATGGGAGCAAATCAAATTTCATTCGACGAAGGGCTGGAAAAGCTGGAAGCTACAGTACAAAAACTGGAAGGCGGAAACCTCGGGCTTGAGGAGGCCATTCAATGTTATGAGGATGGCATGAAACTCTCGGCGGCGCTTCAGCAGCAACTGGCGGCGGCTCATCGAAGAGTAAAAGTGTTGCGCCAGGGGCTGGGCGGTGAATACCTGGCCGAACCACTGGAAGGAGACGACGCTTGACGACTCAATTTGAATCCGCGGTCATTGCAGACCTGGAACGCCTCGTCCCAATGGTTGAATCGGCATTGCTGGCGCCACTTTTCGACTTTGAGGCGCCGATACTTCAGGAGGCGGCGCGCTATAGCCTGGAAGCCGGAGGCAAGCGCGTTCGCCCTGTTCTCTGTCTCCTGGCGGCTGAATCCGCAGACAAATCAGCGGAAACCGCTCTGTCCTGCGCTATAGCCCTGGAGTACATCCACACTTACAGCCTCATCCACGACGATCTTCCGGCTATGGACGATGACGACCTCAGGCGGGGCAAGCCAACTAACCATAAGGTATTCGGAGAGGGGCAGGCCATATTGGCCGGCGATGGATTTTTGACTGAGGCTTTTGGTATTTTAGCCGGGGCTGCAAAACTGACCTCTGAGCAAAAAGTCCAGGCCATTCAAACCCTCTCGGAAGCCGCCGGATGGCGTGGGATGGTTGGCGGGCAGAGCCTGGACCTCGAAGGCGAGAATCTTGTAAAGGAGGGAAAGCCATATGATTACGCACGCCTGCAACTCATTCACCGCTTGAAAACGGGCGCTCTTCTGCGCGCGTCTCTGGAATTGGGCGCAATAGCCGCGGGCGCTGACGGCGGCATCCGCTCCGCTCTAAGAGAAGCGGGCGCGGCTCTTGGCCTGGCGTTTCAAATCAGGGACGACATACTCGACGCCACGTCTGATTCTGAAACCATGGGCAAGAGGGTTGGAAAAGATGAAGGCAAAAACAAAATCACTTATCCAAAACTCCTGGGGCTTGACGGCGCCGCAAAGGCCCTTGAGGACACGACGGAACGCGCCGTGGGCCTGCTTGCGCCATTACCAAATCCCAGTTCGCTGATAGCATGGGCGCGCTTCTTGTCGGTGAGGGCAAATTGAGCGATTATCCGATTCTTGAGTCGCTCACGACCCCGCAGCACATCCGCCAGTTCACGTTAAATCAACTGGAGAGCCTCGCCGGTGAAGTCCGGCAATTCCTGATTGATTCCGTCAGCGGAACCGGAGGCCATTTCGCGTCCAACATGGGGACGGTCGAGCTTACGGTGGCCCTGTTTCACACTTTCGATTTTTTAGTTGACAGGATTGTTTGGGACGTGGGACATCAGGCATACTCTCACAAGGTACTCACGGGAAGATGGCCGCTATTTTCCACGTTGCGCGAATACAACGGCATATCGGGTTTTTTAAAGCGGGAAGAGAGCCAATACGACCACTTCGGGGCTGGACACTCAAGCACGAGTATTTCAGCCGCTTTGGGTATGGCTAAGGCCCGTGATCTGCAAAAACAGGACTATGCCTGCGTAGCCGTCATCGGCGACGGCAGCATGACGGCGGGGATGGCCTTCGAGGCGCTCAACCAGGCTGGATACCTGAGGGCTAAACAATTCATGGTGATACTCAACGACAACGACATGAGCATCAACCCAAACGTTGGCAGCTTGCAGGGCTACCTAAACCAGATAATTTCCGGCCAGTACTATCTCAAGTGGCACGACAGAATAGAAAAAGCCATAGAGCACATTCCCCCTGACGCCCTGCGCAGGGTGCTGACGCGCGCCTTAAAGGGCGGCAAGGAGGCCGTCAAGCGTATAGCGATACCCGGTCTTTTGTTTGAAGACCTGGGCTTCCGCTATATAGGCCCTGTAAATGGTCATAATATTAAATCCCTGACACACTTCCTGGCGGAGGCAAAAGAAAAGATGATGGACGGCCCTGTGCTTTTGCACGTTCAGACCAAGAAGGGCTATGGGTACGAGCCTTCAGAAAAAGACCCTCTCACTTGGCACGGCATAGGCGCCTTTAATGCCGTTTCCGGCGAAATCAATCAGGCGCCTGTTGATACCACAAAACCAGACCCTCCATCGTACACTAAGATATTCGGCGACACATTGACGGAGCTTGCCAATAAAGACGAAAAAATAGTCGCTATTTCAGCCGCCATGCTGGAAGGCACGGGACTGAGCATATTTCAAAAAGCGTACCCTGATCGCTGTTTTGATGTTGGAATTGCTGAACAACACGCAGTCACCTTTGCCGCCGGACTGGCGGTACAGGGTCTGCGGCCCGTTTGCGCCATCTACTCCACATTTCTTCAACGCGGCTTTGACCAGGTTTTTCACGACGTCTGCCTGCAAAACCTGCCCGTCACGTTTGCCATGGACAGGGCGGGCATCGTCGGAGCGGACGGTTCAACCCATCACGGCCTATATGATATAGCCTACCTGCGCTGTTTGCCAAACATAGTCATCATGGCCCCAAAGGACGGAAACGAGTTTCGGCGTATGCTGTTTACGGCTATTTACTGCGACTGTCCCGCCGCGATTCGCTATCCGCGCGGCGCCGCGCCTGGCGCGCCAATTCAGGACGACTTTGTCCCCATGCACATTGGTAAAGGCGAACTATTGCGGGAAGGCGCCGATGTTACCTTTGTAGCTCTTGGAACCATGGTTCACAGGGCATTGGAGGCCGCTGACAGGCTGGAAGCCGATGGTATTTCCTGCGCTGTCGTCAACGCCAGGTTTGCCAAGCCAATAGACAAAGAGCTAATAGTCACCTGGGCAAAAAGAACAGGCCGGGTCGTGACACTTGAAGAAGGTTGCCTGCCCGGCGGCTTTGGCTCGGCCATAGCCGAGTACTTTGCGGACGCAGGAATAAAGGCTTTACTGCTCAGATGCGGCGTTTCCGATCATCCTGTTCAACACGGCTCAACAGACAAGTTGCTGCAAGACGAGGGACTGAGCGCCGAAGAGATCGCCAGGAAAACGCAGGCTTTTGTCGCTGATTGCGTAATATAGCGATTCAACTTGAGAAATGTCTGTCAGTATTAAAGATACGTCTGCGATTGAAACGCTCGCGCTCCACTTGATTCAGCTTTTTCAAAGTTGAACGGCTATACCATCCTGACCTGGAAACGGAATCAATCATACGCATTCATCAACTTCTCGGCTATTTTCCTACTTTGCGCGGAGCTGCGAAAGCCCCACAGGGCGCCGATAGCACCCGTCAGAATTCCCGTCATTGATAACAGAGCCAAATTTTTGAATGAAAAAATAGCCAATTTTAATATTTCAGCTACAAATGGCGAAAGGCTTAACATACCCAGCGCCAATAGCAACCAGATTGTCCATAGCGCAACGGCGGCGGCCAAGGCGGCAAAAAGCCCCAATACGGCCCCTTCCGCCAGCAATGGAGTCAATATAAAAAGTTCAGTTGCGCCCACCAGCCTCATAATGTTTATTTCTTCGTCCCTGGCCATGATGCTCATGCGAACAACGGTTCCGGTTGAAAACGCGGCGACCGCCAATAATATAAACCCGAATATCGCCAACACGCTCCGCACCATGCGGGCGCCTTTTAGCAGAGAGTCAAGGCGCTCATGGTCAACCACCACGTCGCCAACGCCCAAAACGCTTCTAAGCCCCTGTCCAACTTCTATGGCTTTGCGTCGCTCCAGTAAATCTTCGCGCAGGGTCAATTCTAAATTATCCGGCACCGCATCGCGTCCCAGCGCGCCTAACAGCAAGCCCGCGTCCGCAACGGACTCAGCGAATTGCTTGGTGGCTTCTTCGCTGGTGACCAGCCTTACTGACGTAAACCTGGGGTCGAGCTTCAGGTTTTCCTCAAGGGTTTTAACGCTTGCGCCCTCAGCGGCAAAAACCGTGATGCGGGCCAGGGATTGCATCTGACCAACCCACTTATCCAGCGTGTCAATTCCTAAAAGCCCGCCGCCGACGATGAACAGTCCCGTCGCCAGCGAAAGAATGGCCAGCAAGAAGTGTGATCTGTGACGTAAAAAATCGCGATTGACGTCTTTAAATACAAGCCAGACAAGGCGAAACGGACGAAACAGGAACATTATTAATTTTTGCCGTCAAGCGCCAGACCGCGAATTGAGGCATTTGAGCCAACCCTGAACTCTTGCGAGGAGGGAGATGAACTTGAGGGCGATCTCCACATCCAGATTATGTCCCTGCCCGCGTCGCCGTTAGACAGCGCGCCCACCAACCAATCCCTGGTTATGGCATGGCTGATGATACGAAGGTTGCTGATCGCGGCAAAGGTTCTTTCCGGGGCTTGATTCCAGCCAGGATTAAACTGCCCCGGCCTGAAAAACAGTATCGCGTTTCCAGAACCGACCGCCGCGTCCGTCAAATGTCTCGCAAAGTAAACCTGGCTGTCCTGGTCTATGGCTAAACACCCGTATTTGGCTAATCGCGTAGTGCTGACCGAGCCAATAATCATGTTTGATATATCTGAGAACCCTGAAGACGTCCCTCTTCTCAATCTTGGTCCGGTATATTCAGTGTCCAGGGTAGGTCTTACACTGGAACCGCTGTCAAAATAGGCATAAACATACCCGTTGTTCGCGGCGACGCCTGTGTCGCCTTTGTCGCCGCTGATAAATAAATAGTTACCATTACTATTATAGGTGGAGCCGTCCTGTTGGGCGTTGGGGTTATTGACGACCCATACTCTTGCGTCTGACGGGTTTGACTCCGTTACGTACAAAACATTTGCCATAGAGTCTATGGAAGCCTGCCCGAATATTCCGCTTGAAAGACGGTCGCCTGATTCGCCCAGCCTGAATGAAGCAATATCAAGGTTGCTTGGGGTACCGTTTTGTATGCGGGCGCGCTCAATGCGTATAACGTCCCCTGTTTCTGAAACCAAATAGAGCCTGTTGCCTTCGGCGTCAAAACACATGCCGCCCCAAGCCAGGTTTTTAACCGTGTCAATCTTGCTTCCACCCAGCCTTCTGGACGGCTCAATGGTAGTGTCCTCAAAGAGAGCGGCCAAGTCCGAATAGACGAGTATCCTGTTTGAAGCGCCGTCGCTGGCGTCAAACACATAGAGAGAGGTCCCCCCTGTACTGCCTCCTCCTTCTTCTTCCGGGTCAACGCACCCCAGAGCCAGCCCCAAGGACAACAAGCAGCCAAGTATTCCCGCCGCGCATTTTTTTTTCATAAGTAACCTCTCAAACCACATCATAAGTGTCGTCAAACCAAAGCCAAGTTCCGCCATCAGCATTATTATTATGACATGGAAACCCATTGCCGTTGTGTGCGCGCTGAATAAAGTTCCATTGAGCCATTTTGAGGCTGAAAGCAATCCAGGCTTCAAAGGCGACTTTCTGCATCAAACATTGCGTAACGCAATTTTGATACAGAAACGGAATAAACTTTAAACTGTCATAGCTTTCGAGGTGTAATTTTGCCTGAACCTTTTGCCACCATTGAAGACGCCATCCAGGCTATAGGCCAGGGGAAGATGGTCGTAGTCGTTGACGATGAGGACAGGGAGAACGAAGGCGACCTGACCATCGCCGCCCAGTACGCCACGCCCGAGGCCATAGCGTTTATGGCCGCCTTTGGTCGCGGCTTGATTTGCACCGCGCTGGAAGGCAAGTTACTGGATCGCCTGGATATTCCACAAATGGTACAGGACAATTCCAGCCCCTTTGAAACAGCCTTTTGCGTGTCCGTGGAAGCGAGGGAAGGTACCACTACGGGCATAAGCGCCAGGGATCGCGCCAGGACGGTGCAGGCCCTGATTTCCGAACACGCCAAACCGGGCGACTTTGTTAAACCAGGGCATACTTTTCCGCTACGGGCGCGCCCCGGGGGAGTATTAGCCAGGACTGGCCAGACAGAAGCGGCCATTGACCTGGCCAGGCTTGCCGGCCTACATCCCAGCGGCGTCATTTGCGAGATCATGAAGGACGACGGCAGCATGGCCAGGGTACTTGACCTCATCGAATTCTGCAAAACCCATGACTTACTGATGGTCACCGTCGCCGACCTGGTGGCCTACAGGCTGCAAAAAGACCCAATAGTTCAAGCCGTGGAGACTCATACCAGAGAGACGCAATGGGGACGGATAATAATTCACAAATTTCAGAATGTTTTGGACAAGAGTTATCACTTCGCCTTTCAAATGGGCGATATAACAAAACAAACGCCCCTGGTGAGGGTACACGTTGAAACGCTGCCGGATGATTTGGATGGCTTCGGAATTATAGAAGGCTCAGCTTTTCACGCGGCTATGACGGCCATTCAAAAAGACGGCGGCGTGCTGGTTTTTCTGCGCCGCCAAGCCTTGGACGGCTCGGAACCCGTATTAGACCCAACGCACAGGGAAGTAGGCGTCGGCGCCCAAATCCTTGGACAACTGGGCATCACGAAAATGAGGCTCCTGACGCGCCAGGAAAAGAGGTACATCGGGATTAAAGGCTTTGGGCTGGACATTGTTTCATGCGCGCCGCTGTAGTCGTTTCCGCAGCTAGTGTAACGTCTTCCAATTAAGTAAGCATTAAGTAATGAAGGTTCATCAGTGTATTTCCAGCGAAAAGGCTCATACATGCATCCATTCATGGAAATATTATAACATATTTAATTCACGGACGCGACACTAGCGTCACGTCCTCGAATTAAGGGCGCACGGCGGATTTGCGGTAAGTTGCGCCGACAAGGCGGCTCAAGCTGTTATGGTCATGCGGCTTGCGGCAATCCAGGAAAATCGCCCGTCCATTAGACACGCGCCGTTGCGCAACCATCACGAGTACAAAAGTAACTTTTTTTTAATATTTTTTTTTCACATTGTAACCACATTGTTGTATTATGTTTACATCTGGATTTGAGGTGGTTTTGATGCGAAAGACGACCCTGCTTGTCCTACTGGTCTCCTCGGCGTCCTGGGCGCAGGAGGTCAATGTGTACACGGCGACCTTCGCCCAGTACTACAAGCAAGACATTCCGGGCCTGGAAAGAACATATGCGCCGTTGACGCAGTTTCTGGGCATTGACGCCACTAAATTAGGTACGGAAAACTTCTCGCTCCACCTGTTTGGGTGGGGTAATTTCGATTTGGCCGATCAAACCAGGCTGAATGGCAAAACCACAGGCAGCCTCACTTACGGCTATGCGCGCTATCGTTTTGACAGGGCCAACGGTGAGCTTCAGGCAGGGCGCTTTGCCATCAACCACGGCCTTGGTTACGAACAAATTGACGGCGTCAGCGGCCGCGTTGACCTTAAAGGCGGCTTCAATTTTTCCGCCTTTGGCGGCCGCCCTGTTTATTACGACGTTCAAAACCACGACCAACAGCGCGATTACCGATGGCAACGGGATATAATCTTTGGCGCCCGCCTCGGATATCGCATTGCCAAAATGGGCGAGATAGGCGTTTCTTTCCTGCAGGACGGCACGGCCACATCACGCTATGATAAATATGACAACCCAATTCCGACAGACAACCCGGTTCCACTGCCTCAGCCGCGCAACGACGGTGATTTCTTTTATAGTAATGTTCACGACTACAGGCGCAAGCTGATTGGCGGCGATATTATCTTTGTCCCCATATCAAGGCTCATGTTCACGGGCCGCACGGTGTTTGACATAGCCGACCGGACGTTTGGCCCCACAGATTTGGACGACGCCAGCAAGATAGCCGAAAACGACTATTCTCTGTCATACAAATTCAATAATTACTTTTCCGCTAAGGCCAACTACGTAGAGCGCAATTTCCAGGCATATTTCGCCGGTTCAAACATGCCGTCCCTGTTCAGTACCTTTGAAAAGGACAAGCACCGCTCCTACGGCGCCAGCGTCACGTATCTGGACTCCGACGATCAGGACGGCCCCATAGAAATAACAGCCGACTATAAGAATATTCACAGGGAGACATTTGGCGATTCTACCCGCTTTGGCTTTGATATGCGCATGTCTCATAGCCCCAAAAAGTTCGCTTCCGGCCTTAGCTATCACCGCATAAAAACATCTGACGTCGTGTTTGTTGATCCCCTAAAGCCCTCCTACAGCCTTTCCCACCACGAATCGCGCGCCTGGCTCATGTATAGCTCCGACAAGTACACGGCCAGTCTGGACTGTATTGAGTATGATTTTGACAACAGCGAATACAGCAAAGAGCACTTAAACGGTCAGTCAAAGCTGTATGAATTCATAGCGTCTGTTGGCATTAAACCAGCGGAAAACCTGCGCATTTCAGCAGACCTCGCCTTTGGCTCCACATCTGTGGCAAAGAACGAGGCAAGGGGCTTACTGCGGGTTGAGTATAAATTCGGTTTTGCACCTAAAGGAGGCAAGTGATGGCGCGCCAAAAAATTGCTCTGGCGCTTGCAGGCGTTTTAGCTCTGATATTTGCCACGGCCTGTATGCTCGTTTCAACAGAGACAAGTTTTACGGCCATCCACCCCATGGAGCTTGGCGCTGGCCGCCCCGATTGCACCGGTTGCCACGCCGACGAGCCTATGACAAACCATGTGCGCTCGTACGCCGAGTTCAACCACACAACGGATTTCATAAATGCGCACGGCCCCAAGGCTGTTCAATATAACAACGTATGCGCCAGTTGCCACCCTGTTAGCTTTTGCGCCGACTGCCACACAGACAAAACAGTGTTGAAACCTGCGTTAAAACAGGGTAACAGGCCCGATGTAATATCTCCCCACGGGGGCGATTACATTACCATGCACCGCATAGAAGGTAAAATAGATCCCACGGCGTGTTACAAATGCCATGGCCGCGCCAATAACGACCGCTGCCGCGCTTGTCATAGATAGAAACAGGTAGGATTGCTTATGAGTGGCTGGAGAGGATTTACAATGAACAAAATAGGGACGATGGGCGGCTTGGCGATGTCGGCGGCCATAACGGCATTTGCTGCTTTGCTTTTCTCAGCCGCGCTCCTTGTTACCGGCTGTTCCAGTGGGGTTGACGACGCCCCCAAATTTGACGGTCAATTGGGCGAACATCCCCAGGGGTATATAAATGACCACTGGTCTGACTTTTTGACAAAGCCAAACCAGTGTGAAACCTGCCACGGCTCCGCTATAAGCAGTGAATTGGCCGGCGGCGTTTCGGGCAAGAGTTGCTTTTCCTGTCACGTCAACGGCGTGAGCCATACTCCCGGCTACGACGACAGTTTCAGACACGGCAGAAACAGTGCGCAAAGCGCTCCAGGCGATAACCCTGCCGTCATTGCGGGTTTTGCTTCATGCCAAAGATGCCACGGCGAAGATTACAGAGGAGTTGGCATAGCTGTTTCGTGTATGTCCTGCCATACCAGAGCGCCTCACCCAAACAGGCCATGGACAGGCCGCGATGTTTCACACCGCATGACGGCCGAAGTCAACATGCCAGCCTGCGCAAAGTGCCACACAAGAGGCGAAAACTCCTCCCGTAAACCAGCATTGCCGCCGCCTGAGCCGAATACCCGCCCCACTTGTTATAATGGCGCGCTATGTCACATGTAACTGAAAACTTACGGAATTGCCGTATGCACAACCACCAAAACACTTGTTCACGACTTTTTTTCCAGGGGGAACTGACATGACACTAAAGTTGCTCAAAACCATAGGCAGCTTTGCTGTTGCCTTAGCGATGGCCATGGTATTGGCCGGTTGTCGGGGCGCTGACGGGCGAGACGGCGTTGATGGGAAAGACGGTTCAGATGGAACACAAGGCCCGCAAGGCGAACCAGGGACGCCAGCGCCTGGGACTGTCATCAACGCTAAGGCGCTGACTAAAGAGCAATGGGGCGAGTTGCGCCTGAAGGGAGAAGTAACAGGCGTTACCATGAAAACGCCAGGGGCTGTCCCGGTAGTCAGGTTTAAGTTGCTTGATGAAAACGGCACGCCAGTTTCAGGCATGACCTGGACAAGCCAGTCTTCCCCTACGGCTTACGCCAGCTATCCAAACGTTTCCTTTAGCATAGCCAAGCTGATCCCTGAAGACTCGCCCAACGGAGTCCTGATGGCTCCAAGCCGTTGGGTCAATTATATAGTGACCACTCCTTCTAACAATACCGACACGGCGACATGGACTCCGGGCCGCCCCAGTTACGATAATATAGGCGCGCTGGTTGACAATGGCGATGGCAGCTACGAATACACATTCCGCAGGGATATTTCCCAGGTCAACGCCCAGTTGGACGCGTTCACATATAACGGCACGACACAAATAAAAGAAGACCTGGATGACGTTACATACGATCCAAATGTAATCCACAGGATGACAGTCCAGGTTGCAGGCGCGTATCGCGGAACGGGGACCGGACGAACCCCCAATACCGAAAACGGACAGCCTTCCGTCTATCCGGCAATAAACATTCTCGGGCCGGCAAATCTTGTTTATGATTTCATACCGGCAACCGGCGAAAAAATAGCCCCCAATGACCCCCGGGGGAGAGAATTAGTCACCACAGCGGCCTGCAACGATTGCCACGGCAGGCTGGGACACAGTTTTCATGAAGGAGCGCGCTGGGACGTCAGGTATTGCACCATGTGCCACACAGACCAACGCAAATACGGCTACGCCGAATCCACACTAACCAACGGAGCTTACACAGGCGCCACTAACAAGTTAAACCGCAACAGAGCGGCGGGAAACATGGTCATCCTGGGTCACACGCTCCACATGGGCGAAAAGCTGGTGAACAAAGGTTACAATTACGCTGGCGTCTTGTTCAACGAAATTGGCTATCCAATGGATATCAAGAACTGCACCCAGTGCCACCGGACAGTACATCCCTCAGGCGAAACAGCCGCCCAGGGCGACAACTGGTATAAAAAGCCCAGCGCGTTAGCCTGCGGCGCTTGCCACGAGGATGGCTCACTGGGCTATAGGACTAACAGAGGCCAGGGCCACGTTTATCAGACTGGTTCTTGTCAGCAATGCCACAACGAGGATGGAGCGTCAACCTATGCAAACTGGTCTCCCATCAAAGGCGCCCCCGTCTCTGCGGAAACCCAAACCGCCAAGATAGGCCGTCACCTCGTCAGGGATAAAACCAGAAATAATAACGCCAACCCCCCCACGTCCCCCACTAGCCCTGAAATAGCATTGCATAACTTTGAATACGATCTCCGCAGCGTTACGCGAAACGCTGACGGAAACCTTACTATTGTGTTCAGAATTAAGCAAAACGGCGCAGCCATTACAAACAGCGGTTCATTTCCGGCAGCGGCTAGCGGTTTTACTGGCGGCCCGAGCTTCTATATCATGTATGGGCGGCCCCAGGACGGCAATCCCACGCCAGCCGATTTCAATTACTATGGCAGCGTTTCACTGGCCAATATTCTTAACGGTAACCAGGGAACGCTTTCAGCCAATCCCGACGCCGATGGTTTCTGGACTGCTACGACAAACGACGCGGCTACAGGAGCTGCTATTCAAGCTGGCGCTGTAATGGTTACATGCTATATGACAGGCGGTTATGTGCAAGCTGGCGACTTGCCCGCAACTTTCAATACTACTGCCGGCGGGCATATAGCCAAGCGTGTAACCCCCTCCAAGCGCGTTCTTGTTGGAGGTATAACAGGTAATGCCGCCAGGCGTTCCATAGCAGACGTTAATAAGTGCAACGACTGCCACGATTTGTATGGCTCCAGCTTGCCCTTAAGAGCTTACGGCGCCCATGGCAGCAGCCAGGCTAATGATCCTTCACTTTGCGCCGCGTGCCATCAACAGCGAAACGGCAATGGCTGGTCAAGTAATATGGTCAATCTGGCCCATGCCATACACGCCCCCGGCAAGCGCACGGATGAATACAGGAGATACCCGACGTCTGGCGCGTTGGCCGGAAGACCCATGGGCTCCGCCGGTTACCCTGGCGTTTTGAATAACTGCGAACAGTGCCACCTGCCCGGTACTTATGATTTCAGCAATGCCCAATCCCAAGCCGCCCTGCCAAACCTGCTGTGGACAACAGCCGCAACCGGCGCCCCTAATGCCAACTGGCCGAAGACCTATGGTATTGATACAACCAGGAATTATGGCACAGGCCCCGCTACAGGAACTGGCGCCGCAGTCAATGGCGGTTTGGATAACCTGGTCAATTCCCCCATAACCCACGCCTGCGCCGGATGCCATGATAGTGAGGCGGCTATAGCGCACATGAGGGCCAATGGCGGCTACTTCTACGCCCGACGCGGCGATCTCAGCAGAGACAAAGACGTAACCCCTGATAGCCCCCTGCCGCGCACCCCCTTCCCGAAATCAGAAGGATGCCTGTTCTGCCACGGAAGCGGCAAGATAGCCGATATCAAGAAAGTACACAGTAAGTTTTAACCAATAGAGTAATGAAGTAACAAAGCATGGCGTCTGAAGCTGGATAGCTTCAGACGTCATTTTGCATAGTGATTATAAAACAACGATGCGCGGCGCCGATGCGCCAGACTGCTATACAACAGAGTCCCATCCCAACTCCCTGGCCTTTGCATAGTCAGCGTCGGCTTGGGCGCGGTTTCCTTTTTGCCTGTGGGCGTTGCTTCGGTTGTAATAGATTACGGCGTCATCAGGTTTGAGCTTAATGGCCATGTTGTAGTCGGCTATGGCGCTGTCAAAGTCGCTTTTATAATAGTAGGCGTTGCCTCGGTTGTGAAAGGCCAGAGCGTAATCGGGCTTGAGCTTTATAGCTGCGTTGTAGTCGGCTATGGCGCGGTCAAATTCGCCGCTATTGCAGTAGGCATAGCCACGGTTGTGATAGATTACGGCGTTATCGGGTTTGAGCCTTATGGCTATGTTGTAATCGGCTATGGCGCTGTCAAAGTCGCCTTGATCATCGTGGATATAGCCCCGGTAGTGATAGGCTGCAACGTAATGGGGGTTGAGCCTTATGGCTTCGCTGTATTCCAAAATGGCTAAGTCCCAATCCCCTCTCTTCCTGAAAATATCGCCTTTTTCATAATGTTCTTTTGCTTTAGCTAAATTAGCAGAAGGTTGGGGAGCAGCGGTTAAGCCTTCGCAGACATCCAGATTTTCAGTGATTTCATAGGCGCTATAGACAAAGGCGGCAAAATCGCTATAGGTTATCCACGCGTAGCCGCCATTCCCCCAGGCCGTTCCCCAACTGTTCTGAACCTCAAAGGCGCCGCCGTGCATGTCGTCATCATAGCCCACCACGCACATGGCATGACCGCCGTAGTAATTAGCCGGACTTTCCTCTGGCCGCCATACGTGTTTGGCGCTAAAAAAAGAATCGGGCGTATTCATGCCTATGATAATGGGTTTTCCTTCAACCAGGCCCATTTTTACCGGCGGAACTCTTTCGCTGATTGCTCCAGGCTCGTTTCGGGGGTTTGAATAAAGCTGCACAAAGCCCGATATTGGAAATCGCCTGGCGGCGCCGTAAATGGATAAATCAATTTCCTCAAAGGTCATCTTGTTTTCCAGGGGCAGCCGCTTGACGATTCCGCTGTTTTTCATTAAATCCAGAGCGTCGGGTATTCTTGAGCTGCTGAGGCCCGTTGGATCTTTTGAAATATTTTTGTACACATAAATGGGCGAAAAGGCATTATTTTGCGTCTGTTCACGGTTTGTCCTATTCAGAGCCAGTGATTCAGAAATAGTCAGGGCGGCATACGCCGTCGCCCAGCCGACGCAGGTGTCGTAATCCCCCTGGTTTCCCGGAACAGGGCTGTACTGCTTGAGGGATATCGAACGGGGCAGGTTGGTCAAATCCAGGATGAGTCGCTCGGGCTCGGCGTCGGTCTGTCCATACCTGTCGCCGTCAAGTATCGCTCCCTTTCTGTACTCCTGGCCTGTCAGCGGCGTCAGGCAGAAGGACAAAAGCAGGGCGATTAATTTCAGGGCATGGTTTTTCATAGCGGATAATTTAACGGAAACAATACAACAGAACGGCAACACGTCAGGATTGTTGAACGCAATTTTGATGCAGAAACGCAACAAAGTCCCTCAGCGCCGGGTAAGCTAAATCTTCCGGCTGGGTTATTTCAAACCGCAGTTTGTTCACGGCTACAAAGGTCAGTTCCAAGTCCGGCCTGGCTTCCCGCGCCCGGCGCAGGCACGTTGCGTCGTCAGTTGTGTCGCCGACAAAATAGACGCGCTTTGCCTTAAATGTATCGGCCAGGTGTATCAACCCGCCGGGAGCGGGCTTGCGGAATTCGGGGCAGGTGTCGCCAACGGCAGGTAGTTCAAAACCCAGCACTTCAAAGGCCAGCGTCAACTCCTCCGGCGGCCTGCCTGTCAATATAGCTACGTCCCAGCCCTTGAGGGCCTCCAGTTCGGAGTACGTTATCAATGGGCGCTCCAGATGCTTGACGCTTTGGTAGTAAAACTGAACCCGCTCCTTACAATGGGGTTCTAATTCCCCGATACGCTTTTCCAAGTGGGGGAAACCGGTATCGCGCATCTCGCTTAATGCTGTGTGGGGAGACCCGCCGCCTGCCCTCCGGCGGACAGGCGGTTCGGCTTCCCCACACCCCTGATCGCTTTGGGCGGAATCAATCCGCCCTTCGCTTAAATGGTCTATTTCCCCCGCCTCAAACAGCGCCACAGCCGCCGCCGTCAGCCTGAAGTCGTTGTTGAAGCCTGAAATACGCTTGAATCGCCAATATAGCTCATCAGACCAGGCAAGGTCGGGGGCTATTTCATTAAGCGCCATGGCAGCGCACTTCTCGAAGCTACCGCAGGGGTCAATCAACACGCCGTCAACGTCTAAAACTAATAATTTCCCGCCATTCGCGCTTTCAACTGTTTCTGGTTTCAAAGGATTGCCCCAATAAATTTCACCATATAAAGAGCATCAAGGCATGCTCCTTTTCGGGATATTTCTGTGATTTTCTCTTCTCGATTAATATAATAAGGCGTATCAGTAGAAGAATCTGTAGAACTCGCCCAATCAATACCTAATTGAATTCCCCATTCATTATTCCATATTGCATTTCCGAATAAATTTAAATTAATCAAAGGATTACTAGTTATATTTTTTGTTTCTTTATCCATTGGCACTAAAATACCAAGCCGTGTGCCAATGCTAACTTTAGTAAGCTCAGGGGGATGAGGCTTAACCTTAGGTTGCGCCTTCACTAATTGAGCGGCTTTTCTGGCAGCTTGCTCTCTAAGCGCCTGCTCTCTGGCCTCCTGTTCTCTCATCTCCCTTTCGGCTAATTCTTTGATGGCTTTTTCTCTGGCTTGGACTTCTCTGGCGTTTTCAATTCCTAGTAGGGTCATGGCTACCCGTTCAACGCCGCTTTTAATTTCTACTGGGGAATCAGACGCTATTAACTCCATGGCCGACGCAAACACTTCGCCTTGGGATACGTCAATGAGCGAGCATTTGGCAATAAAATAACCTTTCTCTTGTTGCAATTCTGAAACACATACAACGTCTGCCTGAAGCATTTTGCCTATCTCTTTTACTTCACTGTTGTCAACAAGGCCGTTTCTTGCAAAACCATGCTCTGCTAAAACTTGAGTCGTGCGAACCCTGTCAACAACCCTGTATTTTTTACTGCTTACTATGTATTGCTCCAGGGTTCCGGTAACCGTCATTTTAATCATTTGGGTTACGTTTTGATTGCTAACGGGGTCTAATACAGCCACAAGAAGCGGACGTTGCTCTTGCGCCGTAAGCGTAGCGCAAAAGAGCAGCGCCAGCCGCAAAAGCAGGGCAGAGAATTTGTGTTGAGGCGTGAACATATTGCTTCTCAAAATTGAACCGCTCTGGAAACGGAATCATGTTCGGAGCCATAGCCGACCGATTCCAGAAAAAGCCCGGAAGCGGGCGCTGTTTTTTCCGCCCAGTACAGCGCGGATTTTTTTGACGGCGCCTTGATGTCTCCGGCTATCCGGTCAATTTCCACATTGCCCGCAGCGCATTGGACTACCGCGCCGACCATCCTTCTGACCTGCCTTCTGAGAAAAAACCTGGCCGTCACTCGCAACAGCAGAATATGGCCGCTGGTCTTTGAATGGCAGTCATAAATCTGACAGCGGGGGTTTTCGCCTGCTTCAAGGTCGGCAAAGGCGGCCATGGAATGATTGCCCTCAAAGAGCGACCAGGTTTCATTCAAAAGAGGCAGGTCAAGGGGCGCCTTTGGCCACCAGGTGTGGTTTTTTGTGAAAGCGCTCTTTCGCAGAGCTATCTGATACAGGTACGTTCTGGAAATAGCGTCATGTCTAGCGTCGAAGTCGGGCGGACATGGCTCTATGTGTGGAACCGCTATGTCGTAAGGCAGGCCTTGTTCCAGTATTTGGTGTAGTTCAAATGATTTTATGGGGTGGGCAAGATGTATGTGGGCCACTTGCCCAAGGGCGTGGACGCCAGAATCTGTCCTGCCCGCGCCCGTCAGGTTTAATATCTTTACGCCGGCCAAGTGTAAAACCCGGTCAATGGCGCCAGCTATGGTCTTAACGCCAGTGGCGCTTTGCGCGGCCCCCTGTTGCGGATACGGCTTCGCAAGCGTTCCATGCTGCGGATACGGCTTCGCAAGGGTTCCTTGCCTCTGCCAGCCATGATAGCGGCGGCCATCGTATTCAATGAGCAGGCGAAAGGAGGTTGAAGGCTGTTTTTTGGTGCTGGTCATTTTGTGCTGGTCATTTTATGAAAAACTAAGCGTCAGCCCTCCTGCTCGACCTCACGACATAAATGCATAAAGCCGCCATGCCCAGTATGGCAAGCCACTCGCCTATGCCGCCCTCAATGATGTGGCTGTTCAGTAAATAGAAGCCGTCTTTCCAACTTGGGTTCATACGGACTATAGCGCCTATGACGCCCATTATAGCGCCGCCTGCCATTAGGCCCGAAGCTATGAGGATGCCTTTATTTTCGCGGTTTTTGGCGCTCTCGTCCGTGTCGCCGGACTTCTTCTTATTGACTATGTGGCTGAGTATGCCGCCCAGGAATAATGGCGTGTTGAGTTCGATGGGTAAGTACATGCCAAGGGCAAAACCCAGGGCGGGCAGGCTCAGGAGGCGCAGCACGAGGGATAGAACTATGCCCAGCGCAAAGAAATACCAGCGCAGCGGCATGGCGGTATCGCCAAAGATGCCTTCCAGAATGGCCCTCATGGCGCTGGCCTGGGGCGCGGCGTATTGGCCTTCGGCGCCGAAGCCGCCCTTGCTCATGACAAACATGGCCACGCCGCAAAAAAGCGCTGCCACTAGCGTGCCTACAAACTTCCAGCCAATCTGCCTGGCCGGGGTTGAGCCTATCCAGTGGCCTATCTTGAGGTCTGTGCTGAAAGCGCCGCTGGCAGCCAGGGCCGTGCAAACGACGCCGCCAACCATCATGGTTACAAACATGCCCGTCCCGCCTGTGAAGCCCAGCTTTAACATAACCAGGCCCGTGATGAGCAGCGTCAGCATGGTCATACCGCTGATGGGGTTTGTGCCTATGGTGGCTATGGCCCTGGCGGCCACGGGGGCAAAGAAGAAAGAAATGACCATGACGACCGCCGTGCCGAGCAGGGCGGGGACAATGGCGTTTGTTATGCCAATGCCGAATGTGAAGAAAAATACCGTGGCGATTGTGAAAACAACCAGGCCAACGGCCACAAAAGAGCCAGGTACGCTGCGCTCTGTGCGGCCTGGCGCCGCTGCTTTTGCGCTGCCTTTATTCATGAGCGCCTTCATGTTGCTGACTATGGAGCGCATCATGCTTGGCAAGCTGGACAACACGCCCATCACGCCCGCACCCGCGATACAGCCAACGCCTATTATGCGAACGTAATCTCGGAAAATTTCCCCCGGCCCCATCTCGGCCATCGGGACTGTACCCGGGGGGACAATACCGGGCACATACTCGGCGACGCCGTGAACCATTGGCACTAAGACAAAAGTAGCGAAAAACGAGCCTGCGGCGATGATGGCCGTATAGCGCAGGCCGATTATGTAACCGATGCCGAGGGTGGCAGCGCTGTTAAGAAAATCAAAGCGCATGAATGCCTTTTCCTGCATCCTGCCCAGCCATTGAGACGGGCCTATATAAACAAGTCGAATGTTTTCAGCCATCACCCTGAATAAACTGGTCAGGCCGTCGTACAGACCGCCAATTAAAGCAGCGGCAACCAGTGTTTTGGCCTGGTTGCCAGCCTTTTCGCCCGTGACGATTATTTCTGTGGTGGCCGTGGCCTCGGGCCAGGGGAAAACCCCGTGATTTTCAACCATGAAGTTGTGGCGCAGGGGTATGAGGAACAGGATGCCGATAGAGCCGCCAAGAAAGCTCACCAATACAACCTGCAAAAGCGATGGCGTGGATACGCCGCTGCCCGAAACGGCGGCCAGCATGTACAGGGCGGGAATGGTGAAAACGGCGCCTGAGACTACGTGGCTGCTGTTCGCGCCAATACTTTGTATGATCACGTTTTCCAGGATGGTGTTTTTTCTGGAGAAAAATCTGCTTAACCCAACCGCCAAAATAGCTATAGGAATGGCTGCCTCAATGCCCTGGCCCAGTTTCAGCGCCAGATAGGCGGCGGCCATTGAGAAAATAGCGCAAAATACAAGCCCCAGGACAATAGCCCTGCCGGTAGTTTCTAGCACGCCGTCCTGGGGTACCAGCGGCGTGTAATTTTCGCCCGGCTCCAGCGGACGTCTGGCGTTTTCAGGTAATCCTTTAATTTCGTCCGGGGCGGAATGTGACATGGCGGCTCCAATGGGCGTTGTTAAAAAATATTATCAATGGGGAAAGGATGTTTGGGAATAATTCAGAGCGGTTCAACGATTGAAAATATTGCTGCGCTGTGATGCGACAATATTGACATCCTACCGTTCAGTTCACTGTTATTGTCCGCTGCCCACCGGCGCTTCGCCTTCAGTGCTTGGCCTTCTTGGGGCCTGGGGACGGCGGAATCTGGCATTGGGCGCGGACAGACCTGCCGTGTGGCACTCGACGCAGCTTGCCAGGTTTGAATTTGGCTCTAACCAGTTGACGTTCTTCATGCCACTGACTTCGTTTCGCTTGGATTCTGGCACATTAGACCAATAAAAGCCAAGTCTGGGCTTACCGCCCTGCAATGTGTCCAGACAGTACAATGGGCCAATTTCATGGCCTGGGCGTCCCCAGCGGTCTTCAACGCTGTTCATGACAACCATCGCGTCAGCGGGAAGCGATTCGCCCTTGTTATAGGCCTCAACCGCGTGTTGACTCACCCAGACCCTGACCCACCTGTTTTTGTGGGCAGGACTCCTGAACGGCTCCGGGTGTACCGGCACAAGCGCGGCGTAGTCCAGCATCTTCACGATCCGCCTGCTACGGATTGCCTGCTCAAGGGTTGCGTCAGGCTCGGACTCGGGCTGTATCCGCGCCTGCGCTTGGGCTACCATCGGCACTTTCGCGTTTCGGAGGCGGGCCAGCTTGAGTCCATAATGCCCCGCGCTTATAGACACCACTGCCCAAAGCAACCCTGTAACAAGGGCATAAGTTCCCAGGCCCTGATGCTCTTTTCTGTGGGCGTGAACCGCGCGGAGGCAAAAGTAGCCAAGAAAAACAGCGGCCCCGCCGAGATATTGATGAATGCGCAAATCAGACCATTCATCCCGGATTATCCATCCGTTGTTCAAAAGCCCCAGGTTTTTAGCGAGGAATTGACCGGTGGCTACAGCAATGATTGCCGCAACCAGGCCTATCCAGGTAAGAAACCGTGTGGTAGTCCACCACGGCTTTATCCCCCTTCCGGGCCTCTGGGCCGCAATCAAAGGGTATGGCAGGAGAGCGCCGGCAGCGATTGCGAATATCATCGCCTTTATGTGCTGGTCAGCCATCCATTGAACCCAATCCATGAGATTTCTCCGATTACCGCTATCATTATAATAGTCAACGCGCTGGAAAAGTGTTACAAAAATGTAAAGTTAGGACTGCGCTCACCTCCTGCCCACCGGCTAAATATCGGCTCTCTGCGCTGAGACGCGCTCCGGCGCATCCGCGCATTCATTTTGTGGTGCAAAAATGGTCCGCAAGACAAACAACCATGTCGTACAATATTTTTTTCTCGTTGTTAATACGAGGGCGTGATGCAGGAAATACTACTCAGGGGCGTTCAAGAGTCAACTAAGCTAAAACAAGCGTTTTTTGCTAAGGAAGTAAGCCATATCGTTGCGCTGGGGGACGACATGGCCCGGCGACTGGCGGGCGGGGCAAAGGTTCTCATCTGCGGCAATGGCGGAAGCGCCGCTGACGCCCAGCACTTTGCAGCAGAGATGTGCGGCAGGTTTGTAACAGAACGGCGCGCTCTGGCTGGCATTGCCTTGACCACAGACACATCCGCCTTGACAGCGATTGGCAACGACTATGGCTTTGACCGCGTCTTTGCGCGGCAGGTGGAGGCGCTGGGGCGGCCGGGAGATTTGCTCATTGGCATAAGCACATCCGGCAACAGCGAAAACGTCGTTCAGGCCGTCAAATCAGCGCAGGCATTGGAGATACGTACACTGGGGCTTCTTGGCAGGGACGGCGGGCGCCTTAACGCCCTGATGGACGACTGTCTGATAGTGCCTGACGATGTGACTGCCAGAATCCAGGAGGTTCATATCATGGTTATTCACTTCTGGTGTGAAATTCTGGATGAACGCTTCAAGTGACGAATATTTTTCCTTTGAAGCCATCTGCCGTTAGAGAGCCGCTTAAAGTCTCGCATCGAAAATCATCTGAACACCTTTTTTAAAAGCTATCCAAATGTTATCTCTGGCATTAGTTTTACTGCTACAAACGCAAGAGCCTGTCGGCCCTCCCCATCCGCCTCTGTACCGCTGGAAAGACAAGAACGGACAGGTGCGTGTGACGACGACCACGCCTCCCCCAAACGCGACTATCCTTGAGACCATATTTCGCAGGGACGCAGCGGAGGAGGGACCTGTAACCCTTGCCGCCCCGCCGACCCGTGAAGACCTGAGGCTGGAGATGGAATCCGCTATGGGGGAAGAAACCATCGCCTATTGGCGCAACATAGACAGGACGCTTCATGCGGCGAGGCTGGATGGCAACAGGACGAAATCCATCAATACCATTGACAGCGCCCTTAGCGAAACCCTCTGGGGGAATGGCCTGTGGCTCTTACCACTGACGCCGTTTGTGATCATGGCGATTTGCCTGCTCCTTGCGTGGTGGGTCTGCGCTGGCCTGTCAAGGCCGGCAAAGGTTATGGTTTGGACGTTTTTTGCAATTGTCGGCCTGATTTCCTCTCACATTGGCTTAAATAAGACCCTTTATCGTCCCCAGGCCAGGAGATTGGAATACCTGTTATCCATGTTGCCCAACTATCTTGGGGGCTATGTTCAGATGAAACCGGAAAATCAACAAGCCATGATGGATCATGTTGAAACCCTGTCAAAAGCTGCCAGCCCGCTATCCCCCGCCTGGGCCTTTCCCACAGAAATTCGTCACGCAAGGCAGACGCTCTACCGCGTGGTTGTTGACCCTTGAACGTCCACATGCCCGGACGTTTGAATCATCCGATGGCTTATCCAAATTTAGGTCTGTATATACACGCGCCGTTTTGTCAGCGCAGATGCGCGTACTGCTCCTTTACAAGCACAACCGCACTCTCCCTGGAGCCTCTCTACGTAAAGCGCCTCCTGCGGGACATGGCGGATTGGGGAAGATATCTGGAAAAACCGGCGCTGGAAACGGTTTATATGGGCGGTGGCACGCCTTCCCTGCTATCACAGGATTCACTGGCGGCGATCAGCCGGGTAATTCACAGCGAATTTGACGCAGCCGGATTGTTAGAAGCCACGCTGGAGGCTAACCCGGGTACGCTAAGCCCCGAATGGCTAAAAACGGCAATGCGGGGCGGCTGGAATCGCTTGAGCCTTGGCGCGCAAACGCTGGACAACACCCTACTCCAACGCCTGGGGCGCGTCCACGATGCCGCCCAGTGTCTTGACGCCGTAAAAATGTGCAAGGACGCCGGTTTTGACCGCATAAGCGCCGATTTATTACTGGGCGCGCCAGGACAGCGCATGGAGAGCGTACAGGAGGACGCCGCCCGCATGATTGACGCCGGGGTTGAACACTTGAGCGTTTACATACTAGACCTTGATAAACAATGTCCGCTGAAATTCCAGGTTGATAATGGGCTGGCAGAGTTGCCGCCGGATGAGTTGGTCGCTCAGGCTTATCAGGCGCTCATGGAGTATCTGCCCCAACTTGGCCTTGATCCTTATGAAATCAGCAATTATTCGCGTCCAGGCAGGCACTCGGTACACAATATCCGATATTGGCAGAAAAAGCCATATATCGGCCTTGGCCCGGGCGCGGCGGGTAACATCGGCAACCTGAGGTGGACGGAAAGCGAAAACATCGCCGAATGGATCAACGACGATGGTCAAACGGAAATCCAATTTCTGAGCCTTGAGGAATCACTGGCCGAAATACCATTGCTGGCCCTGAGGTTGCGGAGCGGCGTAAACTGGAGCGCCTTGCGCGAATTGGCAGAAGAGCTGGGGATGTGCGGCCTGATACAGAATTGGGAAAGGGAGCTGGCGCCATTTATAGCCAGGGGCCTGCTGAGGCTGGATGGTGAAAACATGCGCTTAACAACTGAAGGCACGCTGGTCAGCAACCAGATATTTCAAGCGTTTGTGTAACGATATAATATTATTACCGGAGTGTGTATGACCATTCAAATTCCCATTAAATCGTTCAAAGAAGGGGACGCGTTCACAGGCTACCTGCTGGCCCAGGAGACCGCCTTTAAGACCAGCTCCCGGGGAACGGATTATCTTGAACTCACGCTGTCGGACGCAACCGGACGCGTGAAAGCCTTTTTGTGGGATTTGAGGGCCATTGAAGGCGACATAGACGCGATACAGCCTGACGCCTTTCTTAAGATCAAGGGCGCCGTGACCATTTTCAACAGCCGGATACAGCTCAAGCTGGACAAGCTCCGTTTCGCTCCGGACGAAGAAATACCAGACCTGTCCGCCTTTTTTCCGTTGTCCGACAAGCCCGTTGGGGAAATGCTCGCCGAATTAGACCGTTTCATTGACAGCCTGAAAGACCCCTGGCTCAAAAACCTGGTCGTAGCCATGCTGAGGGATGATAAGGCATTGCGCGAAGCCTTCGCAAAAGCGCCTGCGGCTAAGCATCTTCACCATGTGTACCTCGGCGGTTTGTTGGAGCATACTATTTCAGTCGCTTCTATGGCCGAAAAAGCCTGCTCTCATTATCAAAGCATGAACAGAGATCTCGTCATCGCGGCGGCGCTTTTGCACGATGTCGGAAAAATTGCCGAATTGAGCTATGACCGCTCATTTGGATACACAGACGAAGGCAATTTGTTGGGCCATATTTCTATAGAAGTTCAGTGGGTACAAAACGCCATATCGAGTGTCGAAAGGTTTCCCGAAGAGCTAAGGCGTCAATTTCTGCACATATTGTTGGGTCATCATGGAAAATTAGAATTTGGCGCTCCCGTATTGCCAAAAACGCCGGAAGCTATTTTGATCCACTATTTAGATGATCTGGACGGCAAACTGGAATCTGTTTTTACCAACATAAGAGAAGACCCCGGCGCAGGAAATTGGACCCAGTACAATAAATCTCTGGAGCGAATGATATATAAAACACGCTGGCCCTCTGCTGCTCAATGAGGTGATAATACAATTTCGAACGCAATTTGGTATTATTTAAAAAGTCCTGAAAACAATCCGCCCACGTCGGCTGAAAACAATTCACCCAGGTTTTTCAGACTGATGGCGAAGTCAACCCTGTCTTCTTTGGCAAACAGCGACACGGCCGGGAGGGCGATGTGATAATATTTGATACTGTATTCTACGCAGGGGCTGACGTATGCCAGCACGACCTGACCCTGGCTGAAAATTTTTCTCTCATAGTCATAGTTAGCTTCAAAGGTCATGTACAATTTATCGTTCCACATTTTGTGTTGACCGCCGATGCTGACGCCCCGCTGTCTTATACGCAATTGATTAAAACCAGTAGTAAAAAACGCCAGGTTAAATCGCGTTTTTTTACCCACGGCTAAATCGGCCGACATTGATGTATCTGTGTTGTCCCCAAGGTGTTCCGAAACGCGCCTGAAACTAAGGCGCAATGTCTCGCTCGGCTCGACGTCTATTTTGCCGTCAAAAGAACCCAAACCCTGCCTCACGCGACCATCCGCCAGTATGATTGGGTCAAAATAATATTTTACCGACAGGTTAAACCTGACAGCGTGCGTGTACGCGTAAGTGGAGTCGGGTCTGCCAAACAAATGCTGATTGACGCCGAACTCAGCGCTGCGCTCACCCGCGGCGCTGTTTCCCACCCCTGGACGTACGTCCGCCTCGTCAAACCTGGGAAATTGGCCGGCCAGTTTATGTTTGGAATTGAAGACAAAGGCAATATATGGTTCCAAAATGTGCTTGATGTCGCCGGAATACTTGCCCACTTTCAAGTTTAAAAAACTCCTGCCAAGCTGCGGCGTTGATATCTGGATGCGGCTGGAGCCAAGCATACGCTGGGTTGACGGCCCCTCGACCCTGAATGGGTCAAATTCAGGATTGTCTATTGGATTCGGGGGTAGTTCGTTTCCGCCATCGGGGGACTCTATATCAAAATATGAGTCTTTGAGTACCGCGCCATATTGAGTAAAGCGCGCCCCCAGTTGCAGGTCGGCGCGAAAGGGGCCTATGTGTCCGAGGCGGCCCTGGAGCCGTAGTTGGTAATCGCTTCTGTTCCAGTAATAGCTGGCCCTGGGTACATCGTCGCCGAGGTCAAGGCTGTAGCCAAAGCGGCCAATCCTGGCGGAACCGTCTAAATAAAAGTTGCCTATCGCTACGGGGTAAAGGCGCAATTGTCCTTCTGGAGTTTTGAGTTTTTGCATGGAGCCCGGAAAATTGATGTTATAAAAGTGGTCGTCAGGCTGGAAAAATGTGCGCTGTTCCGAGGCAAACACGCTAAAGGCGGCCCATTTAAAGTTTTTCCCCACGTACAGTGAGCTGTTGTAAACGGCTGTACCCAACAGACTACGGCTCACTGTGCCGAACTCCACGTCCATCATTTGGTCAGACGCCTGGTTGACGTCGGCCCTGACGAACCAGCCGTTCTCCAAATCCCATATTTCGTGCAAATTCAGGCGGTACCTCGCTTCTTTTGTGCTATTGGGGCGGATATACCTCATGTTCACGCTCCCCTTATGTGTGACTTCCGGTTCCCATCGGGATTCAAGGCTCCACATAAAGCCCTCTTTGGAATACCATGTGGGAGAAAAAGTCAGGTCAACGGTGGCGCCGAGGGGCTGAAAATAAGACAGGCCCAGCGTAGCGCCCAACTGGCCGTTGAACCCGATCGTGGGGGGCAAAAGGCCAGGCGCCCTGTCTATGCGGGCCGGAAAGAGCGCCAAGGGCATCCACAGAATTGGAACGCGGCCCAGTTTTAAGACGAGGTTTTTCAGCGTGGCGTATCCCTGTAGCCCTGAATTATCGCTGTATGTCCCCGTTTTTAATTCCAATCCAGACGCCTTGGCAATCCAGTCAGGGTTTCTCTGGGGACAGGGGGTGACGGAGACTTCCTCGAAGTGAAATTCAGTGGTGGTGTCCGCCTTGCCCCCGCCCATCAATTTGCCGACAAAGCCCAGGGAGTCGCCAGGATAGCTCACAAAACGCACAAGGCGGGAATTTAGAGTCCATGTGGGCGGAAGCTCAAAGGTAACTTCCCAGGCTTCGCCAGAAGGGATAATATCGTCGTCTGCATAAGTAAGTTTCATTTCCAGGCGGCGGCAGAGCATTTTAAATTCAGGGTGTTCCATGCGCACGTCGCCAACGGCTTTGATGGTTTGTTCAAAGCGGTTGTATTCAATGGCGTCGGCTTTTATGGACAAATTGCCTATAGGACCGTCCATATCTAAAGCGCCCCCGGCGAGTATCAGCGTCCCCTCGTCCTCTCTGACAGATTCGCCATGCCAGTTAATGGACATCGTTTTTTTATCACTGATTTTGGCCGGTCGCTGGGGAAACAGGTAATCCGCCTCTTTCAGGTATTGATCGGGGTGAGCGACAGGAATTTCAGGGAGCCCCTGGGCATGCGCGCAGCCTCTTGCTGTTAGCAAAGTTATCAGCAAAAGAACAATCCTCGTTGTCAAAGGCCGCCCATTAAATCTATCGCCCCGCAGCAAGGCGTCCTCAATGCTTGTGAGAATGATGGCCGGAGTGCGCGTCGGATGAATAGTCGCCGTCATGCTCCCGACTGCATTCCGTGTGCGCCGCTCCGACCACCTGGCCTTCATTTTCGCGTCCATGCTCGTGTTCATGAGGCAGGAGATAATTTGCCGCCACGAATATAAGAACCCCTGCCGCCAGCGAAACAGTGCTCTTCCAGCCACTCTCCTTTTGCGCCTGCGGGAGCAGGTCAACGCAGGCCACGTAAAGGCCCAATCCGGCGGCGACAGCTAATACCGGGCCTACGGGCAGCTCAAACAAATCCTGGCTCAAAGCGCCCAGCAGGGCGGTTACCGTCAGCGTTCCGGCGGCAAAAAGCGCGCCGCGTGAACCAAACCCGCGCACCAAAAAAATAGAACTAATGGTAGCGCCTTCTGGTATTCTATGCAGGAGTACGCCAAGAAAAACAAGCATGCCAAGGGCTGACTCAGTACGCATGGCCGCCGTTATGGTCATCCCGTCCAAAAAACTATGCAGAGAAAGCCCCAGTAGAGCCATGACGCCTGTCATGGCCGTGCCCTCGTGATCGTGAGACTCTTCGCCATAGTGAAAATGGGGTGTGATGCCGTACTCTATGATGTGTACGAATAGAAAGCCGCCCATGGCCCAAAGAGCCATTGCGTCGCCCCCAAAGCGGAGGGCTTCGGGCATTATGCGAACTATTGTCGCCGAGGCCAGATATCCAGCCGCCGCGCCGGAGATATGCCTCATTATTGAAACGCGGTTGTAAAGAAAATGAACTACAAGCCACCCTCCAAAGAGCGTAGCCAGACAGGCGAGCGGGATCAGCGCATAGACCGAATCAGTGTGCAATAGGCTTCACCTCATTTTTGAGTACGGCTCTTTTTTGGCGCGGACGTTTGCCTGATCGGCTTTATCGGAGCTTCAGGCTTTGATTTTTTGGGCTTTTCTGGAGTCTGTCTTGTTGAAGCCGTCCCTGATTTTACCGCGCTCTTTTGTTTAGCGGGGCCGCCTGCTGTTTTTGCCACGTTAGCCGTTTTGGTTGTTTTAGTCGCTTCGGGCATTCTGGCTGCCTTGGCGGCAGCGGTTGTTTTTGAAGCTATCTTAGCTTTAGAAGCGACTTTGGCCGCAGGGGGCGCTTGAGGCGTTTTAGCCACGAGCGCCGCCTTGGTCGCCAAAGCCCCCGAAGCCGTTTTGGTTGTTCTGGTTGTCTTAGTTGCCTTATCTTGTTTTGCTGTTTTAGCCGTCTTGGTTGACTCAATCGCTTTGGCCGTCTTGGCTGGGCCTGATTCAACCCCTTTTGTTTTCGGAGCAGGCCCTGTTTTAGCCGCTGTCCTTATTTTACTACCCTTCCTGGCTTTATCGGCTCTCTGGTCAGCGCGAGTTTTTGGCAAGGGCGCGTCCTTAGAAGCGGTTGAAAGGAGCTTTCGGGTTTTGGCGGCTGGTACGGCAAGGGAGGCTATGACCTCCGGCGTTAGTTTTGGAGGCTCAGGCATTTCTTCTTTACGCCGATCTGGTTTCTCTTTCACGGCGTTGCCCTTTGCGGGCGTAGCCTTGGTTTTTGGAGTTTTGGTTTCAAAGAGAGACCTCAGGCGCTCTCGCTCATTTAACGCAGCCCTTTGAGCGTCCCTGCGACCATTCTGGCCCTGGTTTTTTTCGTTAGCCTGGGTCAGCGCCTTGTCAAAACTAATAGGGGCGTCGCCGTCCAGCACAACGGTTTCATGTTCATTATCACGCTGGCGCCCATGCGCTTCAGCAGTTTCTGTTTCGGGGCGTTTGCCTTGCTCCGGCTCATCGTCCCTGCGGGCTATTTCCATTGAAATTTCGCCGTATATTATTTCGTGATCAGGCGTCACGACAATCGCTGCCAAATAGGATTCCTCCAGATCAGCCAACTCTGAGCGCCGCTGGTTGAGCAGATTGATAGCTATAGGAGGTGAAAGCCGGAGTTGTATTTTGGAGACGCCATTTTTGCTAAGTACAGACTTGAGGCGGCGGAGGACGCTGAGGACGAGGGCTTCGGAGTTCTTGACCTTGCCCGTTCCCTGACACACATGGCATGTTTCGTAGGTGACGTGCTGGATGGATGGGCGAATCCGCTGGCGCGTCATCACAAGTACGCCAAAGCGATTTATCTTGCCTACTTCCATGCGAGCCTTGTCCATGCGAAGGCGCTCAACCAGGCGATCCATTACGGCCTTGTTGTTGGTCTCGCGCCTCATGTCAATGAAATCAATGACGATGAGGCCGGCCAGGTCCCTTAAACGCAGTTGGGTAGCGATGGCTTCCGCCGCTTCCATATTAGTCCGTAGCGCCATGTCTTCCTGATTATCGCCGGTGGTCTTGCCGGAATTTACGTCAATAGCGACAAGGGCTTCGGTTTGGTCAATAATGATAGCGCCGCCGCTGGGCAGGGGTACGCGGCGGTAATAAATTCTCTCAATTTGCTCTTCTGTCTGAAACTTTGAAAATATGGGCTTTTTCCCATTATATTGATGGAGAACCTTTAAGTGCTGGGGCATTGCGCGACGGAAAAAGCTCTGGGCGGTTTGAAAGGTATCCTGGTCGTCAATGTGTATTTCTTCAATGTCCGGCGTCCAGGTGTCCCTGAGCGTACGCGTGACGACATCGTCTTCCTGCCACACGAGGCCAACGCCTTCGCGTTTTTTGTAAAGGGACTGAACTTCTTTGTATGTGTCAATTAAATTATCCAGGTCGCGCTCAAAGTCCTCTCTGGTTACACCAAGGGAGGCCGTGCGGACGATGACGCCCATGTCTCGCGGCACGTCAAGGGCGTCAACAAGCTGCTTGAAGTATTCGCGCTCCTCGCGGCTCTCTATCTTGCGGCTGATTCCATTTATGGCGTTGCCGGGCGTCAGCACCAGATAGCGCCCGGGCAAACTGATTTGGGCGGTCACCATGGCGCCTTTCGTCCCAAGCTCCTCCCTGATGACCTGAATCATGATTTCCTGGTCTTTTTGCAGTAAGTCCTGGATGCGTCCCCTGCGCCCGTCGGGGCTGACCAAGTCCCTCGGAAGCTCGCCAATTGGCAGAAAACCGTTCTTTTGCCCGCCGTAATGGACAAAAGCCGCTTGCAGGCTGGTATCAACGCGGATGATTCTGGCTTTATAAATATTGCCCTTGATCTTCTCGTTGTGTATGAACTCAATGTCAAAACCTGAAAGCACGCCGTCATTCAGTATGGCCACGCGGATTTCTTCCGTGTCCGTGGCGTTGATGAGCATAATCTTTTTGCTCAAAAGACACTCCTTGATTGTGAAAAGAGTAAGGGGCCTTCCTCAAAAATGCCCCGGCAGATAGGCAGTCAGAGCGCCGGATGCGCAATCACCAAGAGAACCGCATCCAGCTAAAATATTCTTTCAGATAATGCGTCGCTAAACAAGCCCGAAAAAGACACTGCGCCCTATAGTCGAGGGTTACAAAACTTCAGTTTTGCAACTTCAACGGAGTTGACAGGCTGCGCCTTCATTTCGCCGGATGCGGCTTTGGAGCGGACGGCTTCGTTTCAGGCACAGATGAAAACGGGGTTTTGCAACTACCTCAAAATGTGTTGTACAATGAACCCTGCTTACGCCACACAGGCGCCGGAGGGAGCAATGTTGAAGCGTGATAGGTCAAAGGGGTTTACGCTAATAGAATTATTGCTGGTCATAGCGATTCTGGGGATCATCACAGGGATAGCCGTACCTGCCCTTGCGGGCCAAAGACGCAGGGCCAGGCTCATCGGGGACGCTACGTCCAACACAAAGGTTATACAAATGGCCCTTGAAACGCGCCGTGCGGAAATGGGCGCGTACGGCAAGCCCAACGACTATATGTACAAGTCGGACGGAACAAGGCCAACGGCGGCGGGTGAGGATATAGTTCCTGGTTTCACGCCCAAGGGCAATTCAAAGATGGATTTTAAAATTACCATCGGCGAAACCGGATTGACGTATTTGATCACCGTAACCGACCCATTGAAACCAAGCGAGCATGTTCTCACAGCCGACCAAACCGGCGGCGTGTTTGAGAATAAAAAATATTAACTTTTCCTGCGCCTGCCGGCGTCCAGCGCGCCCAATATTAAAAACACAAGACAGGCCACAACGCTGAATGAGGCCAGAGCCAGGGGCGGCGTTGGCA
>JAISSN010000085.1 GCA_031273105.1 Holophagales bacterium | reverse complement strand
TTAGCAAAACGCCAATTCCAATATTCCACAGCCACGGCTTTGGAAACAGCTGGCCAAAAACTCATCGAAAATCAGGAGGCGTCAAGCCGGGCGGCTGACATGGCAATGGAAATATATGCCATGGAATCAGCCATAGTCCGCGCCTCCAAGATGGCGAAGGCATCGCACAGATGGTCCGACCTCGTCTGCAACCTGGCAAACGTGTTTGTCAATGAAACCGTTGGAAAAATTCGCAACAACGCCCGAATCCTGCTGGCGGAAGTACTTGAGGGGCAGGCTCTCCAGAGCGCCGCAAAAGAACTCGCCGCCTTTGACGGATGCACGCCGATTTCAAGCGCCAAGATCAGGGACGCCGTCGCAGCCGAGTTAATAGAAAAGGGTATATATCCAATAGAACAGTTTTGATTGATACTATTTTCGTTTCTAAATACTACACATCAAAAAAACAATTCCGCCAGCATACAGCGCGCTGAGCCGCCGCCGTTGGTTTCAATGGTATTGATTTCGGGCGCGATAACTTTGCAGTATTTTTCCAATTTCACCATTTGGTCACTATTCAATGACTTTTTAGCCGTTGACGACATCACCAAAACGCCTTCGTTATTTTTATTTTTTAATTGTAACATATTGCCCGCAAAGTTTTCCATTTGTTCGGTTGTTATATCCACAATTTCTTTGCCACATTTTTTTATGATTTCAAGAAAACATTCTCTCTCAGTGTTGTCGCGTATTGAGTCTGAACATACTACAACGAATTTATCGCCCATGCACATCATCACGTTTGTGTGATAAATGAGGGACTTATTGCTATCGTAAGCGTCAAAGTAATAGTAATAATAGTCAAGTTCTTCACAGAATTGAGCCAGCACGCTTTCATCGCTTCTGGGAGACCTGCAAACAAAGGCTATTTTATTGGCCCTGTCCAGAACCATGCTTCCGGTGCCTTCCAAAAAGAGGTCTTTGGCTTCCCATCCAGACAGGTCTATAGTCCTGTTCATGCAGCTTTTCCTGCCAAGGTCAATAATCGCTTTGAGTGGGGCGTCTTTTCGCTCCCGCCTGCGGTTTGGGGCGCACATTGGGTACAGCACTAACTCGCCGGACGCGTGAGTAGAAAACCAGTTGTTTGGAAATATGGAATCCGGCGTGTGGGGATTGGCTGTATCGTCAACCACGACTACGTCAACGCCGTTAGACTCAAGCAGTTTGACGAACTGATTGAATTCCGCCAGAGCCAGCTCCTGCGCCCCGTCCCCGCCCTTTTTCTGAAAGGCGTTATTTATCGCCGTTTCTTCGTTAAAGCCAAACCGAACCGGCCTTATCATCAACACTTTTGAAGTCAGGTGGATTTCCTGGGCGCTTGGGGGCTGAAAACTCGCGGGGATTATTTTTCTTGTAATGGACAAAACGCCTCCTCGTGATTAGCGGGCTACAAAGGCAGTTTAACACTGTTTTCGGGCATTTTCTTTTGCTTCCCAATCATCCTCGGCCCAAGCTCGGCCAGCAGCATGGCGGCCACTATTAGTGCGCCGCCTGAGGCCTGGGTTAAGGTCAGGGATTCATGTACGCCCGGAATGACGCCGCTGGTGGCTATGAGGGCGGAAAATACCGGCTCGGTGGTAAATATGATCGCGGCCTCTGTGGCGCTCAATTTGGATTGAAGGGTCGTCTGCATATAAAACCCCAGGGCTGTCGCAAAGGCGGCCAGATAAAGGATGCCAAACCATACGTCCGGGCGTTTCAACGCGCTCCCCAGCATTTCAAAACCGGCCATGCTCTGGCCCGCGCTGGCGTTGACGGGTAAAAGCATTGTCAAGACGCAACTTAACAAGGCTACGGTTGAAATCTGCATGAAGGCTATTACCCAAGGTGAACCCATGCGGGAAAAGCGGGCCGTCAAGGTAACGTGAAAACCGCATAGTACCGCGCAGACAAGGGTTTCGCTGTCCCCCCTGTTCCATCCGCCAAAGGGCGCCTGGGGGTCTCTCACCAGGAAAAAAAGCCCGACGCAGGCCAATAATGCCCCCATGCCGTGGGAGAGCTTGAATCGCTCGCCAAGCAACAGGCTGACCATGGGCGTAAAGATAACCACCAGTCCCGTGATGAACCCGCTCTTGCTGACAGTGGTGAACCGGAGACCATCCACTTGCAGCCAGAATATGACGGCCAATATTACTCCGAGTATCAATCCGTCAACTGCGCTCCGCCTGTCAAAGGGCCTACGCAGTAAGAGCATCGTAGCGCCGAGAAAGACAAGCGCCAGCAAAAAGCGAATGGCCAGCAGCGCGCCAACGGAGACGCCTGTTTGCAAAACATACTTTGAGGCGACAAAGGTGCCGCCCCAAATCAGGGATAGCAACAGCATGGCCGCAATAATGGCCAGCTTTTGAAAACGATCAGAAATAAGCACTGTAGTCAATCATCACCGCAATATAGCAGAAACGACAATCTCTAACTCTCTTTGTTCGGGGTCGTCGAATATCAGAATCAATTTTTCATGGTAGCCGCCCGCCTTTGCTTTTGCGGAAAACAATACATTGAACTCATGGTTGTTAGCCGCGTCTTTGCTGATGTTTGACACCTTAATAAGAGAAGAACTGGGCTTTGCTTCCAAAATCCTGAAGGCCCTGCCTTCGGCGTGGCTGAGATTAACGACGGCCCATAATTCTTTCCCCGGCCTGTCAAACCAGGACACTTTGGCGGGGGTGGCAATAATAACAGGCTCCACGTCCCAATGGATGTTGAACTGCAATACTGGAACCTTTTTGCTGGTTGTGCGCACGGTCATTATTTCGGCGCCCCGGTATTTCTGCCTGGGGATTAGCTCGCCATTGAGTCTGATGTTCAAAATGACGTCGTTGCCATCCTTTTGCGGTGAGCATGAAAGATATGGCGCGCCAGGGATTTTGGCGTCCGTCACCTCGAAGGGCTGCCCTTCCCCCGACTGAAGGCGGATGGCTGACGTGGACAGCCCGCTGCGCGGGACATTATTGAAAGACACGCTTCTGGCGCTGGGCATTATTTCGCGTGTCACGCTGGCTTCAAAGGTCAGCATCGCTTTGGGGCTGACCGGGTCGTCAGAGCCTACTTCCACGGATTTGTGAATGCTACCGGTCATCCCCGTCGGATCAAAGTGAACTTCAATGAATGTGCTTTCGCCTGGATTCAGATTCCGCTGCCCCACAACCGTATAGCTGCAACCGCACGAGGGCCTGATTTCCTTTATCTGGAGCGGCGCGCCGCCTGTGTTTGTGACCTTGTAACTATGGGACGCCTTTTGATCCTGGGATATTTTGCCGAAATCGTGGTGGGTTTTGTCAAAGGAAATGGCGGGCGCGGGCGCCTGGGCAAAGCAAAGGGCGGCGGCGAGGAAAAGGATGTGCGGTACACGCATGGATTGTCTCTTTATGGGCAAAGGCGTTAAAACCTAAAAGTCAAACGATTCCAGTGTATCAATCAATGAAGGTTATTTATAACAGGAGAGTTCGCCGTATGGAGTAAATCGGTGTGATAATAGCTCTTTCGGGGATGGAAGCAAGACTCCCAGCTTCCGGGACAACTTTCTGAATAAAGACTGCGAATGCAACTTTGACTAGAAATGGAATAAGGTGGCGCCAATGTTAAAGGATCAACCAAGAATAGCGCCTGGCGCGCTTGCTGTTTTTACTCTGGCCCATGTCTTTTTGTTGCTTGTGATTATGGCTGCCGGAAGATTGTCAATGGTTATGGCCTTTGCCGAACCTGGCGCTCTGGACGGACACGGATATGAAATTTGGGCCATGTGGCGCGTTGGCGCGCTGTTCGACCTCCGCACCGCAACCATTGGTCTCATACCGCTGTACGCCCTGGGCCTGGCCTCATGCCTTTATGACAGAGCGGCCTGGCTCTTTACAGCCGCGCAAAAAATTTGGAGTCCATTTCTGTATTTCGCAATCTCTCTGGCGACGGTGGTCAATTTTTTTTATTACCGGACGTTCCACAATGAAATAGACATCTCGATCTTCGGTGTGATAAACGATGGGACAAAAGCCGTCATGACGGCAGTGTTTGTGGATTACCCCAGCGTCCGCGTCATACTGCTGGTAACTGTCGTCACATACGCCTTTTCGTATCTCACGCGACGCATATTGCGGATTTGCCAGCGATGGGAAGCGCCAGCGAGCGTCAAGAGCTTTATAAACATCAAGGCAACTTTTGGCCTGGTGGTACTTCTGACCTTTACAGCCGCGTATGTCGTGGGCGTAAGGGGTACACTCCGCCCTACGCCCCTGCGACAGCACGACAGGATGGTTTCTAACGTTCCACTCCTTAATAAGGCCGTACCAAATGGTTTAATGGCGCTCAACTGGGCCTTTCATAACTACAGCAATACTCCTCCCTATCAGCCTGTAACACAGGAAGACGGGCAGGAGCTGGCTATGGCGGCATTCGGGCGGGGCAGCCTGGAGGATAAAACGCCTGAAAACGCCTGGTTAGCTAAAAACCCGCCCCACGTGGTCATGATGATAATGGAGGGCTTTGGCGCCAACCTCCTGGAGTTCGACACCCCCGGCGTTACCGATTTGCTGGGTTCGTTCCGCCGCCACATGGGCGAGGACTTTGTATTCAGGCGCTTTGTGTCGGAAGAAAACTTCACCATGCCAGCCTTAGCGCGCCAATTTTTCTTTTGCCCCGACGAGAGCATCTCCCGCGGCAAGTTCAAGTCTGTGAGGTTAAGCGGCACGCCATTTGATGTCTATAAGCAAAACGGATACGAAACCGTGTTCATTTATCCCGGCCACGGAGCATGGCATGACATCCGCTCGTATTTGTTCCTGCATGGCGTTGACCGCACTTATTTTTTGACAGACTTTTTTGACCTGTATGAAAAGGAAAAGCCAAATGTTGTCTCCAGGGCCAGCGCCCGGGGGTTGCCAGATGAATATATATTTCCCCTCGTAAGGGAAATTCTGGAAAAGAGCGATAAGCCGATGTTCATCGTAATACTGACGCTCACAAACCATTTGCCTGATACTCCTCCCCACGATTACGTTGACCGCTACCCAATCAACCCAGGGCCTGAGCTATTGGACAAATTGAACGCCCCAAAGGGCGTCAAGTTGAACATGCTGCGAAGCTACCAATACGCAAACAACTGCGTTGGCGACTTTGTTTCAGGCATAAAAGACGGACCGCTGGGCAACCGCACCGTCATGGCCGGTTTTGGCGACCACAGGGTGATCAACGTAAAAGCAAAATATCCTGCTGATCTGTTTTTGAACAGGGCTGTTCCGTTTTGGCTGTACGTCCCAAAGCCTGTTTTGGCTAATACGCCCCATCGTTACGCCCCTGAGAGGATCGGCTCCAACAAGGATATTCTGCCCACGCTTTACTCCCTGAGCCTATCAGGGGCGGACTACTATTCGGTTGGCGGTCGCAATCTCATGGCGGAACAAGACGACCCCCACCGCGCTTTCGGCATAAACACCCGTTTGTTCATAAACGCCGACGGCGTCTGCCCTCTAGGTGAAGATTACACCAACAACTGGTACGCGTACGGCAATGGCATGAGCGTGAGCGATACCCCCCAGCCCATGCCTGACGCCGTGTCTGAAAAAATCCGCGCGTACGAACAACTGTACCGCTGGCAAATAAATGCCAGGGCGGCTGGGATTAAGTAAAAGAACGATATAATCTGCTGACATGTCCGATGCTTTCTCCCGCGCTGAAGCCAAGCGCGTCCTCATCGTTGAGGACGACGCTGATTTTCGGGATGTGCTCGCCCTGGGCCTGGGCGCCGAAGGCATTGACACGCACGCCGTTGGTTCGCTGAGAGAGGCCAGGGATATTTTACTCAAACAGCCCATCGGGGCCGTCGTCTCTGACATGCGTCTGGGCGGCGAGAGCGGCCTTGACCTTCTGATGTGGATGAAGGACAAGGGCTTAGAAATACCATCTGTGATTATGACCGCCTTTGCCACCACCGAAACCACCGTTCAAGCCCTTTCCTTAGGCGCCGTGGACTTTCTGACAAAGGCAAAGAACGACATTCAGGAGCTTGTAAAGGTTATCCGAAGGATATTGGCCGAATCAGCCCCCGGGAGAGCGCCGGATTTGCACGACACTGGAGAATTAATAGGCGTGAGCGACAGCATTAGGCGGATACAGGCCCTCATCGGCAAATTTGCTGTTGCTGACTCCATGGTTTTGATCACGGGCGAGAGCGGCACGGGCAAAGAAGTAGTGGCGAGGCTGATTCACCGCTATTCGGCCAGGAGCAAAGGCCCCTTCGTCGCCGTAAACTGCGGCGCGCTGCCCGAAAACCTTTTGGAGTCTGAGCTGTTCGGCTTTGAAAAGGGCAGCTTCACGGGCGCGAACACCATGAAGCGCGGCCTTTTTGAAGAAGCCAACGGCGGCATCATCCTTTTGGATGAGATCAGTGAAATGCCTCTGGCCCTGCAGGTAAAGCTGCTGAGGACGCTTCAGGAGCTAAGTGTGAGAAGGATTGGATCCAGTGAAGAGCGGCCCATAGACGTCCGCGTAATTTGCACCACCAACCGCGATATACAGGAACAAGCCAAAACAGGCGCTTTTCGTCAGGACTTGTACTATCGCCTGAACATTCTCAGTTTAGAAATGCCGCCCCTGAGGGAGCGCCGGGAAGACCTGCCGAGTTTTATAAACCATTTTTTATCGCTGGCCTGCAAGAAGCTGGGCAAACCCCAGATGACGCTGTCTCAGGACGCTGCAACGATGCTTTGCGCTTATCCGTTCCCCGGCAACGTACGGGAGTTGAAAAACCTCATGGAGCGTTTCGCCGCCCTTGGGTCAGGCGGTACGCTGGGCAGCGAAGTGTTTCCCGACAGCATCCTTGCGGAGTTGGGACACGGAAGACAAAAGGCTTCAACAACTCCGGCACATCCGGCCCAGACGCGAAAACAAGCGGAATTGCCCGAAAACGGCTTTAACTTAGAAGCGTATTTGAAGTCTTACAAAACCTACTTTATACGCAAGGCCCTGGAACACTGCGGCGGCAACCGGACAAAGGCGGCGCACATGCTGGGTATGGGCTTCCGCCCGTTCCGTTATTTACTTGATGAGGTCGGCGGGCCTGAATTCACGCCGAACCGCCCTCCCACCCCTTATGAATTTCCTCTGAAAGAGACTTCGGAAGAGTAATATCGCACTGCTTTTAACTCCACACTTCCCATTCCAAAACATCTTGTCACTTTTCACGATTCTGTCACACTCAAGTAGATAGGCGCGTCGTCCTTTTTTAAAACGGGGGTTTCTATGAAAACCGTAAGGAAAGCAAAACAACTGGGATTTTCGCTGATGGAGTTGATGATCGCGCTTACGATCATTGGTATCATCGCCGTCGTCGGACTGAAGTTCATGGGCAACCAGACGGACGAAGCCAGGCGGATGCAGGCTTTTGACGTTTTGAAGCAGGTGCAGAACGGCATTGCGGAATATTACCTGAAAACAGGCAGCTATCCTGAGATTGGCAGTTGGGAGGCTATGGTAGGCGCAAACTCCCCGCTTGTTACCAGACACCTCATCAGGGTTGACATTCCCACCCATGACCCCTGGGGCGCCCCATACGAAGGCAAGTCAACAAGAACCACTTTTGAAATCAAGTGCGCTGGCCGCCCTGACAGGGGCGAAGACCTGGGGCCCATCACCATTACCCATGACAGGGTAATCGGCGCGCCCGGCTCAACCCAGCAAAAAGACAACGCCACATCAGCGCCTTCCCCTGAGGCCGCCCCTCAGTGATTGAATTATCAAAACTCACCACCGAGGGCCTCAGACTGGAAGGCGCCGCTGACCGTGTGCCGCCGGAAGAAAACGAAGTCTTGCGCTGCCTTCGCTGGCAAGTTTTCGCCCAAAAATCCAACGGCGACTTTTTTTTTGACATCCAGGGCGAGGCTGTTTATGAAAGCGCTTGTTGCAGGTGCCTTGAGCCGCTGGACGCGCCCGCTAGAATCTGCGCACAGTTTTTGGGCAGCCCTGACCCTGACCTCGTTGCCAGGGGGTCTCACACACTGGGAACCCAGGATCTTGACGTTGTCTATTTACCGGAAGAAGTAGTTGACGAAGAGGGCCTGGTTCGGGAACAATTCGTTTTACAGCGCCCCATGCAACTGCTTTGCAAAGAAGACTGTCAGGGGTTATGCTCAATATGTGGTAAAAATTTGAATAAAGGGCGGTGCCAGTGCCGCCCCGAGTATAGTAAAGCGCCAGGGGCGCTTGCCAGGGCGTTTGCCGAGGCAAAGCTGAACCTTTAGCCTGAAGCCTGATTATCAGCAGGCAGGAAATTAGAGAAGGAGTAAAAATGCCAAATCCCAAGCGTCGCCATTCTAAAGCCCGTCGTGACCGCCGCCGCGCCCATGACGCGCTGGACGTAATGAGTTCAAGCGCTTGCCCGAATTGCGGGAGCCATAAGCTCCCCCACCGCGTCTGTCCGTCTTGCGGATTTTACAGGGGCAAACAGGCCGTCAGAGTGCAGGAAGCAATCTGAGGCCTCCGGTGGAAGCCCCGCCCTATTACCGCATCGCTCTGGACGTGATGGGAGGCGACCATGGCCCAGGCGCCACGCTTGACGGCGCGGCCCTGGCTCTGAGCGCTATGCCCGATCTGTACCTGCTCCTGGTGGGGGATCGGGCTAAAATTGAGCCTCGTCTGGCCCGTTGCGGCATCCAGGGCGAGTTGCTGGCCCGTACAAAAATAGTCCAGGCCGCATCAGTGGTGACAATGGACGACAAGGCGACAGCCATTATTAAAGAGAAGAGAGACAGTTCGATAAGGGTAGCCGCCGAATGTGTGCGCGGGGGCGACGCCCACGGCATGGTCTCAATGGGGCATACCGGAGCGGCCATGGTGGCCTCCATGAAAGTCATCGGAACGCTTCCCGGCGTTGACCGCCCATGCCTGGCCGCCATATTTCCAAGCCTCAGGGGTACGCCTACCGTGTTACTGGACGTCGGCGCCAACGTCAACTGCAAGCCGGAACACATTGCCCAATTCGCTCTGATGGGGGACGTGTACGCCGAAGAAGTTCTTGGCGTGAAGAATCCAAAAATAGGCGTTTTGAGCGTTGGTGAAGAAGACGGAAAAGGCTCTAAAATCACCCGCCAGGCCCTGGACTTTCTCAGGAATCAGGACATCCACTTTGGCGGAAACGCCGAAGGCCGCGATCTATGGGATCGTGACTTCGATGTAATCGCCTGCGACGGCTTTATCGGCAACGTGGTGCTCAAATCATCGGAGGCGTTGGCCGAAGGCATCCTCCACGGCTTGAAAGACACTTTAAAAAGCAATTTTTTAGGTCGCCTTGGCGGCTTACTAGTACGGTCCACCCTGCGAAAGTTTTACAAAAAACTGGACTACGCCGAGTATGGCGGAGCGCCCCTCCTCGGCGTTAAGGGCATCTCTATCATCGGTCACGGACGCAGTACCGGCCGCGCTGTATCCGCCGCGATCCGCGCCGCAGTTCGGGGGGCAAAAAATAACATCAACGGTCGCATCCAGGAGCGCATGCTCCGCCTGCTGCAAGCCTCCAGGGAACATGAGGCCGTTTAATTATGGGCAGCCCGATACAATCGCCCTGTGTCTGCGCTGCGCTTTTTATGTCAGGTTGCGCTCAGGCGGTATTAAGCGCCCCGACGCTCGTGACGCGTTGGGAACGCTAAGGCAAACACAGCTGGAGGGGGACTCCATGAAATACAAGCGCATACTGCTTAAGTTATCCGGTGAAGCCCTGATGGGCGAGCAAAATGGCGGCATTGACCCATTGGTTGTGAACCGCTTCGCGGATCAGATCAAAGAAATCCACAACTATGAAGTTGATATTGGCATCGTGATCGGAGGCGGGAACATTTTCCGCGGAATAGTCGGAGCTATCCAGGGTATGGACCGCGTAACGGCTGACCACATGGGGATGCTGGCAACGGTCATTAACGCCCTCGCCCTGCAAGACGCCGTTGAACAAAAAGGCATTCAGGCCCGGGTACTCAGCGGCATAGAAATGCAGAAAATCGCCGAGTCCTTCATCCGGCGGCGCGCCATGAGCCACTTAGAAAAAGGGCGCGTGGTCATTTTCGGAGCAGGCATCGGCAACCCCTACTTCAGCACTGACACGGCTGCGGCCCTCCGCGCCACTGAAATTGAAGCCGAAATAATAATGAAGGCAACCAACGTGGACGGCATATACACCGCCGACCCAAAAAAAGACCCAAGCGCCACGCGCTTTGATCACATTTCCTATCAGGACGTACTGGAAAAAAACCTGAAGGTGATGGATGGCGCGGCAATCGCCATCTGCCGCGAGTGCAACATCCCCATACTCGTCTTTGACGTGAATGTACCGGGAAACCTTATAGCGGCGGTTCAAGGCAAGCCTATCGGCACGCTGGTTGATAATATAGTCGTGTGAGCCACTTGCAAAACCTCTGTGATTTTGTGAGATGACAATTTTCAGAGGGTAGATTGTCGTATAAAAGGTAGGCAAACAGGCGGAGGCCTGAGCAAAAACGTCTTTGACAGGGTTGAGCAGCCCATTTTGGACATGGCTACGCCCAGGCGTTTGAGAAAA
>JAISSN010000037.1 GCA_031273105.1 Holophagales bacterium | reverse complement strand
TCCCAATCCCCGGCGGCGCCGTCAAAACTGGTAAGGGGATGCAGCGACGGAAGGCCATCAATGTGGAGCGAGCCGCTCAAATGGGCGCACCTGCCCGGAAACCTCATTGAATACATATGGATGGCGCTGTCCGGTATGGCAAGTAACACAGGCCCTTCCGGCATTGCTTCATGGGTTTCAAGGGCGGCTATTCCGCCCAGCGCCTCGGCTAAGGCGCGCCCAGCCCTTCCACGACCAAGAATAGTAAACTGAGGCGACATGATTCAATGATACAGTCAATCAAACCCTGACTTCGTCCCCATCGCCCGCGCTATGGCCTTTAAGCGCCTGGGTTACGGGGCCTGCGATGAATGCAGTTACCTGGTCTTCCGCCCTGCCCGTGAATCGCCTGGCGTTAAGGAGGGCGTTGAGTTCAATCTCTGTCATGCGCCAGGCCGGATCGCTTGCCAATAGGGCAATCAGAGGGTTTGGGCGTCCTTCTTCTTTTATCGCCTTACCCGCTTCAAGGGATGCCAGTCTGAATTTTTCGTGCAAGTCCTGGCGGTCGCCGCCGCGCTTGACGGCTTCCATCAAAAGGGCCTCCGCCGCCATGAATGGGAGTTCCTGGCCCAGTCTGGCCTCGATCATCTTTGGGTAAATAACCAGGCCGGAGGCCACGTTTTTATGTAGAACAAGTATGGCGTCCACAGCCAAAAAGCCCTGGCTCACGGTCAGTCGGCGATGGGCGGAGTCGTCGAGTGTGCGTTCCATCCACTGCGTTGCCGATGTTTGATAGCTTGAAGGCATTAAACCCAGCACAAACCGCGCCAGACTGTTGATCCGTTCCGAGCGCATCGGGTTTCGCTTATAGGGCATGGCGCTTGAGCCTACTTGCCTGGCTTCAAAGGGCTCCTCAATTTCCTTCAAGTGCTGGAGCAGCCTAATGTCGCACGCGAATTTGCTAGCGCTGGCGGCAATTCCGCAAAGGGCCTGTCCTATGCGGTCTTCCAGCTTGCGGGTAGCAGTCTGACCAGAAACATTGATGGCGGGAAACCCAACCCTTTCGCAAAAGAGCTTTTCCAGGGCGTCAACCTTTTCATCATTCCCATCAAAAAGCTCAAGGAAACTGGCCTGCGTGCCGGTGGTTCCCTTTATGCCGCGAATGGGCGTGGTCTTTATAACGTGTTCTAAATCGGCCAAATCCAGCAGCAGGTCTTGAATCCAAAGGGCGGCCCGCTTTCCTACCGTCGTGGGCTGGGCGGGCTGAAAGTGTGTAAAACCCAGCGTTGGCTGTGATTTCCACTTATCGGCAAATAGCGACAACGCCGCGATTACGTCCTTCAGTCGCTGCCGTATAAGGCTAAGGGCTTGGTGGGCGATGAGCAAATCCCCGTTGTCCGTTACAAAACAACTGGTTGCGCCAAGGTGGATTATTGGCCTGGCAGCGGGCGCCTGGTCGCCCCAGGCGTGGATAGCCGCCATCACGTCGTGGCGCATACGGGATTCATAGGCCGCGATAGACGCTAAGTCCACTTCGTCCTGGGTTGACTTCATTTCAGAAATTTGATCAAGGGTTATAGGCAGACCCATCTCCATCTGACACTCGGCGAGGGCAACCCAAAGCCTGCGCCAGACGCGCATTCTGTAAAGGGGCGAGTGCAGGCGAAGCATAGCCTTGCTGGCGTAGCGGCTGGCCAGCGGATGTTCAAATGTTTCCAAGTCCGACAGGTCTCCGGGGGGCAAGATTGACATGTTGGCTCCTGATATTACTTATAAAATTGGAAGTATAGCTAACCCACAAGACAAACGACAATAAGCATGAGAATATATACTTGTGAGGTGAATCATGTACGAAGCGTTAAAATCTTTTGATACCGACGTCGCCCAGGCGCTTGACCTTGAGATTCAGCGCCAGCGCCACCATCTTGAGCTAATAGCGTCTGAAAACTACGCGTCAGTGGCGGTTATACAGGCTATGGGCAGCCATTTTACAAACAAATACGCGGAAGGCTATCCGGGAAGGCGCTACTACGGCGGCTGTATGCATGTTGACACACTGGAAGACATAGCCAGAAACCGCGCCAGACAGTTATTTGACGCCGAACACGCCAACGTACAACCCCATAGCGGCGCCCAGGCCAACATGAGCGTCTATCTTGCCATGTTGAAGCCAGGCGATACCGTAATGGGCCTTGATTTAGCCCACGGCGGCCACCTGACCCACGGCCATCCCCTCAATTCCAGCGGCCTGTTATACAACTTCAAGGGATATCAGGTGCGAAAAGATACAGAGCGCCTGGACATGGACGAAGTCCGCGCGAAGGCCGCAGAAACCAAGCCAAAGATGGTAGTGGTGGGCGCGAGCGCGTACCCCAGAATTTTTGACTTCAAGGCGTTCCGCGAAATATGCGACGAGGTTGGCGCATTGATGATGGTTGACATGGCCCACATAGCCGGCCTTGTAGCAACGGGCCATCACCCAAGCCCCGTGCCCTTTGCCGACTTCGTGACTACCACCACCCACAAAACCCTCAGAGGGCCGCGCGGCGGCCTGGTGTTGTGTAAAGAAAAATATGCCAAAGAACTCGACCGCGCCGTTTTTCCGGGCGTGCAGGGAGGCCCGCTCATGCACGTTATCGCCGCTAAGGCCGTTGCTTTTGGGGAAGCCCTCAAGCCGGAATTTAAGACCTATCAGGATCAGGTCATACGCAACGCCGCCGCCCTTGCCAAAACGCTGCAAGAGAAGGGATGGCGCATAATCAGCGGCGGCACGGACAATCACTTGATGCTCGTTGACGTATTCGCCAACGGGATGCTCGGCAGCGAGGCGGAAAAGGCGCTGGATAAAGCCGGTATCACTGTCAACAAAAACGGCATCCCCTTCGACCCAAACCCGCCGCTCAAGCCCAGCGGCATCCGCCTGGGCAGCCCAGCCGTCACTACCCGCGGCCTGACAGAGGCCGACATGGTCAAGGTGGGAAGCTGGATAGATGAAGCCCTTCGCAACAGGACGGACGAAAACGCCTTGGCCAGGATTTATAAGGAAGTCGAGCAGCTCACGGCCCGGTATCCCATACCGGAATAATCAGTAATCAACCTGGATTACGCGCTCCAAACTACAAATTCAACGCTTACCATGCTGGACGCCGCCAAACTGACATCCCCCATATGGGTTTTGGGTACAGACACGGGCGTTGGCAAAACCCGCTTCGCGTCATACATAGCGCGCTCCTGGGCCAAAGAATCTAGCGTTATTTACAGAAAGCCCTTCCAGACGGGCGTGGTTTCGGACACCGACCCTGAAGCCGACGCGGTAGCGGTAGCAGGCCCAAAAATAACAAGTGAAACTGGGCTGGTGTTCAGGGCGCCTCTCTCGCCCCTGGCCGCAGCGGAATTGGAGGGCAGGCAAATTGACCTTGAAGAGATGCTGGCCTGGTGCAAGAGGCCGCTCCCTCAGGGCGCCAGGCTGATACTGGAACCGGCAGGGGGCGTGATGGTACCGCTCGCGGACGGCGTATCCTTCGTAAAATGGGCGTCAAGCCTGGGAATACCAGGAATAGTGGTGGCCAGGGGCGGTCTGGGAACCCTCAACCACGTCCTTTTGACCTGCGAGGCTCTTCACGCGCATGGCTGGAAAATAGTCGCCGTTGTTTTGAACCCCGGGCTGGATAATTCCCATGAAGCAGCAATGGATAACGCGAAAATACTGGAGCGATTTCTTGATATGCCAATACAGATTCTTGAATAAACTATAGCATTTCCGGTTCACAACCGCGTTTTGCAACCAGGGATGTTAGCGATGCCGTATTCGCGGTTTAGAACCGGATACCCTATACTTATAAAATGCGATGCTCCATCACATTCGACTCCATCCTGTCCATTTGCGCGGGGGCTTCCCTGGGCGCCACGTCGCGCTGGCTAATCGGCCTGGCCTTAAATTCTATCTTTCCGCCCATACCCATTGGAACCCTCGCGGCAAACCTGATAGGCGGATATTGCATCGGTCTGCTAATGTGCTTTTTCGCGTTTTTCCCTGCCGTAGCCCCTGAATGGCATCTATTTGCTATCACAGGCTTTCTTAGCTCATTGACCACCCTTTCCACCTTTTCCGCTGAAATCGTAGCCCTGTTACAACAGGGGCGCTTCGTCATGGCCCTGAGCGGCGCCGCGTTGCACGTTTTAGGCTCGCTCTTGATGACCATTTTGGGTATAGCCAGTTTTGGCCTGTTGCGGCAACTCTGATGAAACAATGAGTGTAGAGCGCGCATGACAAGTCATAAGCTCCTTTGGGATGAAATACAGAACAGGGCGATTAAATTTTCAAATGCCTGGCAAAACGCCAGTAGCGAGAAATCCCAAAAACACGATTTCATCAGGGCTTTGCTGAACGTATTTGGAATAACTGAAAACGTAGGCGAATTTGAAAAGACAATCAAGGCAGGCCAAGGCCGGTCGAACTTC
>JAISSN010000028.1 GCA_031273105.1 Holophagales bacterium | reverse complement strand
GCGGAATTGATACTGCAACCAGGCAGGCTGCCGTAAAACCACCGTCTTCCGTTGTGACGGTGATATTGGCATAGCCCTCTTTTACGCCGCACACGGTTCCGTCTGCTACTGTAGCTACGCTATTGTCGCTGCTTGACCAGGACACAGTTTTGTTTGCGGCGTTTTCGGGCAGCACGGTTTCACTGAGCTTGCTTGTAGCGCCAGCATACACCGACGTAGCGCCGTTCAGCGTCACGCCCGTCACTCTGACGCCGCCGTCGCCAGAGCAAGCGTTAAACGAAAAGAGCAAGGCCAATACGGCCGCTATCAGAAAATAGAGATGCTTTCTCATGGGGCAAAAATCCTCCGTTTGAAGGCGCGCCCTCCGACCTTATCTCAGTTTGTCTTTGGCGCGAAAAATAACCGGGTTAGATGAAGCTGGCTATCACTCTGTTTATCACTCAGCGGCTACGGTGAACTTGTACCAGTGACCTGTTGCGCCGGAGGAACCCGCTGAATCGTTAAAGCGGCCATAGAAAATGCCCCTGTTGGTTCTGGCTTCAATGCCCTGGGCCGCGGCCCTGCTCGTGGCCTGGGCGCTCCTGGAGCCTCTCAGGGGGTTGGCGTATGTGCCGGGAGCTATGGGGACGAGCTGTGTTCCGTATGACCCAAAGGTAAGCTCTATCCAATCACCATCGTTATCCGGCGTCCAAATCGCGCTGTTGGTAAACCAGAAGGCATATTCGCCGACGTTGGCGTCGCCGTTATAATCAAATATGCGTATGTAGTATTCACCGGGGGTGGAAGGCTCTGGGAATATCAGGTTATCCACCAAAAACATGTCTTCCTCATAAAGCAGGTTGTCCGCTGAATCATAGACCTCTATGCAGGTGTCCACATAGTCGTTTATGGCGTCCACCAGGTTAGGCAGGTTGCCAATGTCCTTGGTGTAAAAGGTCTGTACGGTCAGCATTTCGGCGTCAAAAGCCAGGGGTATTTCCTTTGCGGGCATGTTGACTTCTACGGTAAACGGCTCGGTGCCGGCCACCTTGTTGACCGAGCCTAAGAACGCCCTGGCAATATAGCGCCCCGGCCTCAGCATTTCAAAACGAGCTATGTTGTTTTCTATGCCTTGGCCTGTTTCAGGGTCTATACCCGCCAGATACTCGCCCACTATTGACGACGCTACATAGTTTTGAACGCTTCCGTCTGTATTGCAGCTATAGAGATAGACGTTCAGGCCGCTCAAGGATATGGGCGGCTTTATCTTTACCGGGTTAATGGCGTAGTTCGACGGGGGCGCCGCGTTGTTATTTACGTCGTTAATCACGGCTTCGATGGTTTTAAGCACATTGATGCGGCCCCAGCCGTATTCCTCGGAAAAACCAGTCTTGCCGTCAATGAAATCGGCGTTTTGCTCTATATAGGTCTTTATCTGGTCGGGTTTTAAGTATGGATTGAAATTCAGCATGTAGCCAATCAATCCCGTGACGTGAGGAGCCGACATTGACGTGCCGCTCATCCAGGCGTAGGTGTTGTTCAGCGGCGTGACGGCGCCGCCGCTGACGTATTCATGTTCAGTATTGGTGTAGGTGTTGTTGCTAATGGTTGAAAGTATGGCTTCTCCCGGGGCTACTACAGATATGTGGGGGCCCCAACAGGAGAAATCGGCCTTTTTATCGGCGCCTGTTGACGCGCCAACGGTTAATACGCCCGAAAGGGCAGCCGGATACTGTACCATCCTCTGACCGTTGTTTCCGGCGCTGGCTACCAATATGATGTCGTTTTGCAGCCCGTGGGCGATCATGTCTATGCCAAACTGGCTGGCGACCGGGCCGCCGATGGAGAAATTAACAGGAATGGCGGCTGTATAGTTATTGGCCTCTTTCCATCTGGCCAGGTGCCAGATAGAGCCGTAGAGAGACCAGTTTGTGCCGGTGTTGGATGAATTAAAGCCCTTGTAATGAATCAGCTCGGCGTTCCAGCAGATACCCGCTCCGCCTGCGCCGTTATTGCCGCTGGCTATTATAGTGCCTGACGTGTGCGTGCCGTGACCGCCTCCTCCGGCATCCGTGCTGTAATACATAACGCCGTTGTAGGGGAGCGTCATGTCGGGCAGCAGGCTCATTATGCGGGGGGCGTCCAGCGGTATGCCGCCTTCTATCTGGGCGTGGTTTGTCCAGTTCGCGGCGCCGGCGGGCAGGTACCACGAGTAAGCGTGCTTAACCTGGCCCATCAAATCCTCGTGACGCCACCTGACTCCTGAATCAATCGAGGCTACAATCGGCTTATTCGGGCCGAAACCGTATTTAACCCAGGCGTCGTAAGCCTTTACCGTGTAGGCGGAGTACTGGGATCTATCGGCTACGCATCTGTCCATGTTATCAAAGACTATCGGGTTGGTCTCAACGGCGTCCAGCGTGTGTAACATCTCCGGCTCTATAAATACCAGACTGGCGTGCCGCCTGGCTCTGTTGAGGGCGGGCAACACGTCGCTCTCTTTATAAAGGCGATAGTAGATAGCGCCGTTAGCCGCCATGCTGCCTATCACCTCAAAACCCATCCTCTCAAAGGCGGCGGTCTTAAAGCCGGGCCTCGCCTTGGCTATCAGATAGCCGTAGTTGGTGTCTCTCCTTAAACCCTCTTCGGTTTTTGGCTCATAAAAGTTGTACTGAACCACGGGGTTATTTACCGCGGGTATTTCTTTGACTGGCGGCTCGCTTGCGCCGCCCGCGGCCTCCTGCGGACTGCTGGCGCAACCTTGCCCAAGGGCTAACAGCGCGGCAAGGGATACGATGGCTATTGCTATAACGCGTGATAAATTCATGTTCAAACTCCCTTATTCTGCGCTCTGGTGCATGATTAGCGTAAAGTAGCCGTTTGTGGCGCCCGAGCCTTCGGCGGGATTAGACGCCAGAGAGCGGGCAGCGGCTGCTGTGGGCACGGTGACGCCCGGCATCTGAACCGGCTGGAGTAATTTGGTGAAATACATGGAATCAGTGTCGGTGGAACTCCAGTTGCTGCCTGCGCTGGCTTGATTGCCAAAGATATTCCATTCATAAGCGACGCCCGGTTCCAGGTCGAATATGGTAAAGCTATCGCCAAATAGCTTGCTCGCCCGCTTTGAATCAATCACAAAGGTTCCGTCGTCTTCTATCCAGGCAAAGGCTGTGTCAAGCAGGGGCCTGGTCATTATCGGATTGCCGTTCTCATCCCTTTCAAAGTCATAGACGTAGTACCAAACGCCGTTGTAGGGCCAGTTGATCGTGATTCTCGGGTTGCCTTCCGCGTCAATCGCACGGTAGTCAACCTCAAAGCGGGCCTTTAGTATCTCCGCGCCTATCTTGTTTCTGATATACAGAGTAAAGTGCCCGTAGTCGGCGTATTTCCTGTCCAGCACGGCTGTGTCTGACACCCTGAAGCTGAACGTCGGGTATAGCGTGTCGCTTATGGCGCCGTGATCTGGCGAAACCAGACTCACGTTGAAGGGGGGCAAAAAGGGTATCGTGAGTATGTTTGTGTAGTATTCCGAAATATTGTTGTATATCCAAAACCTGTAGTAGTAGGTGGTTCCCCTCTCCAGGTCGTTGCTGACGTCGGTGGCGTTAAAGTAATAGGCGCTTGACGGTGTAGCGTAGTTGCGCTTTCGCACCGTCTTCCAGGGGCCATCATGGCTTGCGGCTCGCTGCAGTTCCCACCCTCTGTAGCCCTCGACAAAATCAAGCTCAAACTGGGCGTACATGGTGTCGCCCACGGGCGCGGCCTGGTCTGTAGCCATGATGGCTTCGCTATCGGCCTCGGAGTATAAAGAAAGGGGCATGCCATACGTCCGCGCCATAACAGTGTACCATCTCGCCTGGCTGGGGTTGCTGATGTCCGCGTCTGCGCCTTGCGGTTCGCTCGTGACGTTGAAGTAGAGCTTTTGGTCTGTCCTGCTGTTGGCGTAATCATAGACGGCTATGTGCAAATAGTGCTCGCCGGGAGACAGCGCCGCGCTCAGGTCAAAAGCTGCGGCCGTCATGAAGTACTGCTTGCCGTCAAAGACGACGGGCGTGTTGTTGTACGTGACAAAACCCGCAGAGGCTATCTTAGAAAGGTCGTAGCTCACCATATGGTCCGCTAAGGTGAAGGGCGTGTCGTCAATATTCACGCTGACGCTGCCGTTGTTGTTCGTCATAATCGTACTGCTCTCGGCCATGACCGTGACCAGTAAGTAATACATGTTTGCCGCGGTATCGGCATAGTAGTTCGTACCAGGAGGCATTGGCCTGAAGTTTAATGGAATTTGAACTGAAAAGGCTATTTCCCTGATGATCGGCGCGGAGCGGGGAAGATCAAGTATTGGGTTTTTGCGGCAGTACAGCGTCACCGTGTCTTCCCTGGAAGGGTCAAAATCCGCGAAACAGCCTATAGCCGTGTCGTCCCGCTCGGCATAGACGTTATATCTCCTGTTCTTTTCCAAACCCAGAAATACACTGCCTTGGGCGCTCAGAGGAAAGTCTATATTGGAATCCAGCAATTCGTTCGTCCGGGCGTCTCGCACCGAAATCTTTGCGTTAGCAAGATAGTTTCCCGCTACGCTGTCATACACAAACACCTTTGTGCTGCGATGCATGACCTTAGCCGAGAGCGAAGCTATATTGGAGATCTTGCCGTCTGTTCCCTCTACGGTTATCCGTATGCTGTTAGACCCTTCGGCTAGAGAGACCGGAAAGGCCCGCCCGCTTTGAACTTCCTCACCGTTGATAGTGAGCCTCGACCTGGCGTCCTTTAGCGTTACTGTCAAAGAGAAATCGGAGGCCTCAGCGTAGAATGGGCCTACACTGTAATTCCTTACGTCGTCTGAATAAGGCGGGTACAGTATCCCCTTATTCACCTTAATGCTTTGTATCCCCACTTCCGAGGCGGCGGGCGGCGAAGACGGACTGACGGTTTTCTTGTCGTCGTTGCCGGAACACCCGAGGGCGCCCAGCACCGCAAGCGAGAGTGTGAGCGGGGCCAGGAACGCAAGCCATTTATGTGCAAATCTTATGCTTAGCATATATGCTCCTTATCTGAGAGGCTGACTATTTCCCCACAACGATTGAACAGAAAAGATCATTAAGCTGTTCCCGATACATGACGCCGTCTATCCAATACGCGCTGGTGTTACTGAACATAGGTCCCCCCAGCCACATTTCGTAATAGGCGCCAGCCGCGAATACTGTGTCGTCAACTACATAGATGGAATATACCTCGCCCATGACATCATTGTCCGTGCCAGGCGCTCCAAGATAATAGATGGCGTCATTTTTCCATATAACAGGAAACAGCCAGGCAAAGCCGACGGGGGGGTCTGGCTGTAACATCAAAGCCCCTCCAACATATACGTCCGCGCCATCTACAAATATGCAATTGGGCTTGATTTCTGAGTACATCCATCCTGGTACTGGATTCCAAACAGAGAGAGAGCGCGGCGCTTCATCATTTTTCCAAAGAGCGCAATAATGGGAAGCTCTCCCATTAGCAAAATCATAATCATAGGACGTACCCGCCACATACACGTCGTTTCCCGATACGGCAATAGCTCTGCCAGCGTTGCCATATACTCCTAAACGCTTAAGCACTTTGTCAATTTGTCCATTTTTCCATACTATAGCGTCTTGACCCGGACCGGAGGCATTGGGCACATACGTTGAGCCTGTCATATACACGCCATCATTTGATGGGGCAAGGCTATACGCGCGCCCTCTAGTCATGGCTTCAACGTCCTGCTCTTCGCCGTTTTTCCACAACTTGGGCCAGTCAAGGGTTCTGTCCTCTGAAAAGCAATAGCCCGCCGCGTACACGTCGCCGCCTGACATGGCGATAGAAGGAACCGTGAGATCATAAATATTAAAATTAAGATTACTGGTATTCAAGAGGTCTTGATAAAAGCCGCCATTTTTCCAAACCATGGCGATTTTATCAGCTTCACCAGACTCTCCCTGCCTTCGCCATCCTGATACATAAATATCACCGGCGTCGGTTATAAACATTGATTCTACCATTCCCTGCATCCCGCCGCTGATTTGATCCTGGGAAAGAAGCCTTACATATTCGTCGTTTATTAACACCTGTGGGCGATTAAAGAGCAAACTGCCGCCGGCCATATATACGTTTACCACTGATATGCTGCAGGTTGCCTCATAACCGCCATCCTGAGTTTTAGCGGTTATCTCCGCCGCGCCTCTGGCCTTGGCGCGCATCAGGCCGGAAACGCTGTCAACGGCGACGATATTAGTATTGCTGCTAGTCCAGCTCAGTGTTTTATTATACGCGTCGGCAGGCTCAATTTTGGCCGTGAGCGTTACCGCGCGATTAAGCGGAATAGCCATTTTAGACTTAAGGCTAACGCCTGTTACGGGTATGGGAGCGCGCACTTGCACGTCGCAATAACCCGCCTTGTCGCTGCCGTCAACGCTTGTCGCCGTAATTCTAGCATAGCCTGGGGCCAGCGCTCTGACTCTTCCATTGTCAACATCCGCCACGGCAATATTGTTGCTGAGCCAACCCAGCGTTTTGTCCGTGGCCAGCACGGGCAAAATCGCGCAGTCGAGCTGCAACGCGTCGCCCACGGTGAGCGTAGCCGTGGCCGGAAGCACGGTAACGCTTTCCACGTAAAAGTATGCCAAGGATACATTCACGGCGCAGCTTGCCGTATGGCCGCCATCTTCCGACGTCACCGTTACAACGGTTTTGCCTATGCTCAAAGGCGTCACTATGCCTATTGGAGATACAGACACTACTCCAGGCGGGCTGCTGGTCCATCTGACATTTTTATTCGTGGCGGTTTCGGGGGCTACCGTGACAGCAAGCGACTCAGACGCGCCTCCCAGCAGATTCATTTTTAGCGTTAAGGTTTCTCTGTCCAGCGTAACGTTCGTTACCGGATTTCTAACAGTAACGGCGCAAATGGTATTAAAGCCGCCGTCATCGGTTGTCACTTTTATGCTGGCGGCGCCGCTGGCAACGGCTCTTATAATACCGCTGCCGTCAACCGTTGCAGCGTCTGGGTTGCTGCTTGACCAACTGACGCCCTTATTTGACGCGTTTTCAGGCAAAATCTTCGCGTTGAGAGCCTGGGTCTGGCCCACCGAAAGCGTTAATGCGGACGGAGACACAGCAACGCCTGTCACGCCTACGCTTTTGTCACTGTTACCGCTGCCGCCGCAGGCTACAGACGCAAGCGCGCACGTAGCAGCCACTATGGCAACCGTGAAGCAATAGAGATATTTCCTCATGGATAAAATCCTCGAAAAACGCGCTGGAGAGTAATTCCAGCGCTATGTGTGGCCAGGAACGTTTGCGATGCTGTATCCGCAGCTAGTATCAATTGCCCGCCGCAAAAACAGACTGGGCTTCACTGTCAATAGTTCCATCGCCGAGGGCCTGAGGGACTCCGTTCACCCAAAGCGTGGCAACGCTTGTACCCTGCGGGTTTGTTACGTATCCCGCGACGTACACATTGTCGCCCACCACAAAGACAGAGTTGGCGTGAGACGCTTCATCACCAAAGATTTGCTTAGCGCCGTTCACCCAAAGCGCGGCAAAGCCCTGTCCTTGCGCGTTGGTATCTACTCCCGCCACATACACATTGTCGCCCGATACAAAAAGGTGAAAACCATAGGCGTCTCTGGCGCCATCACTGAGGGTTTGAAAAACAGAGCCGTTTTTCCAGACCGTGGCAACGCTTGTACCCTGCGGGTTTGTCACGTATCCCGCGACGTACACGTCGCTGCCCGCCACATAAATGGATTGAGCATAAGCGTTTGTGGTTCCATCAGTGAGGTTTTGGGCTGCGCCATTTTTCCAGACTTTGGCGGTGGAGGGTGAGCCTTCACGTCCTGACGCATACACGTCATTGCCCGACACAAAAATGGAATTAGGATAAGCGTTAAGGGTTCCATCGGTTATGGGTTCGCGCACGCCATTTTTCCAAACGACGCCAACGTATCTGTTGTTGGCGTCGTTTCTGTCATATCCTGCCACATACTCGTTGCCGCCAGACACAAAAACGGACGTGGCGAAACCATTTCTGCCTCCATTAGCTGGGAGGGTTTGGCCTTCGCCATTTATCCAGAGTCTGGGGACGTATAGAGACCCGACGCGCATATATCCCGCAACATACACATTGCTGTTCAATACAAAAACGGAACTGGCGTCGGCAATAAAAGAGTCGCTGCCGTCGAGTTTTTGAGGGACGCCGTCTGTCCAGAGCGTTATTTCAGCGCCAGTATCAGGGTATTGTAATCCTGACACATAGACGATAGGCGAAACAGTGACGGCGCATTCTTTGTATATGGCAGGGTAGGCCGCTGAAGCGGCAGTAATTGTCGCCGTGCCGAGGGCCAGGGCTGTAACTTTGCCTGTTTGGGAAACATCGGCTATTGTCTTATCGCTGCTTGACCAGTCAAGAGCCTTGCTGGTGGCGTTACCGGGGAGCACCTCCGCCTCAAGCTGCGCTGTTTGATTTAAGCTGAGCGCCAATTCAGTTTCATTCAGCGCTATCCCTGTTACGGGTATTATTGGCTGCACGGTTACGGCGCAGATGGCTTTTACGGTTGCGTCCTGACTTGAAGTCGCCGTGATCACAGCCTGGCCTTCGCTTATGGCCGTCACGATACCGTTGCTGCTGACATCAGCGATTTCAGGATGATCACTGATCCAGGTTACAGCCTTTTTTGTGGCGTCAGGCGGCGACACTGTTTCCGTGAGCGTGAAGGGCTGGCCCTGCAAAAGCATTATATTGCCATAATCAAGGCTCACCGAGGCGACAGGTATGATTACGGTTACGACGCAGGTATCCGTTTTGCCGCCGTCCGCCGTTGTGACTTTAATATTTGCCTCGCCCAGGTTGAGGCCAGTTGTTACGGTACCGTCGTTTGCTACACTTGCCACCGCGGGCGCGTCGCTTGACCAGGCGACTTCTTTGTTCGCGGCGTTGGCCGGGCTTATGTTCGGAATTAACTTTTCTGTGGCCTTAACAGCAGGCGTTTCCCTGCCGTTCACGGACAAGGTCAGCTCGCGCTTGAGCGTCACGCCTGCAACGGCGACGGCATCATCGCCGCTGTTACAAGCCAGGAAAGAAAGAATCAGCGCGAATAGGGCTGAGAGGAGGTGGAAGAGATAGTTTCTCATGGATTCTCCTTGAAAAACTAAGTGTATTAGCACAACACACAAATGTCAATATCTCTCACACTATTTTTTTTTAAAACTATATGATGGTGTACCTAACATGAATGAAAACTGGCCCCAGCAGGAAGCCTTTTGCCAGATGGTTAAAGATTTTTGCAAGAAGCACGGATATCTGACGTCTCGCGGGGCAGTGCAGTTAGGGGTTGTTTCCAGGCTGTTCCATGTATCTGAAGATACGCTCAGGCAGTATTTACAGTACAAATCAAAGAGTCGGCCAAATTATGACAGGCTGGCGCATATCGCCAGCGTGATTGGGGTCAGCGTAAATGTCTTTACGGGTTTTGCCGGCGAATCACCGCCAAACGTCGCCCAGGAAAAGTGGAATAAAATCTCTGAGCGCGCCAGAACCTTCGCTGCAACGGTGTTTCAGGATGTTTTATCGGATGATTTGACAAACGGAGAGCTTGAAGAACTCTTCATTGCTTACAGAGAAGCAAAGGAGAGGCTGCTTCGCATGAAGCAAATGTGGCGCTCTATAAAGTAATTCCATTTCTACTTCAAAATTGTGTTCCGCAATCTTGAAGTAGAAAATTGCTTTAAAAGCACAACATCACTTTCTTCTCGAAATCCCTCTGACGCCAACGGAACGCGGTTTTGTTTTAAACCGGAAACGCTTATCTGAGCAGGTTAAGTATGGTCTGGGCATCCCTGTTTGCAGATACCAGGGGGCTGGCGCCTGATTGGTTTAATATCTGGGATTTTGTCAGATTGACGAGTTCGTCGGCAACGTCAGCGTCCCTGACCGGGTTTTTGACTGTCGCGCTTTCAGACTGAATGTCAGAGGTTCCGGATTTTAGCAAGCCAAGAAGAGTCGAGGCGTTGCTGTTTGCAGACCCCAGGGGGCTGACGCCTGATTGGTTTAATATCTGGGATTTTGTCAGATTGATGAGTTCATCGGCAATGCCCGCGTCTCCGACTTGACCTTTAGCCGCCGCGTTTTCAGGCTGAACGCCAGAGGTTCCATGGAGGTTCAACCTGCCATGGTCTGAAATTTTAATATCAACGGCGGGTTCACCCGCGCCGCCGCTCTTGGGGCTTGCGTGTTGGCGCTCCGCTACTTTGGCCGCGTCATTTCCGGCAACGCTAAACAGCGTGGATACCTTGATTGCTGAGGTGTCGTTGAGTATTGTGCTCATGATGGCTCTCCAAGGCAAAATCTAATCAGGAAATGTGCCAAAAACCAAAGGGCATGTTTGACCTAATAGTATTTCAGGTGTGCAGCCTGCGCAAGTTAATTAAGCCAAACCCAACAAGCATGAGCATTGGCGCCAGTATGCCCCAAAGCGGCGGAAATTGCCCGGCCTTTGAAGCGACTTCAAAGAGGTTTTGCATCCAAATAAAAACCAGACTGAGTATCAAGGCGTATCCCAGAGCCTGGCCGCGTCCTTTTCGCGGGGGCGGGAATGCAAAACCCAGTGACGCGAAAAACAGGCATGGCCCGGCCAGCCATTTCAGCAGCCTCCCCCATAACATCGTCCCGCGGTCCGCGCTGGGCGCCCAGGTCTGCCATGTAAACAAGTCTAATGTGGGTATTTCATCGGCCCTTTGATATCGCCTGAGAGACGAGGCCGGAAATAACGTTTCCGCGCCTATGCCCTGCGTCCAGCTATTGGCGTTCCAATTCAGGCGCTGCGTTGAAGTTTGGCCATGTCTCCAAAAGATGAGCGCGGGCGCGTCGCCAGACGGCAACAAGGGGAATCCCCACCTGATTGGCCCTTCCGAATACCAAAATACGCCCGTGCTGCCCAAAAAAAGGCTGGTTGGCTGGTCTTCAACGCCTGAAATCGCTGTTTTATTGGATTTGGCCTCACGGCCTCTTATTTGTTTGTAGTAGTTATCTTGAGGGACATAACTCAGAGGCGAAAGATATGCCTCCACTATAAACGCGGCAAGAATCGCAAGGCTCCACGCCTTCCAGGAACCGCGAACCCACTGGACCAGACTGGTTCCGCTGGCCCTCAGGGCTGTCCACTCCCTTGTAACGCTGGCGTCGGAAAATGTCAGCACCCAGGCCAAAAGAAAGACGACGGGCAGCACAAACGGCAAGATGGTCGGCATCTTACAAAACCAGTATTTGATAAATAGTAACAGCCGCCCTCCGCCCTCCGCCATGTAGGGCGCCATGACAGCAAATTCGATAAAGAGATAAAAGACCAGGAAAACGGCCATCACGCCTGCAAAATTCCCCCACCATTTCCTGGAAGTCCAACGCGCTATTATCTTGTCCTTGAACCTTAAGGAGTGTCGCTTTGCGGCGTCTGCTTCATGGCTGGCCGAAAAGAAGATGCTGCCCGCTGTTTTAAAACGCAACAAAACTCGCCGCCGCCATACCCTTCGCAAAAACCTGGATAATCTGTAGGTAATTTTTCGCTGCCCGCGTCTGGGCGGGTACATCTTTTTATAAAGGAGCAGCCATCCGGCGAGAAAAAAGAAAAAGGGCAATAGTATGACGACGTAACTCCAATTAATTACGTTACTTTCAATCCATCCCTCGACAACCTTGACAACAATGAAGTAAAATAAGATCAGGGCAATGCTTTTGACGAGCGCCCCTCCTTTGTAAAACCGTGGATGACTCAAGCCAATGGAAATACCCAACAGTAAGAGGGCGCAACAGGCCAGAGGGTTGGAAAATCTCCTGAACATCTCAACGCCGATTATACCTTTTAGCTTCAGTGTAGCTTCATCGCTTCTTCCGGTATTCAGTAACTCGCCCGTGCCCAGATGACGCATGGCCGTGGGCTGGTACAGCGATTGTTTCTTGATTTGTATCGGCTGGCTGACTTCAAACGCCTTATAGGATACGTCTGTTATGCGCTCATTCAGGTTTTGGCTTTTGCTTGTGGCTTTGCCACTGACATTCTCAAAGCGGAAACTCATCTTTATGTGTTCGAAGTGGTCGTGGGAATCATTTATAACCTTTTCTATCTTGTAAGAGTATCTATCACTAATTAAATGAGATACAGTTTCAGGACCAATTTGCATTATATGGAGCTTGCCGTCGTCTTTGGATATTCCCCAAAAAACCACTTGGTCGGGAAGGGGGGCGGACCCGTGAGAAAAAACATCGCCCTTAAGCAATTTAGGCTCTTCTCCGGCCTTTGGCATGTAGCCGCCCACCAGTGCGGCTTCTTGCGCCAGTTCATAAAGAAGCTGCTGTTCTTTACGAGAAGACCAGGGTGAAATCCAATGGGCGTTAATGACGCTGCACAATATTAGAAACGCGGACAGCAGTCCCCAGGGTTTCAGGAAACCGCGCATACCGTGGCCAAGCCCCTGGGAGGCAACAAGCTCGGAACCTTCCGACAGGTGCTGCGTGCCCAAAAGTCCGCCCAGAACTGAAGTCATAGGCAGAATGACGCCCACGTTCCAGGGTATGGTGGTCAGAAGCATTGGAATCAGATTGTGTATTGACGCCTGCTTGTCAAATATCGTCTTGGAAATGTACCTGACTTCCCAGGCCATCATCAGACCGCCGAAGAAAACAAAGCCCACAAGGATTTGAATACCCCAGCGCTTCAGGAAATATCTGACCAGTATTGACGGCATTGATTTTACTTTCGATGTAATCAATTAGCTGAACAACCCAACAAGACTGCTCATGCTACATTCAGGCTATACCAAAATACTATAAGACAGACGACCTGATTGCAACATTGGGAGACGCAAAGGGCCTGGAGACACAATTCAAGTATGGCGAGGTAACTGCAAAACCTCTGGAAACGCCGCAAACCAGCGTGGCAGTCGCTGAAAAATGGGGGGCTGGGCCTGCGTTTCTGGCAAATTCGGAGGTTTTGCAATTAGCTCTGGCGGCTCAAAGGGCGACATTGTACCAATCGTTGAAAATGCAACAAATGCAAGACGACTACTCGGCTAGTTCGTTTCGACAAAAAGAGGTTGTAGTTCTTTTGAGGAGACTGTTGACTAAAATATAGAAAACATAGTTTTCTGAAGGCAGGAAAAAAGATCAGTGGTAGTGAGGGCCTGCCAGATACGCAAGCTCAGGTCAACCATGTATTCCGCTTGTGAAA